>NC_017455.1:989683-1319578 GCF_000165465.1 Halanaerobium praevalens DSM 2228
AAGAAGAAGCACTTGTAGAAGCAGACAGATGTTTGCAGTGTAAACACAAACCATGTGTTGAAGGTTGTCCAGTTGGAGTTCCGATTCCTCAATTTATTCAGGCTTTAAAAAATGGTAATCCAGAAGAAGCAAATCAAATAATTAAAAGCAAAAATAATTTGCCTGCTATCTGTGGTCGAGTGTGTCCCCAAGAAGAACAATGTGAAGCTAAATGTGTAATGGGAATTAAAAATGAAGCAGTTGCTATTGGTCGTTTAGAACGTTATGTAGCTGATTATAATTTAGAAAAAGAAACAGCAGAGTCCTCTAAAAGTGAATTAGAAAAATTAAAAATTGCGGAATTGACCGATAAAAAGGTTGCTGTTATTGGTTCAGGACCTGCTAGTTTGGCTGCAGCAGCTGATTTGGCCAAATCTGGACTTAAAGTTACTATTTTTGAAGCTCTGCATAAAACAGGTGGAGTTTTAAGATATGGAATTCCCGAATTTAGATTACCTAAAACTATAGTTGAACAAGAAGTTGAATCAATTAAGAAACTAGGTGTAGAAATTAAATTAAATGTAGTAGTTGGTAAATCTATTACTATTGAAGAACTTTTTGAACAAAATTATAAATCAATATTTATTGGTGTAGGAGCTGGTTTACCTAGATTTTTAAATATTCCAGGAGAAAATTTAAATGGAGTTTATTCAGCTAATGAATTTTTAACTAGAGTTAATTTAATGAAAGCTTTTAAATATCCTGAATATAAAACACCTGTTGCAGTTGGAAATAAGGTTGCAATTGTTGGAGCTGGAAATGTAGCAATGGATGCAGCAAGAACTGCTAAAAGATTAGGAGCTGAAGATGTTTATGTAGTTTATCGCCGTTCAGAAGAGCAGATGCCTGCTCGCAGTGAAGAAATACACCATGCTCAAGAAGAAGGTATTGAATTTAAATTATTAAATAATCCGATTGCAATTAAGGGTGAAAAGGGAAAAGTAAAAGCAATGGAATGTCAAAAGATGGAGCTGGGAGAAAAAGATAATTCTGGTAGAAGAAGACCACTTCCGATTAAAAATTCAAATTGGGATTTAGAACTTGATACAGTAATTATTGCTATTGGTCAAAATCCTAATCCACTTTTAACTGCTAATACTAAGGATTTAGAGACTAAAAGCTGGGGTGGAATTAAGGTGGATTCTGGCCAGAAAACTAGTCGTGAAGGTGTTTATGCAGGTGGAGACATAGTAACTGGTGGAGCAAC
Organism: Halanaerobium praevalens DSM 2228; assembly: GCF_000165465.1. Classification (GTDB taxonomy): domain Bacteria; phylum Bacillota; class Halanaerobiia; order Halanaerobiales; family Halanaerobiaceae; genus Halanaerobium; species Halanaerobium praevalens. Next base: position 990,930 of record NC_017455.1, read on the forward strand.
AGTTATTCAGGCAATGGGTGCAGGTAAAAAAGCTGCCCAAAACATCAAAAATTATTTGCTTGAGAAATCTAAAAAATAAAGTAGTTGATTTTATATGGAAAATTTATATCAAGACAATTTATTTAGTGAAAAAGATAAAAAAATATATAGTGTGGCAGAAATAACAAAATATCTAAAAAATTTAATAAAAGAAGATCCATTTTTAAATGATTTTTGGCTTAGTGGTGAGATTTCTAATTTTTATCATCACAGTTCTGGTCATATGTATTTAACTCTTAAAGATAAAAATTCTCAATTAAAAACCGTAATGTTTAAAGGTGATAATTCCAAGCTTGACTTTGAACCAGAAGATGGAATGCAGGTTGAAGCTAAAGGTAATTTGGATATTTATAGCCAGCGAGGAGAATATCAATTTTATGCGCGTCAAATGAAAAAAGCTGGTAAAGGTAAATTATATGAAAAATATCAAAAATTAAAATCAGAATTGGAAAAAGAAGGATTATTCGCTGTCTCTAAAAAACAAGAAATTCCTTTTTTAGCTAATAAAATTGGGATTGTCACTTCTCCAACTGGAGCAGCTGTGCGTGATATACTTTCAGTTATGAAAAGAAGAAGCAGTAATTTTTCTGTTTTAATAGTTCCAGCTCATGTCCAGGGTAAACTTGCTCAAGCAGAAATTAGTGCTGGAATTAGGTATTTAAATAGTAGAAATGATATCGATTTGATTATTGTCAGCCGTGGTGGAGGTTCAATTGAAGATTTGTGGCCTTTTAATGAAGAAAAAGTAGCAAGAGCAATTTATAATTCAAAACTGCCAGTAATTAGTGGAGTTGGCCATGAAACTGATTTTACTATTGCTGATTTTGTAGCTGATCTGCGGGCACCAACTCCTTCTGCTGCAGCTGAATTAGCAACTGCAAATAGAGAGGAAGTTTTAACTAGGCTTGATAATTTAACTAAAAGATTATTAAATAGTAGTTTAACGAAAATTAAAGAATCTAAAAATAAATTAAATAGTATTGAAGCCAGAAAAATATTTTCAAGTCCAGCCGAATTATTTAGAGATTATGAACAAGAATTAGATAATTTAGAAACTCAATTAGTGCATCAAATAGAAAAAAATTATCAAGACTGGGAAAATAAATATCAATTATTACATCAGAAATTAAATAATTTAAGCCCTTTAAAAACTTTAGATCGAGGTTATACTATTTTACAAGATCAAACTAAAAAACCAATTAAATCAATTAAAGAAATTGAAATTGGGGATTTAGTTAAGGCCCGTTTAACTGATGGTTTAGCCGAAGTGGAAATCAAAGACTGTAGAAAAGTGGGTGACATTAATGGAAAATAAAAAAGAATTTGAAAAGAAAATCAAAATTGAAGAATTAGATTTTGAGTCTGCCCTAGCAAAATTACAAAAAATTGTAGACGATTTAGAAGAAGGTGGGAATGATTTAGATAAAACTTTAGCAGAATTTAGTCAAGGAATGAAATTGCTTAAATTTTGCCACCAAAAATTAGATAAGGCAGAATCCAAAATAGAATTAATGTTAAAAGAAAATCAAGAATTTACTAAAGAAGTAGCTTTTGAATCTGAGTTGGGAGAGGATTAATTTTGGATAAAATAAAGAATATTTTAAAAGCTAAAGCAGAAGTTATTGAAGAAAATCTAATAAAGTTATTAGATTGTCAAGATGAACTTGCACCTCAATTAACTAAGTCAATGAAATACACCCTACTTTCGGGAGGTAAAAGGATTAGACCAATCCTTACTCTTTTAATAGCCGAATTATTAGAAGGTAATTATCAAGCTGCTTTAAAAGCAGGATCTGCCTTAGAGATGATTCACAGTTATTCTTTAATCCATGATGATTTGCCAGCTATGGATGATGATAAATTAAGAAGAGGAAAAAAGACTAACCATCTTGTTTTTGGAGAGGCAACTGCAATTTTAGCTGGAGATGGACTTTTAACTTATGCTTTTCAAGTGTTAGCTGATCTAGAACTTAAGCCTGATTTAAAGGTTAAAATTATTGCAAATACAGCCAAATTCTCTGGTTATCAGGGAATGGTTGGAGGTCAGGTTTTAGATCTTGAGGCTGAAAATAAGGACTTAACACTTCAAGAAATGCAAAAAGTACATCAAGCTAAAACTGGAGCCTTGATTAAAGCATCAGTTTTAAATGGAGTTTATTGTTCTGATTTTAAGCCAGAAGAGAAAAAAGCACTTTTAACTTATGCAGAAAAAATTGGAGTCTTATTTCAGATAGTAGATGATTTGCTAGACTTAACTGGTGAAACTGAGGCGATGGGAAAAGTAGTTGGTAGGGATCAAGAATTAAATAAAGCAACTTACCCTAAATTATTAGGGTTGAAAAAGGCTCAAAAAGAAGCTGAAAAATATGCTAAAGAGGCTAAAGAAGCTTTAATTATTTTTGGCAAAAAAGCTGAGAAATTAGAAGCTTTAATTGATTTTATTTTAAAAAGACAGCAGTAATTGAAGCCCCTAAATAAATGTGTTATAATTAGTTAAAATGCAGATGGTGCAGTATTCTAGTCAGCATACTATCTTTGAAGGCGGGCCTAAAAATCCGTCAACGGGCATATCGATGAAGTTCTTTGTAATGGCTGCTGACGCCCAGTCGGGGGCTGTTGCAGAGAGATAAGGGCTTGGGGCGATCCACAATGGCATGTGGGCGTTGACCCCTTTCCCGCGGAGGCCTGGTCGAGTTTGTAAAAAATAAGGCTAGGTTCACCTGTTCTAACCGCAAGGTTGAACAGTGTAGCCTGCTTTGAAGTGGTACTGGAGACAGTAGCAAAACACAGACGCTTGGATCCAGCTCTGGGTTGAACCTGCTGGAAACCAGTACTGCAAAAGAAGCTAGGGGATAGTTTAAATGCTGTTAAGGAAAACTTCTAGACTGTCTTAGTGAATTCAATAGGGATTAAAGTGTGTTCTTAGTGGCAATCCAGCTCTGTAGAGGGAGACCCTACAGCAGGAATTTAAAGAGAAATCTCCTGATTGGTGACGATTAGGAATTCCTGGGGAAAACCTGCTGGACCTATGACACAGCATTTATCTATTGTATTACCATCTGTTATTTATAACAAGAGGAGGATTTTTTTGTCTAATTTAAAGAGCAGTATTATTATTGCTATAATAACTTTTTTTATTGCAGTAAGTGTTTCATCGATTTCTCAAACCCAAGTTCGTTTTGTGCCCTTATCGATGGCAGTAATAATACTGTTAATTATTATAATCGTAGGGGTCTTAGCAGATATGGTTGGAGTTGCTGCTACTGTAGCCAGACCAGAACCTTTTAATGCTAAAGCAGCTAAAAAAATTTTTGGTGCTAAAATATCACTTAAATTAGCTAAAAATGGTGATAAAGTAGCAAGTTTGATGTGTGACATAGTTGGTGATATTTGTGGAACTGTCAGTGGTGCAATTAGTGCTGTAATTGCAATTGACTTAATTAATTATTATAACTTTTCAAGCTTTTGGACTAATTTAATAATTATTGGCTTAGCTTCCTCTTTGACTGTTGGAGGTAAAGCTTTTTTTAAATATTATGGGATGAAAAAATCGACAGAAATAATTTTTTTGTTTGGTCGTTTTTTAACAATTTTCCATCTTATTTATGCTAAAATTTATAGATTTATAAAAAGAGGTGTAATTAATGACTAATTATTTAGATAAAATAAATGGAACAAGTGATTTAAAGAAATTAAAAGGTTCTCAACTGAACGAATTAGCCTCTGAAATAAGAGATTTTTTACTTGAAAATATTTCTCAAACCGGTGGTCATCTTGCTTCAAATTTAGGTACAGTAGAATTGACAATTGCCCTACATCATTATTTAAATAGTCCTACAGATAAAATAATTTGGGATGTTGGTCACCAGGCTTATACTCATAAAATTTTGACAGGACGTAAAAATTGCTTTACAAAATTAAGACAAAAAAATGGTTTAAGTGGTTATCCCAAATGTACTGAATCTCCACATGATATTATTGGAGCTGGACATAGCAGTACTTCTATTTCTGCAGCTTTAGGTCTAGCTTTGGCTAGAGAAAATTTAAATCAAATAGGAGATATTTATTCAGTAATTGGTGATGGTGCTTTAACTGGGGGGATGGCATTTGAAGCTTTAAATCATGCTGGGCATATTGGAGCTGACATTAATGTCATTTTAAATGATAATGAAATGTCTATTTCTGATAATGTTGGAGCTATTTCAAGCTATTTAAATAGTTTAAGAAGTGATCCAACTTTAAAAAAGGTACAAGCAGATATAGAATTTCTGCTTAATAAAATACCTAAATTTGGAAAGACAGTTTCTAATACAGTAGATCGAGTTAAAGCAGCTTTAAAATATAGTTTTATCCAAGGGGTTTTATTTGAAGAATTTGGTTTTAAATACTTAGGACCAATCGATGGTCATAATATAAATGAATTAATCAAATATTTTCAACAGGCTGAAAAAATAGAGGGGCCTGTACTTTTACATGTTTTAACTAAAAAAGGTAAAGGTTATCCACCAGCAGAAAATAATCCAGATCAATTTCATGGTGTTGGGCCTTTTAATCTTAAAGATGGAAGTTCTAAAAAAACAAAATCAAAGCCAAGTTATAGTAAAGTTTTTGGAGAGTGTTTAACTAAAATTGCAGCTCAAGACAAAAGGGTTGCTGGTATAACTGCTGCTATGCCTTCAGGTACTGGCTTAAATATTTTTGCTAAGGCTTTTCCTGATAGATATTATGATGTTGGAATTGCAGAACAGCATGCAATAACTATGAGTACTGGTTTAGCCAGAGGAGGTATGAAGCCTGTTTGTGCTCTTTATTCTACCTTTTTACAAAGAGCTTATGATCAGGTGATTCATGATGCTGCAATTCAAAATTTAGATTTAACTATTGCTATTGATCGGGCTGGTATTGTTGGTAATGATGGTGAAACACATCAGGGATTATTTGATTATTCATTTTTACGTCCTATTCCTAATTTAGTTATGATGGCACCTAAAAATGCTGAACAATTACAGCAGATGCTCTATACAGCTATTAATTATTCTGGTCCAGCTATATTGCGTTATCCTCGAGGTAGTATTAGAGGTCAATATTTGCCTCTGCCAGTTGAAGAACTACAAGAACTAGAAATTGGAAAAGCTAAAGAAGTGCTTGCAGTAAAAAAAGAAACACTGATTACTATTTTAGCAATTGGTTCAACTGTAGAGCCAGCAGTTAAAGCTGCAGAAATTTTAAATAAAAATGGATATCAAACAGCTTTAGTGGATGCTCGGTTTATAAAACCTTTAGATCAAGAAATAATCCTTAAAGCTTTAAATAATTCTCAAAATATAATCACAGTTGAAGAACAAGTTTTAGCAGGAGGTTTTTCTTCTGCTGTTTTAGAACTTGCAGCTGATAATGGAATTAAAATTAATAAAATTAAAAGAATTGGTATTGGAGATCAATTTGTAAATCAAGGTGGAATGGAAGAAATGAAAAAAGAATATGACTTAGATGCCCGAGGAATTCTAAAAAATGCCCTTTCTTTGCTTGATAAAGCAGAGGAGGTAGATGAGTTATGGCCCGAAAAAAAAGATTAGATATTTTAGTAACAGAAAGAAAAATGTTTAAAAGCCGTTCTCAGGCTAAAAGAGCTATTATGGCTGGTCTAGTTTTTGTTAATGGGCAAAGAGAAGATAAGGCTGGGACTCAAATTGATCCTGCAGCTGAGATTGAATATAAAGGAACTAAAAATCCTTATGTTAGTCGAGGTGGTTTTAAGTTAGAAAAAGCTTTAAAGGTATTTGAAGTTGATCCTGAGCAAAAAGAAGCGATTGATATTGGTGCTTCTACAGGTGGTTTTACAGATTGTTTATTACAAAATGGTGCTCAAAAAGTTTATGCAATTGATGTTGGTTATGGCCAATTAGCTTGGAAATTACGACAAGATAAAAGAGTTGAAATTTTAGAGAGATGTAATTTTCGGCATTTAGAGAAGAAAGATTTGCCAGTTGAAGTTCCTTTAATTGTGACAGATGTTTCTTTTATTTCTCTGCGTTTAATTGTTAAAGGAGTTAAAAAATTTTTGAAAAAAGAAGGAGATTTTATAGCTTTAATCAAACCTCAATTTGAAGCAGGAAGAGATAGAGTAGGTAAAAATGGGATTGTAAAAGATCCAGCTGTCCATCAGGATGTAATTAATCAATTAAGCGAAGTCTTTTTAGAAGAAGGATTTAAACCTATAAACTTAGATTATTCTCCAATTACAGGTGCTTCAAGTAAAAACATTGAATATTTGATTCAGCTTAAGTACATTGATCAGACATCTGACTTTAGACTGGAAAAATGGGTTAAAAAAATTGAGAGTGTTATCAATACTGCTCATTCTGAATTAGGGGGAGCTTAAGATGGATAAAGCTGCTTTAATTGTTAACTTAGATAAAAGAGAAGCCTTTACAGTGGCAGAAAGAGCAATTGAGTGGTTTGAAAAGCGAGGTAAAGATTATTTAATTGAAAAAAAAGCAGCTTTTCAACTATCTCAAAAAAGCAAAGGTGCTGACTATCAAAAAATAAAAGCTGAAAGTGATTATATAATTATTATTGGTGGTGATGGAACTTTTTTGCATAGTTCACATCATTTTATTGGTAGTGATCTTCCTTTATTGGGAATTAATGTAGGGCACTTAGGTTTTTTAACTGATGTTGAAACTGAAGAGTTGACGAAGGCTCTAGAGATGATTGATAATGGAAACTATAAAGTGGAAAAAAGAATGATGTTAAAATGTGAACAGCATCGAGCTAAAAAAGTAATTAGATCTAGTTATGCTCTTAATGATTATGTTTTAAATAGAGATCCTGATTCTCAAATGTTAAAAATAGAACTTTTTATTAATAATGAACTTGTTAATAAATTCAGAGGTGATGGCCTAATTCTTGCTACTCCAACTGGCTCAACAGCTTATTCTTTATCTGCAGGAGGACCAATAATTAACCCACACAAAATAAAGGCTATTTTAATTACTCCTATTTGTCCTCATAATTTACATTTGAGGCCAATGGTTATTGCTAAAGATGAACAAATAAGGATTAAAGTAGATAGTGATGGTCGTTCTATCAAAGGTTGTGCTGATGGAAGGAAAAAAAATGAAATAGTTCCTGGTGATGAAATCTATATTAGTGGAGCTGATCAGGAATTATCAATAATTAAACTTCCTGATCGGACATTTTATACTATTGTTAAAGAAAAAATGAACCTTGCCTAAGTGACAGGAGGAAAATTTATGCTCAGTGATTTACAGGTTAAGAATTTTGCTTTAATTAATAAAGTTAATATAAATTTTAAACAGGGATTAAATATTTTAAGTGGTGAAACAGGAGCTGGTAAATCAATAATTATTGGTGCTTTAGATTTATTATTAGGTGCTCGAGCTAATACAGATGTCATTAGAAGTGGTAAAAAATCTGCTTATATTTCTGCTTTTTTTCAGCCAAATGAGCTTCCAATAATTAATGGGATTTTAACTGAAGCTGGGATAGAAAAAGAAGAAAATGGAGTTTTAATCGCCCGTGAAATTAGAGAAAATGGTCGTAACCGTACTCTAATTAATGGTCAATTAGCAACTTTGAAAATTGTAAAAAAGATAAGTAGATATTTAATTGATATTCACGGTCAACATGAACATCAACTTCTTTTAGATCAAGGCTCTCATTTAATAATATTAGATGCTTTTATTGGTGGAGAAATTAAGACTTTAAAATCTGAAATAAGAGATTTATATCAAAAATTAACAAAAATAAGAAATGAATTATCTGAGATTGAAATTGATGATTCAGAACGAGTTAGAGAATTGGATATTATTAATTTTCAGATTGATGAAATTGAAGAAGCTGCTCTAGTAAAGGGAGAATATCAAAAATTAAAAGAAGAGTATAATTCTCTTGCACACGGAGAAGAAATTTATAATATAGCAGTTGAATTATTAAATGTTTTGAGTGGTGATGATTATAGTGAAAAAGGAATTATAGATAGATTAGCTATTTTAAAAAAGAAATTTTCTACTGTAGAAGAATATAATCAAAACTTAAAAGACTTAAATAAGAAGTTTGCTGATATTTATTATATTTTAGAAGATTTTATTTTTGATTTAAGAGATTTTGAAACTAATTTTGATTATGATGAAGAAAGAATTTCTATAATTAGTGATCGTTTAGATTTAATTAATACTTTATTAAGAAAATATGGAGAAAATGTAGAAACAATTTTATTGTATTTAGATGAATTATATCAGAAAAGAGATAAATTAGAAAATGCTGAAGCTAAAATTTCTGATTTAAATACTAAAAAAGAAAAGTTAAAGAATGAAATATTAACTAAAGCTAAAAAACTTTCTCAAATCAGAAAAGAGCATGCTCAAGATTTAGAAAAAAAGTTAAAAGCCGAATTAAAAGATTTAGCAATGGAAGATGTTCGTTTTAGGGTTGATTTTAAAGCAAAAGAAATTTCTCCAACTGGAATTGATCAAATTGAATTTTTAATTTCACCAAATAGAGGTGAAGAATTAAAATCACTGGCTAAAATTGCTTCCGGAGGAGAATTATCCAGAATAATGCTTTCTTTAAAAACAATAACAGCTGCTCTAGATCAAGTAGATACTTTAGTTTTTGATGAGGTAGATAGTGGTGTTGGTGGTAAAACAGCTGCTAAAATGGCAGCAAAATTAACTCAGATTTCAAAGTCAAGACAGATAATTTGTATTACTCATTTACCACAATTAGCTAGTGCTGCCAATCATCACTTTTTGATCAAAAAAGAAAATGATAAAAATAGAACTTTCACTAAAATCAAGGCTTTAACTGCAAAAGAAAGAATTAGCGAAATAGCTAGAATGATTGGTGGAACAACGATTACTGATAAAACACTAGCCCATGCTGAAGAAATGCTGCAATTGGCAAATTAAAAAGATTAAATAAATTTTTCATGTTTTGTATAATATAAAGGGGGATAAAAATGAATAAAATTAATATTTTAATTACAGATGATAATCGAGAATTTTGTCAACTCTTTGCTGAATTTTTAGAAGGGGATGCTGATTTTAATGTAATTGATATGTTTTATAATGGGGAAGAAGTTTTAGAATATATTAAAGAAAACGAAAATCCTGATATTTTAATTTTAGATTTAATTATGCCTCATTTAGATGGAATTGGAGTTTTAGAAGAATTAAATGCTCAAGATTTAATTGGAGACATGAAGATTATTGCGCTGACAGCAATGGGTCATGATACAATTATGAAAACTGTAATTGAATTAGGTGTTCATTATTATATTATGAAACCATTTGATTTAGACAAATTAAAAGATAGAATTAAATTATTGGCAGCTCAAGATTATAAAAAACAAAATAATATCCATCTTAATCAAGCTCAATTAGAATTTGAAAAAGGTAATTATACTCCTTTAATTACAGATGTGATAGAAGAATTAGGTATTCCTGCACATATTAAAGGTTATCGTTATGTTAGAGAAGCGGTAGAATTAGTTATTAATGATATGGATTTATTAAGTGCTGTAACTAAACAACTATATCCTCAAGTTTCCAAAGAATTTGATTCTACTCCCAGTCGAGTTGAAAGAGCTATTCGACATGCAATTGATGTTGTCTGGCAGCGAGGTAATCAAAAAGCTTTAAAAAAATATTTTTCAAATAATATGAATGAAGATATTAAACCAACGAATTCTCAATTTATTGCTAAAATAGCAGATACAATTATGGTAGAGTTAAAAGTTTCATAAATGGAGGAAGATTATGAAAATTATGCAAGAGAAAAAAATAGCTAGAAAAAATATATATTCAGGTCAGATAATTGATGTTTATCAAGATCAAGTTGAGTTTCCAAATAAGAAACAATCTAGCCGTGAAGTAGTAAAACATAGTGGTGGAGTTTCAATTATAGCTGAAAATGAAGCTGGAAAAGTTTTAATGATTAAACAATATAGATATCCTGTTGATGAAATCATTTATGAGATACCAGCTGGAAAATTAGAAGCAAAAGAAGAATTATTGGACTGTGCCAAAAGAGAATTAAGAGAAGAAACAGGCTATACAGCCCAAAAATTTAAAAAATTATTTGAATTTTATCCAACACCTGGTTATAGTAGTGAAACTATTTATATTTATCAAGCTCAAGATTTAAGTTTTGTTGGCAGAGATTTAGATGAGGGAGAATATATTGAGGTTGTTCCAAAAACAAAATCTGAATTAAAAGAACTCTTTCAAGCTGGTAAAATTAAGGACAGTAAAACTTTAATTGCTGTAATGCATTACTTAGGTGATTTTTAATGTTAAAAGAATATTTTGCTGATTTGCATATTCATATTGGGGGAGGTAGTGATGGTAGCCCTGTTAAAATAACTGCTTCACGCAAATTGAATTTTCCTAATATTTTAGCAGAAGCTGCTTTTAAAAAAGGTTTAGATATTATTGGAATAATTGATTGTGCTTCACCTGTAGTTTTAAAAGATATTGATCAGATGTTGGCTGAAGCTAAGATGAAGGAATTAGAACAAGGTGGAATTCTTTATTCAGAAAAACTGCTGGTACTTCCTGGAGCAGAAATTGAGAGCAGAGAAAAAAATGGAGGTCAAGTTCATTATTTAGCTTTTTTTCCTAAAATAAAACAGATTAAAAATTTTAGTAAAACTATGGAAAATTATATTTCTAATATAACTTTAAGTTCTCAAGCTGCTAGTTTAACTGGACAAGAATTACTTAAAATAGTAGATTATCATGGTGGAATTATGATTCCAGCTCATATATTTACCCCATATAAAAGTTTTTATGGTAGAGCTTTTGCAAGTTATTCGGAAATTTTCACAACTGCTGAATGGGATAAAATACCAGCTGTTGAACTTGGTTTAAGTGCCGATACTAAAATGGCAGATTTACTGCCTGAATTGAGTAATAAATCCTTTTTAAGTAATTCAGATGCTCATTCTTTAGCTAAAATTGCTAGAGAATACAATGTTTTAGAACTGGAAGCTTTAAATTTTAAAAATGTTTTTAGAGCTTTAAAAAGAGGCTCTAAGAATAAAATTAAAAAAAATTATGGTTTAAATCCTGAATTAGGAAAATATAATCGTTCACATTGTGAAGGGTGTAATACCACTTTCACAGGCGATAAAGCAGTTTTAAAATGTCCTAATTGTAAGTCAGATCAGATGGTGATTGGGGTTAAAGATAGAATTTTAGAAATTGCAGCTAAAAAAAGACCTCAAGCTCCAGTTAAAAGACCAGATTATATTTATCAAGTTCCAATTTTAGATATTCCTGGAATTGGGAAAAAAACTGCTGCTAAACTTTTTGAAAACTGTGGAACTGAAATGGATATTATTCATAATTTAAGTGCAAAAGAATTAGAAAATTGTTTAAGCCCTAGAATATATAAAAAGTTAATAAAAGCTAGAAAGCAAGATTTCAGTTTTAAAGCTGGTGGAGGCGGAAAATACGGCAAAGTAGTTTTTTAATTTAAAAAAGAGAGAGGTTTTGCTAATGTCAGATATTAAATTAAATAAGTATGCTAAATTACTAGTTGATTATTCTTTAGAGTTAAAAAAAGGAGATCAAGTTTTAATCCAGGCTGAAGATGTAAGTCAAGCTTTAGTAAAAGAAGTATATCAGGAAGTACTCAAAAAGGGTGGCCACCCATTAGTCATAACAAAATTTGCAGAGCAAGAAGAGCTTTTTTATAAATATGCATCTGAAGAGCAATTAAAATATAAATCACCTTTTATTAAGCATTTAATGAAAAATGTAGATGCATCTTTAAAGATTTTAGGTAATAATAATACTAAAAATTTGGCAGGAGTTAATCCAGAAAAAATAAAAATGAAAGCCATAGCTCAAAAAGAAATTAGTGAGATTGTAATGAATAGAGCAGCTGAAGGTAGTTTAAATTGGAATCTTTGCCAATTTCCAACTCAAGCTGATGCTCAAGAAGCTGGTATGTCTTTAATTGATTACCGTGATTTTGTTTATAAAGCTTGTCATTTAGATAAAGAAGACCCAATTGCTTATTGGAAAAAATTTGGTAAAGAATTAGAGAGAATAGCTTCTGTTTTAAACCAAAAAAATGAATTACATTTTATTGCTGAAGATACAGATTTAAAGTGTAAAGTTGGCGGCCGAACTTGGGTAGCAGATAAGGGTGAAGAAAATTATCCTGGGGGAGAAGTTTTTACAGGGCCAATAGAAAATAGTGTTGAAGGAAAAATAAGATTTTCTTTTCCTGGAATTTATAGTGGTCAAGAAATTAAAGATATTAGACTTGAATTTAAGGCAGGTAAGGTAGTTCAAGCCTCAGCTGCCAAAGGAGAAAAATTATTAAATTCATTACTTGAAACTGATGAAGGTGCTCGTTATGTAGGAGAAGTTGCTGTTGGCTGTAATAAGGGAATAAATAAATTTAGTCGCAATATGTTATTTGATGAAAAAATTGGAGGCACAATCCATTTAGCCTTAGGCCGCAGTTATCCTGAAACTGGAGGTGAAAATATTTCAACTATTCACTGGGATATGCTTTGTGATATGAAAAATGGTGGAGAAATTTATGCTGATGGAGAATTAATTTATCAGGCTGGTGAATTTATAATTTAATCTATTTTAAAATAAACTAAAGTTTAAACTTAAAAATTTAAGTTAAAGTGCTATTTTATTAGCTCAAAATATATTTATAAAATACTAATGGAGGTTTTAAAAAAATGATTAAAGATATTAAAACTAATGCAGAAATCATTTCTAAACAACTTAATTATAAGCCAGAAGTTGGATTAATTTTAGGATCAGGACTTGGAGTGATGGCTGAAGAAATTGAGAATCCAATTTATATTGATTATGGTGAATTAAAAAACTTTCCTATTTCTACTGTTAAAGGACATGCAGGTAGATTTGTAATTGGCGAATTAGAAGGTAAAAAAGTAATTGCTATGCAGGGTAGAACACATTATTATGAGGGTTATTCTATGCAAGAATTAGTTATGCCAGTTAGAATAATGAAAGAAGTTGGAATAGAAAAATTGATTTTAACTAATGCAGCTGGTGGAGTTAATGAAGAATTTACCGCTGGAGAATTTATGATTATTTCTGACCATCTAAATTTAATGGGAGATAATCCTTTAATTGGTGAAAATTTTGCTGATTTTGGTCCTCGCTTTCCTGATATGTCAACAGCATATAATGAAGAATTAATTAAAGTAGCAGAACAAGTTGCTAGAGATAATGGAATTTTAACTCGCAAAGGGGTTTATGCTGCTGAATCAGGCCCTAGTTATGAGACTCCTGCTGAAATTAAATATCTCAGAACTATTGGAGCAGATGCAGTTGGAATGTCTACTGTCCCAGAAGTTATTGCAGCTAACCATATGGGATTAGATATTATTGGTGTTTCTTGTATTACTAATATGGCTGCTGGAGTTTTACCACAGCCCTTAGATCATAGTGAAGTAGTTGAAATAGCTGAAAAAGTTAGACCTGATTTTATTAAACTAATGCGAGGAATTATAAAAAATATTTAGCAGGAGGTTTTAATAATGCGTGCTTATGATATAATATATAAAAAAAGAGAAGGCCAAAAACTAAGCAAAGAAGAACTAGAGTTTTTAGTAAATGGTTATGTAGACTCTAAAATACCTGATTATCAAATTGCAGCTTGGGCAATGGCAGTTTATTTTCAGGGGATGGATGCTCAAGAAACTGCTAACTTAACTATGTTAATGGCAGAATCAGGTGATATGATTGATTTAAGTCCTATTTCAGGCATCAAAGTTGATAAACATAGTACAGGAGGTGTAGGTGATACTACCACCTTGATTTTAGCTCCTTTAGTAGCTTCTGCTGGTATTCCAGTTGCTAAAATGTCTGGTAGAGGTCTTGGTCATACAGGTGGAACTATAGATAAATTAGAGTCTATACCTAGTTTTAATACATCTTTAAGTAGAGATAAATTTTTTGATAATGTTAACCAGCATGGTGTAGCAGTAGTTGGCCAAACTGGTAATTTAACTCCAGCTGATAAAAAATTATATGCCTTAAGAGATGTTACAGCTACTGTTGAATCTATACCTTTAATTGCTAGTAGTATTATGAGTAAAAAATTGGCTGGTGGAGCAGATGCTATAGTTCTTGATGTGAAAACAGGTAATGGTGCTTTTATGAAAGATTTTGAAAATGCTAAAAAATTGGCAGAAGCAATGGTTGCAATTGGTAAAGAAGTTGGTCGTGATACTGCAGCTTATATTACTGATATGAATCAACCTCTTGGTCAGGCAGTTGGAAATGCTTTAGAGGTAAAAGAGGCAATTAGGACTCTGAAAGGAAAAGGACCTGCAGATTTAACAGAACTATGTGTTGAATTAGGTGCTGGTATGCTTCAATTAGCTGGTAAAGTAAGTAGTTTAGATCAAGGTAAAGAGCTTTTAAGAACTAAGCTTAAAAATGGTGAGGCTTTGGCTAAATTTGGAGAATTGATTACTGCTCAGGGCGGTAGTGCTAAAGTAATAAAAGATTTATCATTACTACCAACTGCTGAAAATAAAGTTGAAGTCAAAGCAGAAAAATCAGGCTATGTTTCTGCAATTAAAGCTTTAGATGTTGGATTAGCTGCGATGATTTTAGGTGCTGGTAGAGAAAATAAAGATTCTAAAATTGACCTAGCTGTTGGTTTAGAACTCAAGCAAAAAATAGCTGATTCTGTAGAAAAAGGAGATACTTTAGCAGTCTTACATTATAATGATTCAGCTAATTTAGAGGAAGCTAAAGCAAAATTATTAGCAGCCTTTACTATAACTAAAGAAAAAAAGAATAAAAACAAACTATTATATGAGATAATTAAATAAGTAAATTTTAGAGGTGAGTTTATGACTATTTTTAATGGTGAGCGTCTGGAAACTGAACTCTTTCAATTAGATAGAGAAAGAATGGCAGATGGTTGGTATTCAGATGTTTACTTTCGTAATATAGCTGGTATTTTAACAAAGTTATCAGAAGAAGGGTATCAGTTTGAAGAACAAGATATTGGTAATATAGAAGTAGAAATGCAAATTTTTCCTAGAAGACAACCATTTTGTATTTTAGGTGGTATTGATGAAGCCCTTTCTATTTTAAAGGTAGCTACTGGCTATAAAAATGAAGCAGGTGATTTTATTAACACCTCTTCTAATTTAGAAATTGAAGCCTGTCATGATGGAGAAAAAGCTTATTATAAAGGTAATCCTCATAATGTTGATCCAGTAATTAAAATTAGAGGTCGTTATCGTGATTTTTCCATTTTAGAAACACCTATTTTAGGATCTTTAACTGAGGCTTCAAGAATAGCTACTAATGTTTATCAAGTTATGGTAGCTGCTCGGGGTAAAGATATATTATTTTTCCCTGCTAGATTTACCCATTATAAATCCCAGGCTATGCACGGTTATGCTTATTCTTTAGGAGTTAATGCTTATAATAATGAGTATGGAACAAATACTCAACGCTTTATTTCTACTGATGAGCAGGGAGCCTGGTGGGGTGGTAAAGGTGGAGGAACTATTAGTCATTCTTATATAGCTTCCTTTTTGGGAAATACAACTGAAGCAATGCTCCAATTTTGTCGTTTAATGCCCCTTGATGTAAATCGAATTGCTTTAGTTGATTTTGATAATGATTGTGTTGGTACAAGTTTGAAAATCTTAAAAACAATGTTTGATAAATATTTAAAACTAACCAAGGCAGGTAAAAAAGAAGAGGCTAAAAAATATAAATTATTTGGTGTTAGACCTGATAACTCTTCTGATTTAAGAGATAAAAGTGTTGAGCCACTTGGAAAAAAAGAGCTAGATAATGGAGTTAATGCTCGTTTAATTTTTAATTTACGTAATACTCTTGATCAGGCCTACAAAAATTGGGATTTAAGACCAGAAGATTTAGAAGTTGCTAAAAGTTTTTGCCAAGATGTTAAAATTATTGCAACAGGTGGTTTTAAACCTGAAAAAATAGATAGATTTGAATCATCACAAGTACCAGTTGATATTTATGGAGTTGGTAGCTGGTTATTATCTAATTGCTCTTGTGAAGGTACTAAAAATGATTTTACGGCAGATGTTGTGCGAGTTAAAGTTGATGGTCAATGGATTGATTTGGCTAAAGTGGGTCGTTCAGCTGCCGAAAATGATAAACTTCAAAAAATTGATTTAAGTAAAATCAATTAAAAATTTGATTTAGATTATAATCTAGGCTGTCTCATTTGAGGCAGTCTTTTAAAGTGGTGAATATAAAATGGAAAAAAGAAAAAAATTATTAAATAAACTTTTAAATTCAAAGGCAGAAGAATACTTTAGTTTTAATAACAAAATTATTAAAGTTAATAATTTGATAGAATCTGATTTTAAGAAATTAGGTCAAAAAACTAAAAATCAGATTGAAGCTGACTATTTGATCATTGAAAATGAGGTCTATTTTAATAAGCAAAGTTCTAGTCTGGCCCAGTCTAAGCTCAATTTTTTACACAAAGTAAAAGCTGGAGAACATCACTTGACTGCTCATAATACTTTATTATATAAAAATTTGAGTCTAGATTTAAATAAGGCTCTAGATTTATTAGAAAAATATAAAAAGAACAAACATCAACAGGCTTCATTTTTACATTATGATTCAGATTTATTAGATTATTTACCTCAACAAAGAAGAAAATTACTTTTAAAATTAGCTAAAGAGGCCTCTTTATTGGGCTATAATCTTTATTTAGTTGGAGGGCAGGTTAGAGATCTTTTGATTAATATTCCCCTAAATAAAGATTTAGATATTTTACTTGAAGGAGATTTAAAAAAGTTTTTTGTTCATTTAGAAAATAAATATGGTTATCAATATGATTATAATAATAAATTTTCGACTGGCTTTTTGCATAATCAATATGGTTTTTCAATTGATATAGCTAGTTGTAGAGAAGAAAAATATCATTTTCCTGGTTCTCTGCCTCTAGTAGAAAAAGCAGATTTATTTTCTGACCTTTTTAGGCGTGATTTTACAATTAATACTCTAGTTATTGATTTAAATCCTGGCAGAAGTGGCATTTTATATGATTTTTTTGGTGCACTAAATGATTTAAAAAATGGTATTTTAAAAGTGATGCATGATTATAGTTTTAGAGATGACCCTTTAAGAATTTTAAGAGGTATTCGTTTTCAAATTTTAAAAGATTTTAAATTAAGTTCTAAAACTATAGAAATTAGTCAACGCTCATTAAGAAATTATGATTATCATAAATTAGCTATAGAAAGAGTTTTTACCGAACTTTCTTATTTATTTAAATCTAAACAAGATTTGTCTCAATTTGCTTCAGTTTTGTTAAAAGAAATTCCTGTGCTTAAACTAATTAAAAGTGATTTTGAGTTTAGCAGCAGCCAAAAGTCTAATTTTTTGCGAGCTGAAAAATTACTGGCTCAAAGTCGAGAAAATTCTTTGGGAGTAAATCATTTTCTTGTCAGACTAATGATTTTGTTCTATAATAGTAAAGAAAGCTTAATTAAGTCTTGGCCTCTTTCTACTTTGGAAAAAAAGATATTTGTGAATAAAATTTGGGAAAATATTGATTTTTCAATTTTTGAAATTAAAGATCCTGCTTTAAAATATAGACGATTAGAATTTTTTAAAAAAGAAGAGTTGATTATGTTTGCTTCTTTAAATTTTGAGTCAGATTATATAGAAGAGATATTTAAGCATTTAAAAAGGAGAGAGACACTTAAAATTCCTATTTCAGGACATGATCTGCTAGATCTTGGTGTCAAACAAGGTCCTGAAATAAAAAAATACTTATTAGAAGTTAGAGATCAAATTTTACGTCATCAAATAGAAAATAGAGAAGAAGCCTTAACTTATTTGAAGAAAATATTATAAAGTTAACTGCTTTTAAGAGGTGAAAAAATGAATACAATTTATCAATTATTATTATTAGTTCCGATTTTACTACTTTCTTTATCTTTACATGAATTTATGCATGGTTATATTTCTCATAAATTAGGAGACCCAACTCCAAAAGCTCAGGGAAGACTAACTTTAAATCCTTTAGCTCATCTAGATCTCATGGGTAGTTTAGTTTTAATTATAACTAGACGTTTTGGTTGGGCTAAACCAGTTCCTATTAATCCTAATTATTATAAGAATCCTAGAAAAGGAATGATGTTAGTTAGTTTGGCAGGACCAGGAGCCAATTTTTTTCTAGCAGCATTATTTGCCTTAATAGCTCGTTTAGTGGTTTTTTCTAGTTCTGCTAATCTTTATCAATTACAAATGGCAGGTTATTCCAGTTTAGTTGAAACTTTTTTTGCTTTTTTTCAATTGGCAATTATTATCAATCTTAGTTTAGCTTTTTTTAACTTATTACCAGTTCCTCCCTTAGATGGCTCTAAAATTTTGATGGGAATTTTACCACCAAAGTTTGATCATTACATTAGAAAATTAGAAGGTCCCTATGGCATGATATTATTAATATTGTTAGCCTATACAGGTGTTTTGTGGGGTATTATTGGACCTCTTGTAAACACCATGTATAAAATATTACTCTAGGGAAAAGAGGATAATTTATGGATTATAAATTGGTTTTAGATGATTTTGAAGGACCACTTGAACTTTTATATCAATTAGTTAAAAAAAATGAAATTAATATTAGTGAAGTTTCTTTAGCTCAAATAACTGATCAATATCTTAAACATTTAGAACAAATGCGAGAATTTGATCTTGATTTAGCAAGTGAATTTTTAATTATAGCAGCTGAGTTAATTGAGATTAAAATTAAAGCTTTATTACCTAAAAAAGAAGTAGAAGCAGAACCAGAAAGTGAACATGAATTAATTACTAGATTAAGAGAATATGAACTATTTAAAAATATTGCCCAAATGTTAAAAAAATGGGAAGAAGAAGCTGGGAGCCGTTATCAAGTTGAAGTTGATATTGAAGAACTAATGCCTGAGATGCTTCAAATTGATTTAGAAATTTCAGCTCTAAAATTACATGAGTTAGTAATAAAAGCTTTAACTTCTGAGAAAGAAGAAAAAACTGAAATTATAAGAAATCCTAAATTAGAGTATCTTAAAGAAGAAAAATTTAATATTAGGAATAAAATTAGAGATATTTTGCAAGATATTAGAGAAGTAAATCATAAAATTTCTTTTTTTGAGTTAATTAAAGAAAAAGATAATCAATTAGAAATTGTAGTTAGTTTACTTGCATTATTAGAGTTAATGAAAAGAAAAAAAGTAAAAGTAATTCAAGAAAATAATTTTTCCGAAATTATGGTGCGAAAAGAAAGGTGATCTAATGAGCAATGATAAAGTAAGTTATCTTAATAATAAAAGACGTGAAAAAGAACAACAAATGCTAGAAGAATTAGGTTTTGAAGATTTAAAAGCTCAGGATATCGCCCTAGTTGAAGCTCTAATTTTTAGTAGTAAAAAAAATCTTCCTTTGAATGTAATTAAAGAAATAACTAATTTTTCGGCCGAAAAATTAGAAAGGATTCTAATTTATCTAGAACAAAAATATCAAGGAGCTGAATTTGGAGTTCAACTAAAAGAGTATAATAGTAGTTATTTATTTCAAACTAAAAAAGAATTTGCCCCCCAAATAGAAAAACTATTTGATATAACAAAAGTTTCTTCTCTTTCTACTGCTGCTTTGGAGACTTTAGCAATAATTGCTTATCGTCAACCAGTTACTCGCTCAGAAATTGAAGAAATACGAGGTGTTAGCGTAGAAAGAACTCTAGCCACTTTAAGCAAATATGAATTAATAGAAGAACTTGGTAGAAAAGAGAGTATTGGTAATCCAATTATTTATGGAACTACAGACCAATTTTTAGAATATCTTGATTTAGAAGACTTAAGTCAATTACCAGAAATTGAAAGAGTTGAAAAACTATTTGCAGAAGAAATTGAAGAAGCTGCAGCTGAAGCTAAGTCAGCAGCAGAAAAATAAAATTATTTTGATTTAAAATTTGAATTTGAGGTGAAAAAATGGAAAGATTACAAAAAGTTATGGCTCATGCTGGAGTTGCTTCACGCAGAAAATCAGAAGAAATAATTGCTGAAGGTAGAGTTAAAGTAAATGGTCAAGTAATTACTGAAATGGGATATAAAATTGATCCAGCACAGGCTGAAGTTATGGTTGATGGTCAAGTTATTAGTGAAGAAAAAAAAGTATATATTTTATTAAATAAACCTGAAGGATATATTACAACAGTTTCTGATCCAGAAAATAGGCCAACAGTTATGGATTTAATTCCCGATTTAAACCAAAGGTTATATCCCGCAGGGAGACTTGATTTTGATAGCTCAGGACTTTTAATTATGACTAATGATGGGGATTTAACCTATAAATTAACTCACCCTAAAAAAGAGGTAGATAAAAAATATAGAGTCTTAATTCAAGGTAAATTGGAAGAAGAAGATTTTGAAAAATTTGAAGCTGGAATGGTGATTGATGGTCAAGAAACAGCACCAGCAGAAATATCAAATGTAGATTATAAAGGTGAGCAAACAGAATTTGATATAGTAATTCATGAAGGTCGGAACAGACAGGTTAGAAGGATGGCAAAAATTGCTGGTTTTTCTGTTATTTCATTAAAAAGAATTGGTTTTGCCTTTTTAACCTTAACTGGAGTAGAAGAAGGAAAATTTAGATATTTAACAGAAGCAGAAGTTGAAAATTTAAAAAAACTAGCTTAATTTGACTAATAAAGAAGGAAAAAGTAATTTAACCAAGAAATAAATAAGTAGCTGTTTAAATATTCTCAAGATTATACTTATAATCCTGAAAATTATCCACCTATCAAAAATAAACTAGTACTTATTATTAAGGGGGCAGTGAAATAATTTATGGAAGAATTAAAAGTTTCATCAAAATCTGATCCAAAAGCTGTTGCTGGAGCTTTAGCAGCAGTTTTAAGAGAGGAAAAAAAGGTTGAATTACAGGCAGTAGGAGCTGGAGCAGTTAATCAAACTATTAAAGCTATTGCGATTTCTAGGGGTTATGTTGCTCCTAATGGTATGGATTTAATCATGATACCAGCATTTACTGAAATTGAAATTAACGGAGAAGAAAGAACAGCTATTAAATTTTTAGTAGAACCCAGATAAACTAAGCTTTTTGAAGCCTATCCGTGAGGGTAGGTTTTTAAATGTAATAAGGACTAATTTGTGAGGTTGGTGGTTAATATTTTTTTAAAAAAAATAAGACTCAAAGGATTTAAATCTTTTGCTAATAAAACTGATATAGAGATTGAGGAAAATATAACTGCTATTGTTGGCCCAAATGGCAGTGGTAAGAGTAATATAGTAGATGCTATCCGCTGGGTATTAGGAGAACAAAGTGCTAAGAATTTAAGAGGAAGTAGAATGGCAGATATTATATTTTCTGGAAGTGAGACTTTAAAAGCTAAAAAAAAGGCAAGTGTAACTTTATTTTTTGATAATACAAATGGAGAACTCCCAGTAGAGGGCAAAGAACTAACCCTAGGTCGTCAAGTTAGTGATGATGGGCGTAGCAATTATTTAATTAATGGAGCTTCTTGTCGTTTAAAAGATATAGAAA
Organism: Halanaerobium praevalens DSM 2228; assembly: GCF_000165465.1. Taxonomy (GTDB): domain Bacteria; phylum Bacillota; class Halanaerobiia; order Halanaerobiales; family Halanaerobiaceae; genus Halanaerobium; species Halanaerobium praevalens. Next base: position 1,012,559 of record NC_017455.1, read on the forward strand.
TGCTTTTAATGGACAGTGGTCTCGGTAGTGATGGTTATTCAATTGTTGGTCAGGGAAGAATTGATTCAATTATAAAATCCAAACCTGATAAAATGCGTTTATTTTTTGAAGAAGCTGCTGGAATTATGAAACATAAATCACGCAAAGAAGAAGCTGAAAAAAGATTAGAAAATACTAATACAGATCTAAGTAGAATTCAGGATTTAGTAGAAGAACTAGAAAAAAGACATGATCCTTTAGCTAAAGCAGCTGCTAAAGCAAAAAAATATAAAAAGCATAAAAGTAAATTATCAGATTTAGAAATAAGTCTGTTAAATAAACAATGGCAAAAAAAGCAAGCAGAATTTAAGAAATTAACTAAAAAAAGAGAAAAAATGCAAAAAAAATTGAAAGAAAAAGAAAGTAATTATAATAGTATTTCTTATCAGCTTGCTAATTTTAAAGATAAATTAAAATCTTTAAAAAGCAAAAAAGAACTAGTAAGTAATGATTATTTTCAAAACCAAAATAAAATTAATGAAATTAATAATAATTTAAATGTAATGGAAGAAAGAAAAAATAATTACATAAAAAATAAATCTAAATTAAAAAATAGAATTTCTCAACTTAAATCAGAGCTTGATGCCAAAAAAGAGGAATTTAAAAAAGCAAAGTCTAATTTTAAATTAATTGATTCTGATCAAAAAACAATAGCAGAAAAGATTAATGATTTAGAGCACAAAATTGAGATAAAAAAAGAAAATAGATTATCATTTAGGAATAAAATAGAAAGCATAAATAATAAAATAAAAAATAAAAAAGAAAAAATACAAACTCTTAATTCAAATTTAGAAAGATTAAAAGAAAGAATAGATATTTCAAAGAATAGACTGCAAGAAATATCTACAGATCAAAATCAGTTTAAAAATAAACTGCAGTTGGAAAAAGATAAACTAAAACAGATTAATTTAGAGTTAACTGCAAATAAAAAAGAAATAAAAGAACAAGAAACTGCTTTAAGAAATTTAAATAAAAAAATAACAAAAGAAAATAAAAGCTTAGAAGCAGGTAAAGCAGAGCTTTTAAAAACTAAAGAAGATTACCAGCACTACAATTCAAGGCTGCAATTAATGCAGGAAATGCAGGAAAGTTATGAAGGGTATTATAATGGTGTGCGTAATATTTTAGAAAAAAGAAAAGAATTTAGTGGGCTAATAGATGTAGTAGCAGAAATTGTATCTGTTAAATCAGAATATGAAACAGCTATTGAAACAGCTTTAGGTGCGAAAATGCAGAATATTATAGTAGAAGATGATCAGACTGCTAGATCAGCTGTAAATTATTTAAAAAATAATAAAAAAGGAAGAGCTACTTTTTTACCTTTAAATATGGTTAAAGGTTCACGTTTAAGAAAAAATTATTTAAAAAAACTAGAAAAAGAAGCAGGTTTTATTGGTTTAGCAGTTGATCTTGTTGATTTTCCTAAACGTTTAGAAAAAATATTTAACTTTTTATTAGGTAAAATAGTGATTACTGATAATTTAAAAAATGCTGTTCAAATTGCTAAAAATATTAAACGTAATTTTAAGATTGTTACTAAAAAAGGTGATGTAGTTTATCCTGGGGGAGCAATTTCTGGTGGTAGTAGTGCTAGTAATAGTAGAGATTTAATCGGAAGAGATAGAAAGATTAAAGAATTAGAAGAAAAAAGATCAAAATTACAAGCAAAAGGTAAATCGCTTTTAGAAAAACTAGAAAAAGATAAAAAAGAAATTGATCAGAAAAAAAATAAATTAGAACTTGCAAAATCTAATTTACAGAGTTTGAAAATGGATGAAAATAATATTTTGAATCAAAAAAATCAGATTCAAACAAAAATAAAAGAATTAAGCACAGCTCAAGATTCAAGTCAGAATGATTTCGCTAAATTAAATAACAATCTCAAAGATAATAAAAAATCAATGCAAGCAAAGTTAAGAGAAATAGAAAATTTAAAAAATGAAATTCAAAATTTAGAGTCAGAAATTGAAGCTTTAGAGAAGAAATTAAATAAGAAAAAAAATGAATTAAATAATCTAGAGCCTAGATTAAAAGAGCTAGAATTAAATGCTGCTCGAATTTCAGAAAAAAGGAATAATGCCCAAGAACAAGTATTAGAAAAAGAAAAAATAGTAACTGCTAAAACTAAAGAAATTCGGGCAAAGCAAGCAGAAATTGAAACTATTAATAATGATTTAGAAAAAATAGCTAAGCGAAAATTGAAGTTAAAAGAAAAACAAAATGATTTAGAACAAGCAGCAGAGAAATTAGAAATTAGTAAGAAAAATTTAACTAAAAAAGTTAAAGAGTTAGAAAAAGAAGTAGAAATTAAAGAAAAGCAAGCAAAAAAATTACAAGATAAATTAAATCAAACTAAGGATACTTTTCATCAGCTTGACTTAAAGTATAATAAGTTAGATGATCAATTAGAAAATATTAAATCTATATTAATGACAGACTATAGTTTAAAGCCAGCAGAAATTAATCTAGATTCCTTAATGGAAATAAAAGATGAAAATGAAGCTGAAGTTGAAAAAGAAATTAAAGATTTAAAAAAGAAAATAAAAAAGCTACATCCTGTAAATGAATCAGCAGTAGAAGAGTTTGCAAAATTAACTGAAAGACTTGATTATTTAAAAGAACAGCAAACAGATTTAAATCAAGCTCGCAATTCAATTGAATTAGTTATTTCTGATATTGAAGAATCAATGAAAAAAATGTTTGCTAATACTTTCTATCAAGTTAAAGAAGAGTTTGCTAAAGTTTTTAAAGCTTTATTTCAGGGCGGAAAAGCTCAACTAAAGTTAACTGATTCTGAAAACATGTTAACTACAGGGGTTGAAATTCAGGCTCAACCCCCAGGCAAAAGTCTTAAAAGCTTATCACTATTATCAGGTGGAGAAAGGGCTTTAACAGCAATAGCTTTAATTTTTGCTTTTATTCAGGTTAAACCGAGTCCTTTTTATGTTTTAGATGAGATTGATGCTCCTTTAGATGATGTTAATATTGTTCGCTTTGCTAGCTTTATTAAAAAATATGCAAAAGTGGCTCAGTTTATTATTATAACTCATCGTCGTTATATGATGACAGAGGTTGATTCTTTATATGGAGTTACAATGGAAAAATCAGGTGTTTCCAGTCTTGTTTCTTTAAAATTAGATCAAGCAGAAAGTTTTAATGATAATTATATTAAGGAGGCTTTATAAATGGGTTTTTTACAAAAATTAAAAGCAGGGTTAAAAAAGACAAAAGCAGGTTTTGTTGATAAGGTAACAAATATTTTCACTGGAAGATCTAATATTGATGATCAATTATTTGAAGAATTAGAGGAAGTTTTAATCCAGGCAGATGTTGGGGTGAAAACTACTTTTACTTTAATTGATAAATTAAAAGAAGATGTTGATAATGAAGAAGTTACTGAACCAGAAGAGTTAATGTCTTATTTCCAAAAAGAATTAAAAGAATTACTACAAAATGATGAAGGTGATTTTAATTTTAATAATGAATTAAATATAATAATGATGGTTGGGGTGAATGGAGCTGGTAAAACAACTACTATTGCCAAACTTGCTGGTCGTTATAAAAAAGAGGGCAAAAAAGTAATGTTAGCTGCAGGTGATACATTTAGAGCTGGAGCAATTGAACAATTACAGATTTGGGGAGATAGATTAGGAGTAAATGTTATTTCTCAACAAGAAGGTTCTGATGCAGCAGCAGTAGCTTATGATGCTATTCAATCGGCAAAGGCAAAAGATGTAGATCTTTTAATTGTTGATACAGCTGGCCGACTACATACTCAAACAAATTTAATGAAAGAGTTAAAGAAAGTAAAAAGAGTAATTGAGAGAGAAGCAGAAGCAATTGGGGCTGGAGTAGAGGTGCTTTTAGTTTTAGATGCTACAACTGGTCAAAATGCAATTTCACAAGCAAAATTATTTAATCAAGCAGTAAATGTAGATGGAGTTGCTTTAACTAAATTGGACGGAACTGCTAAAGGTGGAATTGTAATTACAGTAAAAAATGAATTAGATATCCCAATTAAATTAATTGGGGTTGGAGAAGCAGCAGAGGATTTACAAAATTTTGATCCTGAGCAATTTATAGAAGCACTATTTAGTCAAGATGAATAAAAATAGAATTTGGAGGAGATTTGAAATGAAAGATAATAAATCTAAGTTTAAGATCAGATTTGCTAAAGAAGAAGATAGTCAGCTAATTTTAAAATTCATTAAAGAACTAGCAGATTACGAAAAATTATTAGATCAAGTTGAAGCAACTACAGAGAAAATAAAGGAGTCTATTTTTGAAAAAAAGCAGGCTGAAGTTCTAATAGCAGAAGTAGATAAAAAAGCTGTTGGTTTTGCCTTGTTTTTTCATAATTATTCTACTTTTTTAGGTTGGGCTAATCTCTATTTAGAAGATTTATATGTGATTCCAGAAGCAAGAGGTCAAGGTTATGGAAAAAAACTATTTAAAAAATTAGCTGAAATAGCAGTTGATAGAGGCTGTAAAAGGCTAGACTGGTGGTGTCTAGATTGGAACCAGTCCTCTATTGATTTTTATAAAAGTATTGGTGCTAAAGCAATGGATGAGTGGACTGTTTATAGATTAGAAGATCAGGCACTAAAAAAAATGGCTAAGTAAATCAATTTTGACTTGACAAAAGCTCTAAAATATCATATACTATCATCTGTGTTAAGTAAATTAACTTTACAGGTGATTATTTTGTTAAAGAAAACAATTAAAATAACAATGTTATTTGATTTTTATGGCTCACTCTTAACAGATAAACAGCAAGAAATTATTAAAAGCTACTTTTTCAATGATTTATCCCTTTCAGAAATTGGAGCTAATATAGGTATTAGTCGGCAGGGAGTCTATGATCATTTACATCGAAGCGAAGCAAGTTTAAAAGATTATGAAGCTAAATTAGGGCTTTTAAAAAAATATAATAGAATTCGAGCTAAAATTAATGATTTAGAAAAAATAATGACTGATAAAGGAATTTTAATTGAAGATAAAAATGAAGATTTAAGAAAAAAGATGGAATCGATTAAATCGATCCTCTAAAGGAGGAATATTATGATTTTTTCCAGTCTAGCTGAAAAATTACAGGATACTTTTAATAAATTAAAAGGAAAAGGTAAACTGTCTGAAAAAGATGTTAAGGCTGCTTTAAAAGAAGTTAAAATGGCTCTTTTAGAAGCAGATGTAAATTATAAAGTTGTTAAAGATTTTATTAAAAAAATTGAAGAAAGAGCTGTCGGGAATGAAGTTATGGAAAGTTTGACTCCTGGACAGCATGTAATTAAAATTGTAAATGAAGAAATGCAAGCTTTAATGGGCGGTAGTAAAGAAGATATTGCTATTTCGTCTGAACCACCAACAATTATTATGATGGTTGGTTTACAGGGATCTGGTAAAACTACAAGTGCTGGTAAGCTGGCCCGCAAACTAGATAAAGATGGTAAAAATCCACTTTTAGTTGCAGGAGATGTTTATAGACCTGCTGCCATTAGACAGTTACAGGTTTTAGGAGAAAGATTAGATCTGCCAGTTTTTTCAATGGGAGATGATAGTAATCCAGTTGATATTGCCAAAGGAAGTATTAATTATGCTTCTTCTCATAATTGCGATACTATTATTCTTGATACAGCAGGACGCCTGCATATTGATCAAGAAATGATGGAAGAGCTGGAATCAATTAAAGCTGCTGTAGATCCAGATGAAATCTTGTTAGTTGTCGATGCAATGACAGGTCAAGATGCAGTAAATGTAGCTAAAAACTTTGATCAACGACTTGATGTTGATGGAATAGTTTTAACCAAAATGGATGGTGATGCTCGTGGTGGTGCTGCTTTATCAATTAAAGCTATTACAGGTAAACCAATTAAATTTGCTGGTACAGGTGAAAAACTAGCAGATTTAGAAACTTTTCACCCTGATCGAATGTCTTCACGAATTTTAGGAATGGGAGATGTTTTAAGCTTAATTGAAAAAGCTGAACAAAGTATTGATCAGGAAAAAGCTAAAAAGCTTGAAGAAAAATTACGAAAAAATGAATTTACTTTAGAAGATTTTATGGAACAGATGGAACAGGTTAGAAATATGGGTCCAATGGATGAAATCTTAGGCATGATTCCTGGTTTAGGTGGAGCAAAACAATTGAAAAATATGCAGGTTGATGATAAGCATCTTGATTATATAGAAGCTATTATTTCCTCAATGACTCCAGAAGAAAGAAGAGACCCAGAAGTAATAAATGGTTCTCGCAGGAAAAGAATTGCTCAAGGTAGTGGAACTAGTATTCAAGAAGTTAATCGTCTTTTAAAACAGTTTAGACAAACTAAAAAAATGATGAAACAATTAAACAGTGGTAAAATGAAAAAAGGTGGAGGATTTAATCTACCATTTTTCAATTAAAATAAAAGTAATTTATCGGGTTAATTTATATCCGTTATAGTTTTTGTATTTAGGCTAGAAATGAAGGGAGGTGTTTGATAGATGGTTAAGATTCGTTTAAAAAGAATGGGAAGTAAGCGTAATGCATCATACAGAGTTATTGTTTCTGATTCCAAGAGAGCTCCTCAAGGATACTTTGTTGAAGAATTAGGTTTTTATGACCCTACAACCGAACCAGAAACATATAATATTGATGAAGAAAAAGCACTTAAATGGTTAAATAATGGTGCTAAACCTTCTGACACAGTTAAGACTTTATTAAAAAAGTCAGGTGTTATGGCTAAGTACCACGGTAATGAGTAATTAGAGGGAGGTTTTCTCCATGGAAAAACTGATAAAATTTATTGCCGAATCTATTGTAGACAATCCTTCTGAAGTTACAGTTAATAAAATTGAAAAAAATAATTCTCTAACTGTAGAACTTTCTGTTGCAGATGAAGATATGGGTAAAGTAATTGGTAAAAGAGGCCGAATTGCAAAAGCAATTAGAACTGTTGTTAATGCTGCAGCAGCTAAAGAAGGAACAACAGTTAAGGTTGATATTAAATAAATTTTCAGGCTGGTGAAATAATTGAGTGATAATTATTTAGAAATTGGAATCATTACTCGTTTTCAGGGGAATAAAGGTGAAGTTCGTGTCAAAGCGACAACTGATATTCCAGAACGTTTTTTTGATTTAGAGAGTGTTTATCTAAAAAGACGAGATAATTTAAAAGAACTGGAAATTGATTATATTCGCTTTCAAAAGCAGTTTGTAATAATTAAGTTTTTCTCTATTAACTCGATTGATGAAGCAGAAGAACTTAAAAATTACCAGGTCTTAATTGATGAGTCTGAAAAATATTTACTTCCAGAAGATAACTTTTATGTTAGTGATTTAATAGAAAGTGAAGTTTATTTAAAAACTGGAGAATATCTTGGTAAATTAGTTGATGTTATCTCAAACACAGGAACTGATATTTTTTTGATTGCAGGTCAAAAAAAAGAATATATGATACCTGCTAGTCATGAAATGATTATAGAAATTAAAGTTGAAGCTAAAAAAATTATTGTTGATCCAATTCCAGGAATTTTAGATCTTTAGGAGCTGAATTTATGTTTTTTGATATTTTAACTCTTTTTCCCGAAATGTTTGTAGGACCTTTTAGTGAAAGTATTTTAAAAAGGGCTAGAAAAAAAGACTTAATTGATATTAGAACAATTAATATTCGTGATTTTGCTACAGATAAACACCATAAAACAGATGAGCCACCATATGGTGGTGGAGCTGGTATGGTAATGAAAGCAGAACCGATCTTTAAGGCCTGGCAGGATACTCAAAATAAAAGAGAAGTCAAAACAAAAACAATTTTAATGAGTCCACAGGGAGAAGAACTAAATCAAAAAATCGTTAAAGATCTGAGCCAAGAAAAAGGTTTAACAATAATTTGCGGCCGTTATGAAGGTGTAGACGAAAGAGTGAGAGAAACTATTGTTGACCAGGAACTTTCTATTGGTGATTATGTTTTAACTGGTGGAGAACTGCCAGCAATGGTACTCGTTGACTCAATTTCTAGACTTTTAACTGGTGTTTTAGGAGCTGAGGATTCTTCTAAAAAAGATTCATTTTATAATGGACTTTTAGAACATCCTCATTATACTAGACCACGAGAATTTAAAGGCCTAAAAGTTCCTTCAGTTTTAGTTAGTGGTAATCATCAATTAATTGAGCGCTGGCGTAAAAAAGAATCTTTAAAAAGAACTTTTCTAAGAAGAAAAGATTTGCTGGAAAATAAAGAACTTAGTAATTTAGAACAGGAATTACTTAAAGAAATAAAGCTGGAACTAAAGGGTGAAGTTAATGAGTAAAATTGAGGCAGATATCTATTTGGGTTTAGTCCATAATCCCATTTATAACAAATTGGGCGAAGTTATAACAACAACTGTAACTAATTATGATTTACATGATATCTCAAGGGCTGCAAAGACTTATGATGTCAAAAAATATTATATAATCAATAATTTAAAATCACAGCAGGAATTAGTAGCTAGAGTTAGAGATTACTGGACTGGTGGTCGTGGTGCAGATTATGTTTATAATCGTCATCAGGCTTTTTCTGTTCTCGAAATTGCTTCTGAATTAGAAGAAGTTAAAGCAAAAATAAAGGCAGAAACAGGTCAAGAACCTCTTTTAATAGCTACAGATGCTCGTGAATACCCTAATACTATCTCTTATAAAAATATGAGGCAAGAATTAGAGAAAATTGATCGTCCTTTTTTAATTATTTATGGTACAGGTTATGGGTTAACAGAAGAGATAATTGCTGATTGTGATTATATACTTTATCCTATTTGGGGTAGAGGAGATTTTAATCATCTTTCAGTTAGAAGTGCTGCTTCAATAATTATGGATCGTTTATTAGCTGACCCCTGGTGGGAAGCCTAAAATTTAAAGATTTTTTTGAGAGGAGGTTTATAGATGAATATTATCAATGAAATAGAAAAAGAACAAATTCGTGCTGATATTCCCGAATTTGCTGTTGGAGATACATTAGATCTAAAAGTTCTAATCTCTGAAGGTGGAAAAGAAAGACTACAGCCATTTAAAGGTGTTGTAATTAGAAGAAATGGTGGCGGTTTAAGCGAAACTTTTACTATTCGTAAAATTGCTCATGGTGTAGGAGTGGAAAGAACTTTCCCACTACATACTTCTAAGCTTGAAGAAATTAATGTAGTTCGCCGTGGTGATGTAAGAAAGTCACGTCTTTACTATCTGCGTGATAGAAGAGGTAAAGCTTCAAGAATTAAAGAAAAAAGAGAGCAAAGAAAATAAGTTTAATTTTGAGGTGGGGAATTTCTCCACCTTTTTTCAATATTAGCTTATTTTTTAATTATGCTTAGATTCAGAAAAAGTTTTATTAAAGGAGTTTTAATAATGATACAATGGTATCCTGGCCATATGGCCAAAGCAAAAAGAATATTAAAAGATGATCTCAAAATGGTTGATATTGTAATTGAAGTTGCTGATGCAAGAATTCCCGTAAGTAGTCAAAACCCTGATTTGAAAAAATTGATTAGTAAGCAAACTAAAGTAACTGTTTTAAATAAAAAGGACCTTGCTGATCCTAATTATAACCAAAAATGGCTGCAATATTTTTCAGAAAAGAATTCGGAAGCCGCAGTTTTAATTAATTCTTTAACTGGAGAAGGTGTTAGTGACTTAAAGAGCGTTTTAAATAATACTTATGATCAAATTGCAGCTAAATTAGCTAAAAAAGGGAGAAACCCTCGTCGTTTAAGAGCAATGATTATTGGGATTCCCAATGTTGGCAAATCAGCTTTAATTAATTTATTAGCTGGTTCTAAAATAACTACTATTGGTGATAAACCTGGAGTGACAAGGGGAAGACAGTGGGTTAATGTTGGTCAAAAAATTAGATTACTTGATACTCCTGGTATTTTATGGCCTAAATTTTCAGATGAAGACAAAGCTTATAAATTAGCTTTAACTGGAGCGATTAGTAATGATATTTATGATGCTGAATTAGCTGCTTATAAATTAATTAAATTTATAATTGAAATTAATTCGCAATTATTATTAGACACTTATAATTTAGATTTTTTAGAAGCACATCCTTATGATATTTTAGCTGATATTGCCCGCAAAAGAGGTTGTTTGATGACAGGTGGTAAAGTTGATCGCAATCGAGCTGCAAAAATAATAATTAATGATTTTCAAGCTGCTAAATTAGGTAAAATAACTTTAGAAAAACCTGATAATTTAGAAGTAGGAAATAAAAATGAATAATTCACTAGATTTTGATTTAAATAGAGTAAGTGAGCTAACAATTAAAGAATTAAAAAATAAATGTTCTAATTTAGAGCTAAAGCAAGAGTTAATTAGCGTGATTAAGGTTTTAAAAAAAGATTCCCGCAAAGGGGTTCAAAAAATTGCAGCTAAATTAGAGCGTAAAATTGCTAAAAAAGAAGCCATAGTCACTAAGTGGGAAAAAATGCAGCAGCTTGAAAAAGAGTATAGTCAAAAAGGATATCAAGTAATTATTGGGATTGATGAAGCAGGCCGAGGCCCATTAGCTGGTCCAGTAGTTGCTGCAGCAGTTCTTTTAGATCCTCAAAATAAAATTTATGGTTTAGATGATTCGAAAAAGTTAAATTTAACTAAAAGAGAAAATTTATTTAAGCAGATTAAAGCTAAAGCTAAAGTTGGAATAGGCCAGGCTACAAGTAGTGAAATTGATAAATATAATATTAGAGAAGCTACTTTTACTGCCATGAAAAGGGCAGTAAAAGATCTTTTGCCTAAATTACAAAAACAACCTGATTTATTACTTATCGATGGCAATGCAGTTATTCCTGGACTAACAGTTGAACAAGAATCAATTATTGATGGAGATGCTAAGGTTAATAATATAGCAGCTGCTTCTATAATTGCTAAGGTAAGTAGAGATAAACTTATTTATAAATATGCTGAAGAATTTCCAGAGTATAATTTAGAATCAAATAAGGGTTATGGAACTGCAGAACATATTGCTGCTTTAAAAAAATATGGTTCTACCCCTATTCATCGTAAATCTTTTGCTAGAGTTCCAGATTAAATTTAAAAAATATTAAAAAGGAGGAAAACTAAAATGGATACAAAAAGATTAGCTAGAGGAGCTGCGATTACGGCTTTATACATTGTTATTACTTATTTTTTGGCACCTGTTAGCTTTGGACCAATTCAATTTAGAGCAGCTGAGGCTTTAACTGTTTTACCAATTATTTTTCCAGAAGCTGTTCCAGCTTTATTTTTAGGTGTGCTTTTAGCCAATATAGTAGGTGGTTTAGGTTTAGTTGATATAGTTTGTGGGAGTTTAGTGACTCTGATAGCTGCTTATGTTACTTATAGAAATAGAAATAATATTTTTGCTTATTTGAGTCCTATTTTATTTAATGCTTTTTTAATTAGTATTTATTTACATCTTTTATTTGATCTGCCATATTGGCTAAATGTAATTCAGATTGGCTTAAGTGAAGCAGCAGTAGTTTTAATTTTAGGGGTTCCTTTAATTAAATATTTAAAGAAGCATTTCTGATTTTTCTGCATACCACCTAAAATCAATTGCTTTAATTAAATCACTTTTTGTGATTTCTAAATTTTGATTTAAATCAGCAATAGTTCTAGCTACTCTAAGTAATCTGATATAGCCTCTGACACTAAGTTGTAATTTTTGATAAGCTTGATTTAAGATTGCTTGAGAACTAGATTCTAGCTGACAGTATTGATCTATATCTTTTAACATTAATTGTGAATTGTTTTTTAAAGAAGTATTTTTATATCTTTTTGCCTGCATTTTGCGGGCATTTTTTACTTTTTGATAATAGTCTATTTTTGAATCTGATTTATTATTTTCTAATAGTTCTTCTTTTTTTAAGGGTAAAACTTCAATTTGGAGGTCAATTCTATCTTTAAGTGGACCAGATAATTTTTGTTGATAACGAACAATATCTCGTTCAGAACATCTACATTTTCTATTTTTTACTCCAGCAAAACCACAAGGGCAGGGATTCATGGCTGCTAAGAACTGAAAATTAGCTGGAAAAAAATAGCTCCCCTGCTGACGGACAATTTTTATTCTCTTTTTTTCTAATGGCTCACGCAAATTTGCTAAAACATTATTTTTAAATTCTGGTAACTCGTCTAAAAATAGAACTCCATTATGGGCCATTGAAATTTCCCCAGGACCTGGAATTCTACCTCCTCCAATTAAAGCAGCAGAAGTTATAGAATGGTGTGGAGCTACAAAAGGTCTGTATTTCTTTTCTAAATTAAGTTCTGCTAAGCTATCATTAATACTATATATTGAGGCAGTTTCTAATAATTCTTTTTTAGTTAAAGGTTCTAATAACTTGACTATTGATTCTGCCAAAATTGTTTTACCACAACCAGGAGGACCAATCAAAAGTAAATTATGTCCCCCAGCAGCAGCTGTAATTATTGCATTTTTAGCAGTTTTTTGACCTTTAATTTGATTAAGATCAGGATAATTTGTTGTTTTAGTTTGATTTTTTTTAGTTAGCGGCTTTTTGTTATACTTTTTAGTAAGATTATTAAGCTCATGTAAATGATCTATTAAATATGAATTTATATTTTTTACTAATAGAGATTCTTTTTGATTAGCTTTGGCAATTATAGCTTCTGAATAATTATTTTTTTGAGCAACTAATAACATAGATAAGATACCTCTAACATGATTTAAATTACCATTTAAATTTAATTCTCCTGCAAAAATTTTTTGTTCTTTATTTTCTATTTTAATTTGGCCTGAACATTCTAATAAGACTGCTGCAATTGCTAAATCAAAATGAGAACCATATTTATTTAAGTTGCCTGGGGCTAAATTGATAGTAATTTTTTTAACAGGCCACTCAAAACCTGAATTGATAAGCGCTGACCTTACTCTTTTGGCAGATTCTTGGACAGTTTTTCCAGCTAAACCAACGATTTTAAAGCAAGGTAATCCTCTTGAAATATCAACTTCAACTTTAACCATTTTTGCTTTAACACCATGAATTACTGCGGAATAGACATAAGAATACATTTTAAGACCCCTCTTTTTAATATTTTTAAAAAATAATTTAATTAATAATATTTTTATAATGTTTAAGCTTATCTATTTTTTTAAAATCAGGGTTAATTTTGATTGTAATTAGATCAAAGCGAATGGAAGCTAAATGAATATTTTTTTCTGCAAAATAAAAGATGGCTGCTCTTTTAAGATGAGCAATTTGTTTAGCATGAAGGGAATGAGCTAAGGCAATATAATTTTCAGAGCTTCTACTTTTTACTTCAATAAAAATAGTATAATTATTTTTAGAAGCAATAATATCTATTTCTCCAAATTTATTGCGGTAGTTCCTTTGAATAATATGGTAGTTTTCTTTGATTAAGTATTTAACGGCAATATCTTCACCAAGTTGACCAAGCTTATTATGAAGTGCCATAAAAAAACCTCCTTTATAGAATATATTATATAATTATGTAAAATATTAGAAAATCCTGCATTAAATTTAATTTTTTTAAAATTAATTAAATATTCATAAGATAATTATTTTCTTAGATTTAAAATTAATTGCAGGATTTAAAGGATAATAAAAGAATATATATAAATAAGAAATCAAATAATGTTCTCTTTTTAGGTGCTTCTTTCAATAGAAGATAATAGGGAATCAGGTGTAATTCCTGAACGGGTCCGCCACTGTTAAACAGTAATCAACTAAAACCACTCAATTATTATTGGGGAAGGTTAGCTGCTAAAGCTGTAAAGTCAGGAGACCTGCCTAAAAAGATAACAGCCATCTTCGAGACAGGAATGGTTGTGGGCTTTATTAATTCAAAACCCTCAATTTAATGGCTGAGGGTTTTTTTGTTGTCTAGCCTTATTTTGTCTAGGGTGGCTGTGAGCAAACAAAAACTCAAGGAGGAATAGTTAATGTTTAAAAAGTCGGTTTTAGTTATGCTTGCAGCACTTTTAATTTTTTCAGTTACAGTAAGTGCGCAGGAGGAAGTTTTGGATTTAGAAGAAGTTGTTGTGACAGCAAGTAGGTATGAAGAAAGTATTATGGATACCCCAGTTAGTATTGAGGTTATTGATGAGGAGGAGATAGAAGAAAGCAATGCCCAGAATGTGGCAGAGTTAATTTCTTCTATTGCGGGAGTTCAAATTACAAATTATGGAGGACCAGCTGGTAGTAAAACTATTAATATTAGAGGAAGTGATTCTAATCAAGTATTAGTCTTGATAGATGGACAATCTATTAATACTAAAATGATTGGAGATGTTGACTTAGGTCAAATTTTAATTTCTAATGTAAAAAGAGTTGAAGTTTTAAAGGGTCCTGCTTCTGCTATTTATGGTGCTAACGCGTTGGGTGGAGTAGTTAATATAATAACTAAAAATGGTTCTGATAATGAGGGATTAAAATTAGATTTAGGTATAGGATCTTTTAACACTTATAAAACTGCTTTAAATTATGGTCTAGTTTTTGATAAATCTGAAGTTTTGATAACTGCAGAAACATTAAATTCAGATGGCTTTAGAGACAATCCAGATAATAGTGGTTTAGATCAATATAATATTTCTACAAAAATAAATTATGATTTAAATCAATATGATGAATTTGTTTTTGACATAATATATAATAATTCTGATAAAGAAGTTCCAGGTAAAGATAAAGATGGTTGGAGAACCCCCAATGCTAAACAAGAAGATATAATGGAAAATTATAGAATAACTTATAATAGAGAGAAAGAAAATTATGATTTGAAATCTTTTCTTTATTATAATGATCAGGAGACTAATTATATAAATCCTGATTCTAATACTGATAATATTCATAAAAAGAAAAAGATTGGTTTTGATTTGAGTAACACTTTATTTTATAAAAATAATACTTTAACATATGGATTTGAAATTGTAAATAATGAATTAGATAGTTCTCAATTACCTGAAATTTATGATGCAACTAATAAAGCTGTTTTTTTAGAAAATAGTTATACTAAAATTAATAATTTAAAAATAAATACAGGAATTAGATACGATGATAATGAAGATTATGGTTCAGAAACTAATCCAAGAGTCAGTTTATTATATAGTATAAATAATAATAATAATATATTTGCTTCATATGGAGAGGCATATAGGGCTCCAACTTTTGATGAATTGTATTGGGATGAATCTTGGTTAAAAGGTAATCCAGATTTAGAACCTGAAAAATCTAAAAACTATGAAATAGGTATCAAAAGTAGATTGAATAATAGTAAATTGGAAGTTGTCTTGTTTAAAAATGAAATTGAAAATGAAATTATTGGTTATCCAAATCCTACTTATAAAAATATTAAAGAATCTGAGACAGATGGTTTAGAGCTAAGTTTAAGTAAAAATATAACTGATAACTTAACATTAGGCTACAGTCATACTTACTTAGATAGTAGAAATGTTAAAACTAATAAACTGTTAAAAGATCAATATTATAACGATATTTCTTTAGCTTATAGACCAAAAAACTATTTGGTTAAATTTAATGTAAGTCATGTTGGTGGTCGAGTTGAGGATTTAGATAATTATACAGTTTGTGATTTAAACTTTTCTAAAAATATAAAAGTTACAGAAAGAGATTATAAAGTTAAATTAGCTGTTAATAATCTATTTGATCAGGACTATCAAGTTAATGACGGCTATCCAATGCCCGGCCGTAACTTCATGCTTAATCTAAGCACCAAATTCTAAACAAAAACTAACTACAAGAAAGGATGATGATAATGAAGCATAATAAAATAATATATTTAACAGCCTTCCTCTTATCATTATCCCTTATCCTGCTGCTGGAGGCTAGTTCCTTGAGGCTTCTGGCAGAGGATATAAAACCTAAAGAAAAAAAAGAGGTAGAAATCGAACTATTATTATCTGCTTCTAAAGCTTTTGCTGGTGATTTAGAGTCAGAACAGCAGCAAACAAACGGGCCAGCAGAATCTTCAAAACCGGAAGTAGATAAAAATAGTTCAGCACCTAAAAAAGAAGTAACTACAGAAAAAACTCAAATCGATAAAAAAGTAAAAGAAGAAGTTAAAAAGGTTGAACCAGTTAAAAAAGAGGTTATTGAAACTAAAAAAGTTACAAAGACAGCCAAAAAGCAGGTAAAAACAAAATCTAAACCAAAGCCTAAACAAAATAAAGTTAAAGCAGAGCCAGCTAAAAAAGTGGAAAAAGAAGCAAAAAATGAAGAAATAGAAAAAGAAACTAAAACAGAAGCTCCAGCCTGGCTAAAAGATTCAAAAACTAAAGCAAAAGCTGAGACTAAAGCAAAGAATAGAGAAAAATTTGATTTAGATAATTTTCTAGAAAAAATAGAAAGTGAAAAAGACACTGAAAATAATAATCAGTCAAAATCAACTGCTGCTAAAAGTAAGCAGGAGTCAAAGCAAGCAGCAAATAGCTCTAATTCAGCTGCAGATAGTCAAAAAACTAAAACAGCTAGAGCTCAAACAGCAGAAAGTTCTGAAAATAATAAAGAAACAGCAGATAAGGGGAATTCAAATAAAGTCTATGATTTACGTCAGGGTAACTCAGACAATTTAAAAAAGCCGGGCATCAAAAACTATTCTCAGCCTAAATATCCTGCTAATTTAAGAAAAAGAGATATTGAAGGAAAAGTAATAGTTTCTTTAAGAATCGACAAAAAAGGGCAGGTCCATGACTTAAAAATCAGTCAGAGCTCAGGTTATGAATCATTTGATCAAGCCGCTTTAAAAGCAGTTTCAAATTGGGAATTTAAAGCTGCAGCTAAAGCTGGTAAAAAAGTTGAAGTAATTGTCAATCTTCCCATTCGTTTTAAGTTAAATTAAATGGAGGTCTAATTATGATTACAGAGTTTATCAAAACAGCAGGGGTGGTTGCCTATCCATTACTTTTAGCAGCCTTTGTAATGATTTTTATTATAATTGAAAGATCTATAGTTTTTATTTTAAATTATCGGAGCATTAATAAAGAAAAATATTTAAAGGCAGTTTTAAATTTTGATTCAGAAAAACCAAAAAAAAGTATTTTAGCCAATAAAAAAGGAATTGCAGCCGAAATTTATTATAATTTATTAAAAAGAAAGCCCAAAAATAGAGAAGAATTCAGTTTATATTTAGATGCTGAAGAAGTAGATAAATTACCTGAATTAGAAAAACACTTAGGATTTTTAAACTTTATTGCTCAGGCTGCCCCCACTCTAGGACTTTTAGGTACAGTAAGTGGCATGATCACTACTTTTCAAGTGCTTGGAGTTGGTGGTAATCCAGAGCAGATGGCTTTAGGTATTTCAGAAGCTTTATTTACTACAGCTGCAGGTTTAATAATTTCTCTACCAGCAGCAGCTTTTTACCATTATTTTTATTCTAGGCTTGAAAAACTGCATAATCAGCTTAATAACTTAAGATTAGAAAGTGAATCACTGCTTTTTAAAGAAGAATTGAAGGAGACTCAAAAGAAGGAGTCTGATCAGAATGAAGTATCAGCCTAAAAAAAGAGATTCAGCTCTTAATCTGGCTCCCATGATTGATATTGTTTTTTTGCTTTTAATTTTCTTTTTAGTTTCTTCCACACTACAGGGAGAAGAGTCTCTTTATAAGATTACTGTTCCTAATAGTAATTTAGGTCAAAGTGCAGCTGAACAGAGGATTAGTGTCTTTTTAGATAAAAATAATAAGATATACTTTCAGGAAAAAGAATATAAAAAAGAGCAGATAAAGCAGTTGTTTGCTGTAATTCCAGCTGCTAAAGATAATAAAATTAAAATTTATGCAGACCAGAAAAGTAATTTTGAAGCAATAGTATTTTTAATCGAAGAGTTTAAAGAGAGGGATTATAAAAATATTTCTTTTGCTTTAAGAGAAAAAAATTAAAATATTTATCTTAAAAAGAATAAAGGAATTACTTAGTTTTATGCGAATTATATAAATAAGAGCTTAATAAATATAATATCTTAATTAAGTAAAATGGAGGCGATTTTATGAATAGAAATACAGGCATGTTTTTAGTCTTTTTAGCTTTAATTTTATTATCGGTTTTAGTTGTTAATGGTCTATATTTTAACAGTCCAGTTGTGGAAGCTCCTCAAAATCAAACAGAAAGTGTTAGTCAGCAAAAAGATAATACTAATGATCATATCGCTACTAATTTAAGCATTAATCAAGAACAAGAATATGATCCAGATTTAGTTGAAGTACTTATTGGTTTTGAAAGTCAAAGTAAAGAACAGTCTGAAGCTGTAGAGGAAAACAATCAAACTGTTAGTAAGTTAATGGAAATACTTAAAGCGGCTGATTTAGAAAAAATAGAAACTCAAGGTTTTAGGGTTTATCCTACTAGTAAATATGATAAAGAAAAAGAAGAAAGTATTAGATATTATGTAGTTAATAACCAAATAAAATTTAGTTCTAAAGATTTAGGTGAGTTACCAGTTCTTTTAGCTGATTTACTAGATGCAGGAGCTAATAGAATAATTAATCTCAATTATGATTTAGAAAACAAAGAACAAGTCTTAGAAGAAGTTACTAATTTGGCTTTAAATTCTCTTAAAGAAAAGGCAAATTTTATGGCCACAAATTTAGACAAAGAAAATTATAGAATTAAAGAAATTAACTTAGGTACTCAAAATATATATAGAAGTAATTCACCTATGAAAACTATGCTTAGAAGTGAAACCCTTGATCAGAGTTCTGAGGTTCCCTTAGCTGAACAAAAAGTAAATATTAGAGTTTCTGTATCAGCTAGAATTGAATTATATTAATTAAAAAGCTGAGTGCTTTAAGCACTCAGCTTTTATTATTTATTATTTAGCAAAAAGTCTGCAGCGCTTTTCATATCTAGCTCTGAGGCAACTAAAAATACTTGGTTGCCCGCAAAAATCTCTCTATTACCTCTAGGAACAATATATCGATCTTGAGCTTTATCATAAATACCGGCAATTACACAGTTTTCAGGAAAGTTTTTTTGGCTAACTATATCTGAAATTTTCATTCCTGAAATCCTTGAATCAGAAGGAATGGTCAAAATTGAAACTTCTGCCTTACCATCACCTAAAGAAGCTACTTTACGCACATCTGGCTGCTCAATATCTGTTATAAAACGATCTACAATTAATTCCATAGTTGCCGCAATATTAGTAGCACCAGCCATTTCATAAGCATTTTCATATTCAGGTTCTCTCATTCTAACTAATATTTTTTCTACTCCAAAATTTTTAGCTAAAAGTGAAAAAGATAGATTATCAGCATCATCACGCATTACTGCAATTGCTACATCACATTTTTCTATTCCAGCCTCTTTTAAAATATCAATTCTAGTTGCACTTCCTAAAACAGTTACTGCTCCATAACGACTATATATTTTTTCTGCTACACTTTGTTTTTTTTCAATTACAATTACATCATGTTTTTGGACTAAACTTTTGGTTAAATTCCTCCCAGCAATACCTCCACCAGCAATAATAATATACATCTTTTTACCTCCAATTTATAAAATTAAATTAATTTTTCCAAGCATTTTTGTTAAGTAAAATAATAATGGGAATAATTTCTAGCCTTCCTGCTAGCATTCCAATAATATAGGTTAACTTAATAATTGGGGAAAGGGAAGCCATTTTTTCAACTGAAAAGAAAAAAGGTCCAATATTTCCCATAGCAGAAAACATTCCTGAAAAAGACTGCCAACCATTCAGGTCAGAAAAAATAGAAGTTATAATTCCTCCAATTACAATTAAAATAAGCCAAAATGAAAATAAGCCTGTTAATTTATTAATTTCATCACTTTTAATAATTTTTTTATCTAAAGTAACAGGTAGAACTGCATGATTTGGTAAATATATTTTTTTGATTTCTCTTTTAAATAAGCCACCTAAAATATTTAAACGCATTACTTTGATTCCACCTGATGTTGAACCAACACTACCCCCAATTAACATAAAAACTAGAAATATTTGTCGAGCAGCAGCTGGGAAAAAACTAGAGTTAATATCATGTGTTCCAAATCCAGTTGTAGTAATAATAGAAGTAACTTGGAAAATAGTTTTTCTAAAAACTGCTTCTAACTTAAAATTACCAGCTGTATTTAAACTTATAATTAAAAAACTAATAAAAATTGTAGAATATAAAATTAATTTAATAAAAGTTTTAAACTCACTATTTTTTTTAATGCTCTCAAAATCTTTAGTGAAAAATCTAAAATGAAGTAAGAAATTTACTCCACCTAAAAACATAAAAAATGTTATTACATATTCAATTAGAATATAGTTTTGATAGCCACTGTTGGCAAAATAAGCTATACTAGCATCATAACTAGAAAAGCCACCAGTTGATAAAGTTGTAAAGCTATGAGTTATTGCATCAAAAGGTGATAAGCCTAATGAAATTAGAATAACAGTTTCTAAAAACATAAAGCCTAAATAAATTATCCACAATATTTTTACTGTTTTAAAGACATTTGGTACAGGTCTTGAAACATTTATTTTATGACTTTCTGCACTAAAAAGTTGCCAGGTTTCACCTTGGGCTCTAGTAGAAATTAAAAGAAAAAATGTCAAAATACCAAGACCACCTAAAAGCTGCATTAAACTTCTCCAAAAAATAATTGATTGAGGCATTTTGTCTAAACCTGTAAAAACAGTAATTCCAGTAGTAGTAAAACCACTTACGGCCTCAAAAAGAGAATCGATAAAAGATTTTTCGATTCCAATCATAAAAGGTATAGCACCTAAGATTGAAACAATAAGCCAACCTAATGAACATAAAAGCATGGCCGTAGTTAGATCAATATAAATATTATTAGCATCAGTTGGTAATTTAAGTAAAGTTCCAGTTAAAAGCGAGATAATAATAGTATAATAAAAAGCTTTATAAATAACTGTTCCTGCTTGATTGATAAAAGCTAAAATCAAGGGAGCTACTATTATAAAGGCCATAATAAAAGCTAGAATACTTAAAAAATATAAAATAGTATTATATTTAGTAGATTTAATCAATTAAATACCTCCTTGGTTTAAAATTTAAATCAAATTATTTTCAAGCTTAATTATAGTATTCAAGAATTATTTTTAAGCTCCTTTAAATTAAAGAAAATATTTGCTTTTAACATAATTTGGATATATAATGAGATTAAAAATTAGGAGGTAAATTATGGATATTAATCAATTTTCAGTAATTTTTTTAAATGATCTAAATGGTTTTGGACCTAAAACAATTGCGAATTTAATTAAAAAATTTGATGATTTAAACAAATTGTGGTATTTAAAAACAAAAACACTCAAAAATTTAGGCTTAAGTTCTGATCAAATAAAAATATTTAATAAAAATAAAGATAAATTTAGGCCTAAAAAAATAAAAAAAGAATTGAAAAATAAAAATATTAAATTCCTTACATTATATAATGATAATTATCCTAAAAAATTAAGAATGATCTATGACCCTCCTCCCGTTATTTTTTATCAAGGAGAAACTAATTTTCAATTACCTGCCGTTGCGATTATTGGTTCTCGAAACTCAACAGTTTATGGACGTAAAATTGCTTTTTCGACTGCTTCTAAATTAGCGAAATTAGGAATAAATATTATTAGTGGACTGGCAAATGGAATAGATAGTACTGCTCACAAAGGAGCATTGTCAGTTGAATTAGGAATTACAACTGCAATTTTAGGCAATGGTTTTGATTTTCTTTACCCTTCTCAAAATAAACTGTTAGCTCAAAAAATAACTGAAAATGGATTGATGATAACAGAATTTAATCCAAATAAGCCTCCTAAAGCTAAACATTTTCCAAGACGTAATCGAATAATTAGTGCTTTAGCTGATTTGATTTTGGTAATAGAAGCAGGTGCTAAAAGTGGAACTTTAATTACTGTTGATTATGCTCTGGAACAGGGTAAAGAAGTTATGGCAGTACCTGGTAATATAGATCGGCCCAATTCTATAGGTGCTAATCGGTTATTAAAAAAAGGAGCAGCTGTTTTCACCCAAGTTAGTGATGTTAAAGATTACTTAAGTGCTTATTTGCAGCAAAAGCAAGATAAAAATGACTTTGTAATTAATTCTCAAAAGCTTAATACTCTTTATCCTAAATTAAATGCAGCAGAAATTAAAGTTCTAAAATTATTTCAACATGAAGTTGAAATCTATTATGATGATCTACTTAAATTAAGTAATCTAACTGAGACAATACTTGATCAAATACTAGTAAAATTTGAGTTAATGGAGCTTATAATTCGCTTACGGGGAAAAAAATATCAATTTAAGGGTTTACAAAAGCTAATTCAACCAATATAATAATATACTAGTTGAAGATTTTAATAATAGGGAGGCCTAAGGGGCAAAAATGCCAGAATACTATGAATAAAAATATAGTTGAAATTTTAAGTGTCCTTATTCAAAAAATGATTCAAGATAAGGACTTATCAAAACAGCGTGAAGAAATTACAGTGGAATTAGAAGATGAAGGCTATACAATAGAAGATATAAATGAAGCATTTGATATTGTTTTTGAAGAAGTAATTGAATTAGAGGAAAATGATTTTTATAATGATTTAGAAATGACAAGTGGTTATAATAGAGTATTTACAGATATTGAAAAATTCTACTTTAATAAAGAAACTAAAACTATAATTTATAAATTAAATAATTTAGCTGTCTTAAAAGCCGAAGAATTAGAAAGTATTATTCAGCAAATGATGTATATGGGGATTGGACATGATTTAGAAGCCGATCTTATTTGGGAAATAATTAATGAAGAAGTAGATAGTACAGAAGTAATGTTGAAAATAGCAACTGAAATTGAAGAGTTTAAAGGTAATTTTTTAAAACAAGAAGTAGTAAACTAATAAAGGTTTACTGGAGGTATCAATTTAATGGCAAAGAAAAAGAAAAAATTGGTGATTGTTGAATCACCTGCAAAGGCAAAGACTATTAAGAAATTTTTAGGCAAAGATTATAAAGTGGAAGCTTCAATGGGACATGTTAGAGATTTACCTAAAAGTAAATTAGGAATTGACTTAGAATCTGATTTCGAACCAAATTATATAACCATTAGAGGTAAAGGAAAAACTTTAAATAAGTTAAGAAAAGCTGCTAAAAAAAGTAAAGAAGTATATCTTGCAACTGACCCTGATAGAGAAGGAGAAGCTATTTCATGGCATTTAGCTTATGCTCTTAAATTATCTGATCAGGAAAATAATAGGATAGAATTTAATGAAATTACTAAAAATGCAATTCAAAATGCAATAAAAAATCCTAGAAATATAAATAAAGATCTAGTTGATGCTCAGCAAGCTCGGCGTTTATTAGATAGAATAGTTGGTTATCGCTTAAGCCCACTACTGTGGAAAAAAGTACGTAAAGGTTTAAGTGCAGGCCGTGTTCAGTCAGTAGCTGTAAAAATAATTTGTAAGCGAGAAGAAGAAATTAGAGATTTTGATGAAGAAGAATATTGGAGTCTAGAAGTTGAACTAAAAAATGATGAAAATCAAACTTTAAAAGCTGACTTATATAGAATTGATAATAAAAAATATAATTTGGCCACCCAAGAAGAAGTAGAGCAAGTAGTTGAAGCTATTAAAAAAGAAGAGTTTGAGATTATAAAAGTAAAAAAACGCAAAAGAAAACGCAATCCCAAATCTCCTTTTACAACTTCTACTTTACAGCAGCGAGCTTCTACTAAACTTAATTTCACTGCTAAAAAGACGATGTATATAGCTCAACAGTTATATGAGGGGATAGATATTGGTAGTTCTGGGACTGTAGGTTTAATTTCTTATATTAGAACTGATAGTACTAGACTTTCTAATGAAGCTAAAAAAGGAGCTAAAGATTATATTTTAGCTGAATTTGGTACCGATTTCTTAAAAAAGAAAAAGGAAAAATCAAAAAAGAATGCTAATGCTCAGGATGCTCATGAAGCCATTAGACCTACTGATACTCAAAGAACACCTGAGAAAATTAAAAAGCATTTATCAAAAGATCAATTTAAATTATATGATTTAATTTGGAAAAGATTTATTGCTAGTCAAATGAGTTCTGCTCTTTATCAAAATATATCTGCCCAATTTAAAGTTGGGGAAAAATATAAATTTAGAGTTAGTGGTTCTCGACTTTTATTCCCAGGTCATTTGATTTTAACAGGTAAAGAAAAAGAAAAAGATATTGATTTACCTGTTTTAACAGAGGGAGAAAAATATAAATTAATAAAAACAAATCCCGAGCAGCATTTTACTACTCCTCCACCTAGATTTTCAGAGGCTTCTTTAGTTAAAACACTAGAAGAAGAAGGAATAGGAAGGCCGAGCACCTATGCTCCAACTCTTTCGACAATTGAATCTAGGGATTATGTCAAAAAAGAAGGTCGCTATTTTGAACCAACTGAATTAGGAGAAACAGTTACTAAATTATTAACCGAATATTTTCCAGATGTAACTGATGTAGAATTTACAGCGGAATTAGAAAAAAACTTAGATGAAATTGAAAACGGGAATAAAGATTGGAAACAAATTTTAAGAGATTTTTATGAACCTTTTTATCAACGCTTAGAAAATGCCAGAGAAAATATGGAAAGTGTTAATATTGTTGAAGAAACTGATGAAGTTTGTGATAAATGTGGCAGTCCAATGGTAGTTAAATATGGACGCTATGGCAAATTTTTAGCTTGTTCCAGTTATCCCGAATGCAAAAACACTAAACCTTATTTAGTTAGAACTGGTGTTGATTGTCCAGATTGTGAAGAAGGAGAGATTATTGAGAGAACCTCAAAAAAGGGACGAACTTTTTACGGTTGCAGTAATTATCCAGACTGTAATTTTATGGTTTGGAATAAGCCTGTTGAAAAACCTTGTCCCAAATGTAAAAGCTTAATGGTTGAGAAAACTACTAAAGCTAAAGGTAAACATCATAAGTGTACAAACAAAGAATGTGGACATATAGAAAAAGTTGATTAAGTTTTATTTATTAAAAGCTTTCTCTGGAAATGAACAATTTTCTGGAGAAAGCTTTAAAATTTGTTCTAAAAGTTTTTATAATAATATAATTAAACAAGAAAAGTTTTTAGTTCAATACCTAATTAAAACTTATTAGAATCTGATTAAAATAAAATAAAATTGAGTTAGCTACTTGACAATTTTAAGTTATATATGGTAGTATAAACAAAATAGATTAAAATATTTTGAATCATATGACAATTTAAAAAATATAAGTTTATAAGTAAAGGAGGTCCTAAATTGTCTATAACAGATTTCGATGCAACTACAATAGTTGCTGTTAAACATAATAGTTCTATGGCTTTGGCTGGAGATGGCCAAGTAACACTAGGTAATACAGTTATGAAAAGTACCGCTAAAAAAGTCAGAAGATTATATAATGGCAAAATCTTAGCTGGTTTTGCTGGTACATCTGCAGATGCTTTTACTCTTTTTGAAAAGTTTGAAGCTAAATTAGAAGAGTATCATGGTAGTTTACAAAGAGCTGCAGTTGAACTAGCTAAAGAGTGGAGAACAGATAAAATTTTGCGTAAACTGGAAGCTTTGCTAATTGTTGCAGATCTGGATGAAATCCTCATTATATCTGGTAATGGTGATGTAATTGAACCTGATGGCAAGATTACTGCTATTGGTTCTGGCGGCCCGTATGCAAGGGCAGCTGCTATAGCATTATCAGACCATGCCCAAGATATGAAGGCTGGGGAAATAGCCAGTGAAGCACTTAAAATAGCGGCTTCTATTTGTATTTATACTAATGAAAATATTAGCTTAGAGGAGCTAAAAGGAGGTGAGTCTGAATAAATTGGATAATCAACTAACACCAAAAGAAATTGTTGCTGAATTAGACAAATATATAATAGGTCAAAAAAATGCTAAAAAATCAGTAGCTATTGCTTTAAGAAATAGATATCGCAGAAAATTAGTTAAAGCAGAAATGAAAGATGAGATAATACCTAAAAACATTTTAATGATTGGTCCTACTGGAGTAGGTAAAACTGAGATTGCTCGCAGACTTGCTAAAATAGCTAGAGCTCCTTTTATTAAAATAGAGGTAACTAAATTTACTGAAGTTGGTTATGTTGGACGTGATGTTGAGTCAATGGTTAGGGATTTAACAGAGTCTGCAATTAGAATTGTTAAAGAAAATAAAAGGGAAGCAGTCGAAATTGAAGCTGAAAAAATGGCTATTCAAAAAATTGTAGATCATATGCTGCCTGGTAAAAAAAATAATAATGATGATTATTATTCTAACCTAGTTGATGATGTGAAGAAAAATCCTGCTAATCTTGATGATCGAGTTGCAGCGCGCAGAAAGAGAATGTTTAAAAGAATTGAATCTGGCCAACTTGATCAGCAAAAAATTGAGATTGAAGTAGAAGAAAATAATCAACAAATGATGGAAGTTTTTTCTGGTTCTGGAGTTGAAGAAATGGGAATTAACTTTCAGGATATGTTAGGAAATATTTTTCCAAATAAAAAAGAAAAGAAAAAAGTATCTATCAAGCAAGCTAAAGAGATACTTAAGGATGAGGAAGTACAAAAACTAATTGATATGGAACAAGTAAAAGTAGAAGCTATCCAAAAAGTAGAAGAAGATGGAATTATCTTTTTAGATGAAATGGATAAAATTGCAGGTAAAGAATCTGGTTCTGGTCCTGAAGTTTCAAGACAGGGAGTGCAAAGGGATATTCTGCCCATAGTAGAAGGATCTACTGTCAGCACTAAACATGGTTCAGTTAAAACAGATCATATACTTTTTATTGCTGCAGGAGCTTTTCATGTTTCTTCACCAGCTGATTTGATTCCAGAGTTACAGGGGAGATTTCCGTTAAGAGTTAATTTAAATAGTCTTAGCAGACAAAACTTTAAGGATATCTTATTACTCCCTCAAAATTCTTTGGTTAAACAATATAAGGCTTTACTAGAAACCGAAGGAATAGAGATTGAATTTACAGAAAAAGCAGTAGAAGAAATTTCAAGCTTTGCTTATGATATCAATGAAGAAACAGAAAATATAGGTGCTAGACGTCTACACACAATAATGGAAAAATTATTAGAGGATTTATCATTTGAGGCACCTGAAATTACTGATAAAAAGGTTGAAATAAATCTTGAATGCGTAAAAGATAAATTGCAAGATGTTGTAAAAGATAAAGATTTAAGTAAATATATTCTATAATTAAAAAAATTGAAAAACGGAGGAGATTATAAGATGGGTAGTTTATTAGAAAAAAGTAGAAAGATTAACAGATTATTACAAAGAACAGGTGGTAATGCAGTCGATTTTTCCGATATGGCATATGTTTTAAAAGAAGCAGTAAGGTGTAATGTTTATGTAACAAGTAAAAAAGGTAAAATTTTAGGTTATAGTTTACTTGATGATTTTGAGTGTGATATTATGGAAGAAGAAGTAATTGATCATGGAAATTTCCCAAAAGATTATAATAAAGGCTTATTAAGAATTAGAGAAACAAAATCAAACATTGAACAAAAAGATGGAAATTGTGTCTTTTCTGAAGGAGATAAATGCTTATTTGAAGATAAGCTAACAACTATTGTCCCTGTTATTGGTGGAGGAGATAGATTAGGAACTTTAGTCTTAGCTCGCTATGGTTCAGCTTTTGATGATGAAGATTTAATTTTAGCTGAATATGGAGCTTCAGTTGTGGGAATGGAAATTTTACGTTCTCGTAGTGAAAGAATAGAAAAAGAAGCACGTAAAAAAGCAGCTGTTCAAATTGCTATTGATACCTTATCATATTCTGAATTAGAGGCAATTGAACATATTTTTGAAGAATTAGATGGAGAAGAAGGTTTATTAGTTGCCAGTAAGGTAGCTGATAGAGTTGGTATCACTCGTTCTGTAATTGTTAATGCCCTACGTAAATTTGAGAGTGCAGGAGTAATTGAATCTCGCTCTTTAGGTATGAAGGGTACTTATATTAAAGTATTAAATGATAATCTATTAGGTGAGTTAGAAAAACTTAAGTCATAGATAATTAAAAACTAAGGATTTTAAATGCTCCTGCTTAAAAAGAGGAGCTATTTAATTGTCTGGTCAAAATTTATTTTCAAAAAGACTTGATTATATTTTTAGTATATGGTATACTTTTTTGTGGCAAAATACACACGACAGTTAATCTAAATGCTGGTGCTGTATTTAAATATACAGTTGTGTTTAGAGTTGATGCTGTCGGAGGCTAAAACCAGAAGGGAGGTGCAGGAGTTATGTCAGTTGTAAATATGAAACAACTCCTCGAATCAGGTGTTCACTTTGGTCATCAGACTAAAAGATGGAACCCTAAAATGAAGCAATATATTTTCACTGAAAGAAATGGAATTTATATTATTGACCTACAGCAAACAGTTAAGTTAATTGATAAAGCTTATAATTTTGTTAAAGATCAAGCTGCTGAAGGTAAAAATGTATTGTTCGTTGGAACTAAGCGTCAGGCACAGGAAACTGTTAAAAATGAAGCAATTAAATGCGGAATGCCTTATGTTAATCAACGTTGGTTAGGTGGTATGTTAACTAATTACAAGACCATCAAAAAACGGATTGATCGTTTAGAAGAAATCGAACAAATGGAAGAAGAAGGTATTTTTGAAGTTCTTCCTAAAAAAGAGGTTATCGAATTAAATAAAGAACATGATAAGCTCGAAAGATTCCTTGGTGGAATTAGAGATATGAATGGTTTACCAGATTTAATTTTTATCACAGATGCAAGAAAAGAAGATATTGCAGTTTCTGAAGCAAGAAAACTGGATATCCCAATTGTATCAATTTTAGATACAAACTGTGATCCAGATCTGATAGATTATGTCATTCCTGGTAATGATGATGCTATTAGAGCTGTCAAATTGATTACCAGTGTTATTTCTGACGCAGTACTTGCTGGAAAGCAAGGTAAACAAGAAGCTGAAGCAAGAAAAGCAAAAGCTGAAGAAAAAACTGCTGAATAATTAAGAATTAATAAAAGCGCTGGTAAAGTTTATGCTTTGCAGCGCTTTTTTTCTAGCATAATTTTAAATATATTTACTAGATATAATGTTTTATAAGTTAATATAAGGAGGTTATTAATAAATGGGAGTTACAATGAAAGATATAAAAGAACTTCGTTCCCGTACTGGTGCAGGTGTTTTAGACTGCAAAAAGGCTTTAAATAAAGTTGACGGAGATATCGAAGCTGCTGTTGAACATTTAAGAGAAAAAGGAATGGCTGCTGCAGCTAAAAAAGCTGGTAGAATTGCAGCTGAAGGTTTAGTGAGCTTAAATATTACTGATGATCGCAAAAAAGGAGTTTTGGTTGAGGTTAACTCTGAAACTGACTTTGTTGCTAAAAATGATAATTTTAAAGCTTTAGTTTCTGATATTTCTGAGCATCTAATGCAAACTGATGCAGAAGAAGTAGAAGCTGTAGAAAAAGAAAATTGGTTTAAAGATGAATCAGAAACAGTTAATGATGTAATTAAAGCAGCTATTGCAAATATTGGTGAAAATATAAATCTGAGAAGATTTAAAAAAATTGAAACTGATGGCTATCTCTTTGGTTATATTCATTTAGGTGGTAAAATTGGAGTTTTAGTTGAATTTGCAAGTGAATTTGGTTCTGAAAAAGAAAAAACAGCTAAAGATATTGCAATGCATATTGCAGCTATCAATCCTGATTTCTTAGACCGTGATTCAGTTGATTCTGAATCAATAGCTAAAGAAAAGAAAATTTATAGAGAACAAATGCTTAATGAAGGTAAACCAGAGCATATTTTAGATCAAATTATTGAAGGCAAAATTAACAAATATTATACTCAAGTGTGTCTTTTAGAACAGCCATTTGTTAGAGATGATGAGCAAACTGTTGCTGAAATACTAGCAGAAAATGATATGGAAATTAAACAGTTTACTCGTTTTGAAATCGGTGAAGGAATCGAAAAGAAGGAAGAAGATTTCGCTGCTGAAGTAGCCGCTATGACAAAAAATCAATAATAATTAAAAAAGGAGAACACTTAGAGAGAGTGTTCTCTTTTTTTAAGTAAATTTGCTTTGAAAAAAGGAATTAGCTAAAAATTGAAGAATAATACTTAATGGAGGTTAATTATATAATGACAGATAAACCAGTTTATTCAAGGATACTACTTAAGATCAGTGGGGAGGCACTTGCAGGCGATAATGGTTTTGGTATTGATCCCCAAATGATTAAAAAAATTGCTTCTGAAATAAGTGATGTTGTAAAAACTACAAATGTAGAGATGGCAGTTGTAGTTGGTGGGGGCAATATTTTTAGAGGTATAGCTGGCAGTGCTAAAGGTATGGATCGAGGAACAGCTGATTATATGGGAATGCTAGCAACTGTAATTAATGCTTTAGCTTTACAAGATGCAATCGAAAAATTGGATATTGAAACCAGAGTTCAGTCTGCTATTGAAATGCGTCAAATTGCAGAACCATATATTAGAAGAAGAGCAATTAGACATTTAGAAAAAGGAAGAGTGGTTATTTTTGCTGCTGGTACTGGTAATCCATTTTTCTCAACAGATACTACTGCAGCTTTAAGAGCAGCAGAAATTTCTGCTGATGCAATTTTAATGGCTAAAAATGTTGATGGTATCTATGATTCTGACCCTTCAGTGAATGAGAAAGCAAAAAAACACAAAAGTTTATCTTATATTGATTTATTAAACAATTCTTTAAGAGTTATGGACTTTACTGCTGTTTCACTTTGTATGGATAATAAAATTCCTTTAAAAGTTTTTGCAGTAAAAAAAGAAGGTAATATTAAAAGAGTATTACTTGGTGAAGACATTGGGACATCTGTTAATTAATAATTTGATTTAAGGGGGAAAATTTATGTTTAGAGAAGTAATGAATGAAACAGAAAAGAAAATGGAAAAAGGGTTAGAAAAAACCAAAGAAGATTTAAATACTATTAGAACTGGTCGAGCTAGACCATCATTAGTTCAAAATATTAAAGCAAACAACTATGGAGTGGCTACTCCAATCCAACAAATGGCCAAAGTGTTTGCTCCAGAAGCAAGACAAATTGTAATTGAGCCTTGGGATAAAAATAATATTGAAACAATTGAAAAAGCAATTATGCAAGAAAACTTAGGTTTAACTCCCAGTAATGATGGAAGTGTAATTAGAATTAATATCCCTCAATTAACTGAAGAGAGAAGAAAAGAATTAGTTAAAATTTTACATGAAAAAGCTGAAAAAGGAAGAATAGCTATTCGCGCTATTAGAAGAGAAGCAAATGAGGAATTAGAATTATTAGAAGATGAAGGTGAAATTTCTGAAGATAATATGCATCGTGGTTTAGAAAATGTACAGGAATTAACTGATGAGTATATTGATAAACTAGATCAAATTGTTAAGAAAAAAGAAGAAGAGATTATGGAAGTTTAGTAGATGGAAGCTACTGAATTTTTGGCTTCTCCACTTACAGAAACTTTAGCTTATTTTAAAGAAAATAAATTGAAATATAAGCTAAAAGAAATTAAACCTCCATTTGAGACTAAGTTTTTATCTGAAAATGATAAACCAAAGCGTGTGTTAAAAATTGAAAGAAAAAATAATTTTTATTTAATAACCTGGTCTTTTCAATATAATAGCTAATTTATACCCCCTTTTATAGGGGGTAATTAATTAATTGGAAGGGATGATTTAATGAATACACCCAAAAGCATTGCAATAATTATGGATGGAAATGGCCGTTGGGCAGAAAAAAGAAATAAAAGTCGGAGTGCTGGTCATAAAGAGGGTGTTAAAGCTCTAAAACGGATAGTCAAAGCAGCAGTAGATTTAAAATTAGAATCATTGACTGTTTATGCTTTTTCTACCGAAAATTGGAAAAGGCCGAAAGCTGAAGTTAATTTTTTACTAACTTTAATGAAAAGAGCAATGAAAAATGAAGTAGAAGAACTGCTCGCAAATGGTGTCCAGATAAATTTTATTGGACGCAAAGATACACTTTCTAAAAACTTAATTAAAGAAATAGAAAATATAGAAAAAAAATCTGCTACAAATAACAAATTGACTTTAAATATTGCCTTTAATTACGGTGGGCGAGCTGAAATAATTGATGCAGCTCGAAATTTAGCTAAAGCTTATAAAGAAAATAAATTAGACTTAAATCAAATTGATGAAAAAGGATTCTCTAATTATTTATATAATAAGAATTTAAAAGATGTAGAGTTATTAATTAGAACTGGAGGAGAGCTTCGTCTAAGTAATTTTCTTTTATGGCAGTCTGCTTATGCAGAGTTACATTTTGTTGATAAATTTTGGCCTGATTTTTATGCTGAAGATTTAAAAGAAGCGATTAAAATTTTTAGTCAGAGAACAAGAAGGTTCGGCGGTTTAAATGATGGTGATCAGAATGCTTAGAAAAAGAGTGATTAGTGCAATTATAGGTATTTTATTATTAATATTTTTAGTTTTTTCTGGTTCACTACCATTTTTTATAACAGTTAGTATTATTACAATTTTAGCTATTAGAGAATATAGCAGAATGCTAGAAATAAAGTCTAATTTATTACGATTATTACTTGCTTTAGCTTCTGTTTTGATCGTTTTTAATGCTTATTTACTTTCTAATAATTATAATTTTTTACCACATGGTCTTATATTTTTTCTAATTATATTTATACTTTATATTTATAATTTATATAATTATCAAGAGCAGAAATTTATTCATAATATAAGTTATCAACTTTTTTCTATAATTTATATTGGAGGCGGTTTGTCTTTTGCTGTTTTTTTAAGAGATATTAACCAAGGACCTTTTGTCAATACATTGGCTCTTTGGTTTGTTTTAATTGCAACTTGGATTACTGATTCAGGTGCATATTTTGTTGGTAAAAAATATGGTAAAAAATCAATGGCTCCGATTATAAGTCCGAATAAAACAGTAGCTGGAGCGGTTGGAGGAATTTTAACAACTGCTGCCTTTATTATAATTGTATCTGTTTCTTTAAATGTCTTTAATCTTTATTATTTAATTTTTGCTTTTTCTTTTCCTGTTATTGCAATTATGGGAGATTTATTTGAATCTTGTATTAAGCGCTATTTTAAGGTTAAAGATACTGGAACTATTATTCCAGGTCATGGTGGGATTTTAGATCGCTTTGATAGTTTTATTTTTACAGCACCATTTACATATTATTTTATAACTATTTTATTGGGGTGAATTAAATGAAAATAAACAAATGGTATATTAAGTATTTTTTAACTTTTCTCTTTTTATTATTAAGTTTAGTTATGTTAAAACATGTGTTTATTTATTTCACTCCTTTTATTATTGCAGCAGTCATAGCTAGTTTAATTAATCCCGTTGTAGATTATTTTAATAAAAAAATACCAATTCATCGTGGCTTTATTGTAATTATAGTTCTCATTCTAGTTGTAGTTATTTTAGTAACTATGATTATTATTGGTGGTGCTCAAGGTTATTTAGAATTAAATAGATTGCTGCGCAATTTGCCTGATTATCGTTCAATTGATAGTCAAATTAAATGGTTATCTGTTCAAAATCAACAATTAGAAACTTTAATTCAAAATTGGGAAGTTTCAGATGCAGTTCGAGATGCAATTAATAGCAACTTACAACTTTTATATAATGGAATTCGTGATACTCTAATTTCTGTTATAAATTCAATTTTAGAATTTTTAACTAAATTACCAAGTGTTTTTATGATTCTCTTTATTGCTTTTATTGGAACCTTCTTTATTAGTAGAGATCGTGATAAAATTAAAGAATTTTTAGTTAATATTTTTCCGCTGGCTATCCAACCTAAAATAGCTAATGTTTTTACCCAACTAAACAGTTCTGCTGTAGGCTATATTAGAGCTATGTTGATTTTGATTACAATTAGTGGTATAGTGGCTGGTATCGGGGTCAAATTGCTTGGTAATCAATATGCTTTAATTGTAGGAGTAACGGCTGCCGTTTTAGATTTAATTCCTATTATTGGGCCAGCTTTATTATTTTATCCTTGGATAATAGTATCAATTATTTTTGGTAACTTTTCCCAAGCTTTTAGTCTTTTTATTCTTCATTTATTTTTAGCTGGAATTCGTTCAGCCTCTGAGGGTAAAATTATGGGGAAAAGTCTTGGCTTACATCCCCTTGCTACAATGATCGCTCTTTTTTCTGGATATAGAATTTTAGGGGCAATTGGTTTTGTTGTTGGACCGACTTTTTTGGTATTAATTAAAGCAATCGTTGATTCTGACTTAATAGATATTAAAAACTAATTGAGAAATTTTGAGGTGAAATTTATGAAAGAAATAACAATCCTTGGTTCCACAGGTTCAATTGGGACTCAAACTTTAGCAGTAATAGATAAATTAGATGATTGGAAAGTTAAAGGGCTAACAGTTTATCAAAATATTGATTTATTAGCTAAACAAATAAAAAAATACCAACCAGAATTTGTAGTAGTCGTTGATGAACAGGCTGCTTCTTCTTTAAAAAATAATTTAAATACTAAAAAAACGAAAATTTTAAGTGGTAAAGAGAATTTAAAAACTGCTGCTGCTGAGAATGTAGATATTTTATTAAATGCTATTGTGGGTTTTGCTGGCTTAGAACCATCGATAGCTGCAGCCAAAGCAGCTAATGACATCGCTTTAGCAAATAAAGAAAGTCTAGTTAGTGGTGGGCCAATTTTAACAGAATTGGTTAAAGAAAAAGGAATTAAATTACTTCCAGTTGATAGTGAACATAATGCTATTTTTCAATTATTACAAGGACATGCAAAAGAATTGAAGGAAATTATTTTAACTGCTTCTGGGGGACCTTTCTTTGCTTATTCTAAATCAGAACTAGAAAAAGTGGGGGTTGAAGATGCTTTAAATCATCCTAATTGGGAAATGGGTAGTAAAATTACTATTGATTCAGCTTCTTTAATGAATAAAGGCTTAGAAGTGATAGAAGCTCACTGGTTATTTGATTGTCCATATGAAAAAATCAAGGTTTTGGTGCATCCTCAAAGCATTGTTCATTCTATGATTAGACTTCTTGATGGAACAATACTTGCAGAGATGGGGCCAGCAGATATGAAATTACCTATTAATTATTGTTTAAATTATCCTCAGCGAAAAGCAAGTTTTGAAAACGATTTAAAACTTGATCAAATCACTGCTTTAGAATTTTTTAAAGCAGATACAGAAAAATTTCCTAATCTAAAATATGCTTATACAGCTGGTAAAGCAGGAGGAACTTTTCCAGCAGTTTTAAATGCTGCTAACGAAATTGCAGTTTATAGTTTTCTGAAAGGAAAAATACCATTTTTAGCTATTAGTCAGGTTGTTGCAGCAGTTCTAGATCAGCATCAAAATATTAGTCAACCGAATTTAGAAGCAATATTAAGATCTGACCAAGAAGCTAGACGCTTAGCGCTGGAGGTTATTAAAGAATGGTTTTAACTATTGTTTCCTTTATAATTGTTTTAGGTCTCTTAGTTTTTATTCACGAATTTGGTCATTATATTACAGCTAAGAAATCTGATATAATGGTCACGGAATTTGCGCTTGGTTTTGGTCCAAAATTAATTTCCAAAAAAGTTGGAGAAACAGTATATTCAATTAGATCTATACCTTTAGGTGGTTTTTGTAATATGGTCGGTGAATTTCCAGCCGATGAATCAATGCCAGAGGCAGAAAGAAAAGTTTATGAAAAAGCCAAAGCAGCAGGAAGACTTTTTAATCAAAAGTCAGCCTTTAAACGCTTAGCTGTTATTCTAATGGGGCCAATTATGAATTTTTTATTGGCTACTTTAATTTTTATTTTGGCTTTTATAGCAGTAGGAGTACCAACTGCTACTACTCAAAATGCAATTCTAGGTCAAGTTATACCAGAACAACCAGCTGCTCAAGCAGGATTAAGAGCAAATGATAAAATAATATCAATTAATGGTCAAGAAATTAACAGTTGGGAACAAATGTCCCAGCTGATTCAAAAAAATGCTGAAAAAGAAATTAGCCTGCAATATGAGAGGAATAATAAAATTAAAAAAGTTAATTTAACTCCTATTTTTAGTCAAAACAGTGAAAAAGGAGTAATTGGAATTTATCCTCAATTAGTTAGAGAAAAAGTTTCTTTTGCTAAATCAATTAAATTAGGCTTAAAACAAAGTTATCAAGTTTTTATAATGACAATTCAAGGTTTTATGCAGATGTTTAAAGATAGTTCAGCTGAGGATATTGGTGGTCCAATAATGATAGCTTCAATTATCGGTAGAGCTGCTAGAGTCGGCCTGATTAACGTTTTAAATTGGACCGCAATTATTAGTATTAATTTAGGAATTATTAATTTAATACCTTTTCCAGCTTTAGATGGAGGTAGAATACTCTTTATTTTAATTGAAATGATTCGGGGGAAAGCGGTAGATCCCAAAAAAGAAAATTATGTTCATTTAATTGGCTTTGCAATTTTAATAGTCTTAATGATCTTTATTATTTATAATGATTTAATGCGAACTTTATTTTAAAGTGAAATTAAGCAATTAGTTAAATAATAATTTTTATTTAAAATAGATAGAGGTGAATTATGTATAATAGAAGGAAAAGCAAAACTGTTTACTTTTCTAAACAACCGGTAGGTGGAAACTCTTTAATTTCCATTCAATCAATGTGTAATACCAAAACTGAAAATATTAAAGCTACTGTTGCCCAAATCAAAGAATTGGAAGCAGTTGGTTGTGAGATTATTCGAGTTGCTATTCCTAATAAAAAAGCAGCTGCAGCTATTCCAGCAATAAAAAAAGAAATTAAGATTCCTCTAGTAGCAGATATTCATTTTGATTATCGCTTAGCCTTAATGGCTGTTGCTAATGGAATTGATGCTTTGCGAATTAATCCTGGTAATATTGGTAATGAAAAAAGAGTTAAAGAAGTGGCTTTAGCTTGTAAAGAAAAAAAAATTCCCATTCGAGTTGGCAGCAATTCTGGTTCACTTGCCAAAGAATTATTAAAAAAACATGGTGGTCCAACTGCAGAAGCAATGGTTGAGAGTGCCTTAAAAAATATTAAAATTTTAGAAGCGAATGATTTTTATGATATAGTAATTTCTCTTAAATCAAGTCATATTCCAGCAACAATTAAAGCTTATCAATTAATGGCTAAAAAAGTTGATTATCCTTTCCATATTGGTATAACTGAAGCGGGAACACCTGGGAGAGGAACTATTAAATCAGCAGCAGGTATTGCTGCTCTTTTAACCCAAGGTCTTGGAGATACTTTAAGAATTTCTTTGACTGGTTCTCCAGTTCAAGAAGTTAAAGCTGCTTGGCAAATATTAAAATCACTTGAATTAAGAAAAAAAGGAGTTAATATTATTTCTTGTCCTACCTGTGGCCGGACTAATATTGATTTAATTTCTTTAGCAGAGAAAGTAGAAAAAGAATTAAGGGGACTTGACAAAGATATTACAGTTGCAGTCATGGGCTGTGCAGTTAATGGGCCTGGTGAAGCAAAAGAAGCTGATATTGGGATTGCAGGTGGTCAAGACTCAGGCTTGATTTTTAAGTCAGGAAAAATAATTAAAAAAGTTGAAGAAGATAAACTTTTATCAGAGCTTTTAAAAGAGATTAACAAACTATAAAATTTTATATAAACTAAAAATATATTTAAAGATTAGTAATAGGAGTGATTTAAATGAGAATGTCAAAATTATATTTACCTACTTTAAAAGAAGATCCAGCTGAAGCCGATGTTATTAGTCATCAGCTAATGTTAAGAGCTGGGATGATGAGAAAACATGCTTCTGGTATTTATTCATATTTACCACTGGGCTATAAAGTGATTAAAAAAATAGAAAAAATAGCTAGAAAACATATGGATAATAGTGAAGCCCAAGAAGTATTATTGCCAATTATGCAGGATTCTCAGATCTGGAAAGATTCTAAGCGTTGGGATAAATTTGGTCCTTTAATGATTAAATTTAATGATCGTAAAAATAGAGAATTTTGTTTAGGACCAACTCACGAAGAAGTTGTAACTGATCTTGTAAGAGATGAGGTTCGTTCTTATAAAGATTTACCTTTAAATTTATATCAAATCCAAACTAAAGTTAGAGATGAAATTAGACCTCGTTTTGGTGTAATGAGAGGGCGAGAATTTATTATGAAAGATGCTTATAGTTTAGATATTGATTCTGCTGGCTTAGATAAAAGTTATCAGGCAATGTATGATGCCTATGAAAAAATATTTGCTGAATGTGGATTAGAAGCTGTTTCAGTTGAGGCAGATACTGGAGCCATGGGAGGTAAAGACTCACACGAATTTATGGTTTTAGCTGACTCTGGTGAAGATGAAATTGCTTTCTGTAATGATTGTAATTATGCAGCAAATGTAGAAAGAGCTACTTCTCAAAAAGTTGGTATTGATTTTGAGATAGAATCTGATTTTGAAAAAATACAGACACCTCAAATCAAAACAATTAGTGAATTAGAAGACTATTTAGAAGTGCCAGCAGCTAAAATGATTAAAGCAGTTGCTATGGTTGCAGATGGTGAAGCTGTTTTAGCTTTAGTTTCTGGTGAAGATGAATTAAATGAAATTAAATTAACTAACTATCTACAAGCAAATGAATTAAGAGCTGCTGAAGCAGAAGAATTTGAAGAATTATTTAATAGTGTTCCAGGCTTTATTGGACCGATAAATTTAACTGAAGTTAGAATTATCGCTGACCAAAGACTAAAAAATATGTCAGGAGCTATTGTTGGTGCTAATGAAGAAGACTATCATTTTAAAAATGTTAAAGTAAAAAGAGATTTTGAAGTAGAAGCATTTGCTGATTTACGTTCAGTTAAGAGTGGAGAGCGCTGTCCTAAATGTGAAAAAGGTAAATTGGATATTAAAGCTGGAATTGAAGTCGGACATATTTTTAAATTAGGAACTAAATATAGTGAAAATATGGATGCTAATTATCTTGATGAAAATGGAAAAGCTCAGCCAATTGTAATGGGAAGTTATGGGATTGGAATTACTCGTCTAGTTGCAGCAGCTATTGAACAAAATAATGACCAATATGGAATTAAATGGCCTAAAGCTATTGCTCCTTATCAAATTATTATTCTTCCTTTAGGTAATGATGATGAGGTACAGACTAAATCTGAAGCGATATATCAAGACTTAAAAGCTAAAGGGTGGGAAGTTTTAATTGATGATCGAAAAGAAAGAGCTGGAGTTAAGTTTAATGACTCGGAATTAATCGGAATTCCTCTGCGTCTAACAATCGGTTCTCGTTCTCTAAAAAATGGTGTTGTAGAAGCTATGACTAGAGAAAATAATATGAAAACAGAAATTGAATTAGAACAGTTAGAAACTAAAATAGAAGCTTTATTTGCTGGAATTGCTTAAGCTTTAGTTTTTCATTTGGAAGGAGTATTTAATGACAAAAGCAATTACTATAAGAGAAAACAATGCTTTATATAAATATTTAATTTGTGATCAAAAAGAAAATATTATTTATTGTATTACAAATAAAAGTAATAGTGAAGATATAAAAAATGAAATAAGGAATAAACTTTCTCTTATAGAAAATAATTTTCAAATAGAAATTATTTCTGACTTAAATTTAAAAGAAGAATTATTTTTAATTTGGCCCCAATTAATTAATGATTTTGAAAGATATTTTTCTTTTACTAATAATTGGTTAAAAAGAGCCCAATTATTTTTAGAAAATCAGGAACTGAAGATTAAAGTTGAAACAAAAATGGCACAAAAAAAATTAGCTCAACCAAAAGTAATTAATTTTTTAGAAAATAATATAGCTAAATATTTAAAAGAAATAAAAAAAGTAAGTGTTCATAACGGTGATTTTTTACCAGAAATAAAAAGCAAAACTGATCCCAGCAAATTTAAGCAGAGATCTGAAAGAACAGCTCCTCCTTCTAATAATAATTATTCAAATGGAGGAACTCGTTCGTCTAAGCGGAAGCGTAAAAAAAATAAAGATCGTTATGGTAGAGTAATCAGAGGTCAGAAAACTCATGCTTTAGTTGATTTAAATACCGAAATACCCTCTGTTATAGTTGAAGCAGAATTATTTGATATTGATGTTCGCCAAACTCGTAAAGGTAGTTATCTTTATATTTTGAAAATTACTGATTATGATAGCTCAATTTCTGCTAAATGTTTTTCTGATGAAAAGGATGATTTTTTAGATAGTTTAAATAAAGGTCAATATCTTAAAATAAGAGGTAAAGTAACTTTTGATCCTTATAGTAAAGAATGGGGAATTATGTTTAATGATTTAAATCCTCTTAAGCAGGAAAAAAGAAAAGATGAAGCAGAAAAAAAGAGGGTAGAACTACATTTGCACACTCAAATGAGTGCTATGGACTCTGTGCTTAATGTAAAAGATGTGGTTAAAAGAGCTGGAGATTGGGGACATAAAGCACTTGCTATTACTGATCACGGAGTAGTTCAGGCTTTTCCAGATGCTTATGCAGCTGGTGAAAAACATGGAGTCAAAATAATTTATGGAGTAGAAGCTTATTTGGTTGATGACGGAGAACCAATAATCCATAATCCATATTCAGCTTCTTTAGCAGAAACTGAATTTATTGTTTTTGATCTAGAAACCACAGGTTTAAATCCCTCTCAGCATGAGATAATAGAGATTGGAGCTGTTAAATATCAAGGTGGTAAAAAAATAGCTGAATTTGAATCATTTATTAATCCTGGAGTGCGAATCCCAGCTAAAATCACTGAAATTACAGGAATTAATGATCGGATGGTTAAAAATGCTCCAGGTTTAGAAAAAGTAATTAATGATTTTATTGAATTTGCAGGAACTGGAGTTTTAGTAGCTCATAATGCTGATTTTGATTATGGTTTTATTAGAACAGCACTTGAAAAATTAGAAATTGAAAAAGACGATTATACTGTCCTTGACACCTTAGGACTTTCAAGAGCAGTTGTTAAAGATAGTAAAAATCATAAATTAAATACTTTGGCCAAATATTTTGGTGTTGATTTAGAAAATCATCATCGTGCTTTAGATGATGCTAATGCTACAGCAGAAGTTTTAGCTAAGCTTTTAGAATTAATAAAAGATGACGGATGTCATAATCTAAATAAAA
Source organism: Halanaerobium praevalens DSM 2228 (assembly GCF_000165465.1). GTDB lineage: Bacteria > Bacillota > Halanaerobiia > Halanaerobiales > Halanaerobiaceae > Halanaerobium > Halanaerobium praevalens. Next base: position 1,053,665 of record NC_017455.1, read on the forward strand.
TTAATGATTATATTTCTAAAATAGATTGGAAAGACTTAAGACCTTTTCATGCTGTAATTTTAGCTGAGAACAAAAAAGGGTTAAAAAATCTTTATCAACTAATTTCTATTTCTCATTTAAATAATTTTTATAAAAAACCAAGGATTTTAAAAAGTGTTCTGCTCCAGCATAGAGAAGGATTAATCATTGGCTCTGCTTGTGAAGCAGGACAAATTTATAAAGCTTTTGTTAATAATAAACCACGAAGTGAAATTAAAAAGATTGCTAAACTATATGATTATTTAGAATTACAGCCTTTAGGTAATAATCAATTTTTAATTCCAGCCAAGGTGAACTCTAAAGATGATTTAAAAGAGATAAATAAAAAAATATATAAATTAGGACAAGAACTTGATAAACCTGTAGTTGCAACTACAGATGCTCATTTTTTGGATCCTAAAGACAGTATTTTTCGAGAAATTTTACAGACTGGTCAGGGCTTTAATGATGCTGATCAACAACCACCAATTTATTATAGAACTACAAATGAAATGTTATCTGAATTTGCATATTTTGGTAAAAAAATAGCAAAAGAAATTGTAATTGATAACCCAAACCAAATTGCAGATCGAATTGAAAAAATAAAACCGATTCCAGATGGACTTTTTACTCCTGAAATTGAAGGTGCTGAAGCAGAAATTAGAGAGATGTCATATAATCGAGCCCATAAATTTTATGGAGAAAAATTGCCCCAACTGGTTATTGATCGTTTGGAGAAAGAACTTTCTTCAATTATTGAAAATGGTTTTGCAGTTATTTATTTAATTGCCCATAAACTAGTTAAAAAATCATTAGAAGATGGCTATTTAGTAGGTTCACGAGGATCAGTTGGATCTTCGTTTGTAGCAACAATGACCGAAATAACTGAGGTTAATCCACTACCTCCACATTATCGTTGCCCTAAGTGTTCTAAGCATGAGTTTATTACGGATGGCTCAATTGGAACTGGGGTGGATTTACCAGATAAGAAATGTCCTGATTGTGGAACTGAATATATTAAAGACGGTTTTGATATACCTTTTGAAGTTTTTATGGGGTTTAAGGGAGATAAAGTTCCGGATATTGATTTAAACTTTTCTGGTGAATACCAAGGCAAAATTCACAAATATACAGAAGAATTTTTTGGTAGAGACTATGTTTATAAAGCAGGTACTATTTCGACCATTGCTGATCGAACAGCTTTTGGCTTTGTTAAAAATTACCTTGATGAAAAAGGAATGGATGTTAAAAGAGCAGAAATTGATCGTTTAGTTGCTGGTTGTACTGGAGTTCGTCGGACTACTGGTCAGCATCCAGGTGGTTTAATGATTGTTCCTAAATCAAATAGTATTTTTGATTTTAGTCCAATTCAGCATCCTGCCAATGATCAAGATACAGATATTAGAACAACTCATTTTGATTATCATTCCATTAGTGGTCGTATTTTAAAATTAGATTTACTGGGGCATGATGATCCAACTTCTTTAAGGCTTTTGCAGGATATGACAGGAATAGAACCAAAGGATATTCCGCTTGATGACCCAGATACAATGAGTATTTTTTCAAGTACAGATATATTGGAAGTTGAGGCTGATTTATTAGGTACTGATATAGGTACTTTAGGTATCCCAGAATTTGGAACTTCTTTTGTTCAGCAAATGCTTAGAGATACTAGGCCAACAACTTTTGCTGAATTAGTCCGAATTAGTGGTCTTTCTCATGGGACTGATGTCTGGATTAATAATGCTCAAAGTTTAATTAGAAATGGCAAAGCTGAATTAGCAGAAGTTATTTCTGTAAGAGATGATATTATGAATTACCTTTTACAAAAAGGTGTAGAACCATCTCAAGCTTTCTGGATTATGGAACATGTGCGTAAAGGTAAAGGTCTAACAGCTGAAGAAGAAGAGGCGATGAGGGAAAACCAGGTGCCAAATTGGTATATTGATTCTTGTAAAAAGATTAAATATATGTTTCCAAAGGCACATGCTGCAGCTTATGTAACAATGGCTTATCGGATTGCATATTTTAAAGTTCATTATCCAGCTGCTTTTTATACTGCTTATTTTTCTATTAAAGCAGGAGATTTTGATGCTCAGCTAGCTTGTAATGGCCGCCAGGTTGTTATTGATAAAATTGAAGAGCTGGAGGCTTTAGGAAATGATATGACTGCTAAAGAAAGTGGAACTCTTACTGTTTTAAGAATTGTACTGGAAGCTATGATGCGTGGTATAGAGTTTATGCCAGTTGACATTTATGAGTCAGCAGCAAATCATTTTATTAAAAAAGAAGAAAATAAACTTTTAGCCCCTTTAATTAGTTTACAGGGGCTTGGTGGCAGTGCAGCTGAAAGTGTAGTCGTTGAGAGACAAAAGTCAGACTTCACTTCAATAGAAGAGCTATCAAATCGAACTTCACTGACTTCAACTGTAATTGAAATCTTGAGAGAACATGGATCTCTAGCTGGAATGCCAGAACGAAATCAACTCTCTTTATTTTAAAACTTGCAACTCTAAAAAAGCTATGATAGAATTATAAAGGAAAGAGTTCTGATAAATACTATTGTTGATTTTAGGAGTGGGGATGTCTTCCCACTCTTTTATTATAGTTTAAGTAAATTAAAAATTAAATATTTGAGAAAGTGGGGTGTTTTATTTGGGAAAAGTTGCTGAAACAGTAACAGATTTTGTGCTTCCAATTGCCCAGAGTGAAAATCTTAATTTGATTGATGTTGAATTTTTAAAAGAAGGTAGTGATTGGATACTGCGAATTTTTTTAGAAAATAAAAATGGTGAATTAACAATAGAAGAATGTGAAAAAGTAAGTAGATCTTTAAGTATGATTTTAGATGAAGAAGATCCAATTGATAAAAGTTATATTTTAGAAGTTTCTTCACCAGGTTTAGAAAGACCCCTTAAAACTGAAGAGGATTTTGAACGTTTTAAGGGAGAACTAATAGCAGTTAAAACTTTTAAAAAAATTGAAGGACAAAAAGAATTTGTAGGAATCTTAAAAGATTTTAATGTTGATAAAATAACTTTAGAAATTGATAATAATAAATTAGAAATTGATTATAGCTTAGTTGCAAGAGCTAATTTGACTTTTGAAATTTAAAATTAAGGGGGGAATAACATGAATATAGAATTCATTCAGGCCCTGGATGATATAGAAAAAGATAAAGGTATTTCTAAAGAAGTATTATTAGATGCTATAGAAACAGCTTTAGTTTCTGCTTATAAAAAAGATTTTGGTTCTAAAGATAATGTTAGAATAGAAATTTCTGCAGAAGCAGGAGAAGTAAAAGTCTTTTCCCGTAAAGAAGTTGTAGAAGAAGTAGAAAATAAAAATAGCGAAATATCTTTAATTGAAGCTGAAAATATTGATAGTAAATATACTATTGGAGACATTGTAGAGATTGAGGTTACTCCAGCTAATTTTGGCCGGATTGCAGCTCAAACTGCTAAACAAGTAGTTATGCAGCGAATCAGAGAGGCTGAAAGAGATGTTATTTTTGATCAATATAAAGAAAAAGAAGATGAACTAATAACAGGTACCATCCAGCGTTTTCATAATGATAATATCTTAATTGATATGGGTAAGACAGAAGCTTTATTACCACCTTCTGAACAAATTGCTGGTGAAAGATATGAAATTGGAGAAAGAATTAAACTTTATGTAGTTGAAGTAAGTACAACTAATAAGGGACCTCGTATTTTAGTCTCTAGAACTCATCCTGGATTATTAAAAAGACTTTTTGAAATTGAAGTTCCAGAAATTTTCCAAGGACTTGTAGAAATAAAAGAAGTAGCTAGAGAAGCTGGCCAAAGATCTAAAATGGCTGTTAGTAGTACAGAAAAGCAGGTTGATCCTGTTGGTTCCTGTGTTGGACCAAAAGGAATGAGAGTTCAGGCAGTTGTAGATCAATTAAATAATGAAAAAATTGATATTGTTAAATGGGATGAAGATCCAGAAGTATTTGTTGCTAATGCTTTAAATCCCGCTGAAGTAATTAGTGTTGATATTAACAAATCAGAAAAAATTGCTAGAGTAGTTGTTCCAGATTTCCAACTTTCGCTTGCTATTGGTAAAGAAGGACAGAATGCACGTCTTGCTGCTAAATTAACAGGCTGGAAAGTTGATATAAAAAAAGAATCTGAAATTGAAGCAGAGATCGAAAAAAAGAAAATTGAAAAAAATGCTTCTGAGCTTGCTAAAAGTTTAGATAAGTTTGAAGAAAACATTGAAGCAGAAATGGAAACAGATAATTTAGAAGCAGCTGAAAAAGTAAATGAAAATTTAATTGACAAGATGGAAAATGATTTAGATGAACAGACAGAAGATCTTGAAAATCTTGATTAATAATACTAACTATTAATTAAAATCTTAAGGAGGATTGAGATTGCAGAGCAGAAGTCCTATTCGTAAATGTGTAGGTTGTGGTGCCAGAAGAGACAAGATTGAACTTTTAAGAGTGGTAAATAACAAAGGAGATATTTTAGTTGATCCAGGAGGAAGAACTCCTGGTAGAGGTGCTTATCTCTGTCCAAATCTTGATTGTTTAGATCAAGCAATAGAAAAAGGTGCACTTAAAAAAGCACTTAGAAAAGAGATTTCCGATGAAATTTATACTAAAATTTCGGAGGAGATTAAACATGGTTAACTAACAGTAGAATATTTTGGAGGTGCAAGTATGGCAAAAATTAGAGTATATAATCTAGCACATGAGCTAGATATGGATAGTAAAGAGGTAATTGAAATATTAAATGATCTTGATATCGAGGTATCAAGTCATATGAGTACAATAACAGACGAAACAGCAGAACTTGTAAAAGGAATCTATGCTGAAAATCAGAAAGCGGAAGCTAAAACTGATACAGCTACAGAAGAATTAGAAGTAGAACAAAATTTAACAGAAACAGAAGCTAAAACAAATGCTTTAGAGATTGAAACACCAATCACAGTCAAAGAATTTGCAGAAAAGATTGATGAGGCTCCTAATAATTTAATTGTAGAGTTAATGAATATGGGAGTTATGGCTAATGTTAACCAAAGTCTAGATGAAGACACTTTGGAATTGTTAGCTGAAGAATTGGGAGTAAATATTGAATTTAAATCTGAAGCTAAAGAGCAAGCTTCTTTAAGAGTAGGTCCTGAAATTGAAGATAAAGAAGAGGATCTAGAATTTCGTCCACCAATTGTAACAGTTATGGGTCATGTTGATCATGGTAAAACAACCTTGCTTGATTCAATTAGAGAAAGTAGGGTAGCTGGTAGCGAAGCTGGAGGAATTACTCAGCATATTGGTGCTTATCAGGCTGAAGTTGATAATAAAAAAATTACTTTTATTGATACACCAGGTCATGAAGCTTTTACAGCTATGAGAGCTCGTGGAGCTCAACTAACTGATATTGCAATTTTAGTTGTAGCTGCTGATGATGGAATTATGCCCCAAACTGAAGAGGCAATTAACCATGCTAAAGCAGCAGGAATTCCAATTATTGTGGCAGTTAATAAAATTGACAAAGCAAATGCTCAACCAGATAGAGTTAAACAGGAATTAACTGAATATGGTTTAGTGCCTGAAGACTGGGGTGGAAACACAATTTGTGTTAATGTTTCTGCACTACAGCAGCAAAATATTGATGAACTTTTAGAGATGATTATTTTAGTTTCAGAAATGGAAGAACTAAAAGCTAATCCTAATCGTTTAGCTGAGGGAGTAGTTATTGAAGCTGAATTAGATAAAGGTAGAGGTCCAGTTGCTACTCTATTAGTTAAAAATGGTACTTTAAAAGTAGGAGATCCAATTTTAGCTGGTTTAACATCTGGTCGAGTTAGAGCTATGTTTAATGAATTTGGTGAGTCTTTAGCTGAAGCTGGACCATCAGCTGCAGTAGAGGTACTTGGTTTTAATGAAGTTCCTGCAGCAGGTGACTTTGTTCAGGTCTTAGAAGATGAAAGACAGGCTAGAGATGTAGCTTCTGATAGGCAAGATGAAAAAAGACAATCTGAATTAAAATCTGATGCTAAAGTTTCTTTAGATGATCTTTATAAGCAGATTCAGGAAGGTGAAGTTAAAGAATTAAATATTATTATTAAAGCTGATGTTCAAGGTTCAATCGAAGCTTTAAAAGCTTCACTGCTGAGATTAGGTACAGATGAGGTAACGGTTAATGTTATTCATACTGGTGTTGGAGGAGTAAATGAAACTGATGTTAACTTAGCAAGTGCTTCTAATGCTATAATTATTGGTTTTAATGTTCGACCTGATAATAAGACTATTAAAGCAGCTGAAAAAGAAAAAGTTGATATTAGAACTTATAGAGTAATTTATAAAGCTATAGAAGATATTAAAAATGCAATGGCTGGTTTGCTTGATCCAGAACTTAAAGAAGAAGTTACTGGTAGAGCAGAAGTTAGAGATACCTTTAAAGTTCCTGATGTTGGAATTATAGCAGGTGCCTATATTACTGATGGCCATGTAAATCGTAACTATGATGCTCGTTTAATTAGAGACGGAGTAGTTATCCATGAAGGAACTATTTCTTCACTTAAAAGATTTGAAAATGATGTTAGAGAAGTAAAATCTGGTTATGAATGTGGAATTGGAATCGAGAATTATAATGATCTCAAAGTTGGAGATATTATTGAATTCTATACTTATAGGGAAATCAAAAGGTCCTTATAGATAGAGGTGAGAAAAAATGTCAAATAAACGTGCAGTACGAGTTGGAGAATTATTAAAAGAAGAAATAAGTCAGATTGTATTAAGAGAAATGAAAGATCCAAGAATCGGTTTTGTTTCAATAACTGATGTTGAAGTCAGTGGTGATTTAAGACATGCTAAAGTATTTATTAGTGTTTATGGTACTGAAAAAGAAAAAGAAGAAACTTTAGCAGGTTTACAACAGGCTCAGGGTTTTGTACGTAAATTGGTAGGAGAAAGAGTTAAAATTCACCATACACCAGAGATTATTTTCCGTTATGATGATTCTATAGAAAATGGTGTTCATATTTCAAATATCATTAAAGATCTTAAGCAATCAGGAGAGATAAAGGAGTCTGACTCTGATGCAGAAAAACATTAAAGAAATTATAGAGCTTATAAATCAAAAGCAGAACTTTGTAGTTGTTGGCCATGTTGGTGCAGATGGAGATAGTATTGGTTCAGTAACTGCTTTAACTCGCTTATTAGATTTGAAAGGAAAAAAAGTCAGAGCTTATCTTAATCGTGATACTCTGGCTCCCTTTTCTTTTTTAGAAGTTCAAGCAGATATGTTTTATACAGACTTAGGTCAATTAAAAAAAGAGCTAAGTAATGAAGAATATATTCTAATAACTCTTGATTCTGGTAGTTTAGAAAGAGTTGATTTAAGCCCAGAAATAATTGATTCAGCTCAACTAATCATTAATATCGATCACCATGAAGATAATACTCATTTTGGGCAAATAAATTTGGTTCAATCTGATAGAGCAGCAGTTGGTGAAATTATTTATGATTTTGCTAGTCAGATGCTTAAAGAAAAAATTCCATTAAAAATTGCTAATCCTTTAGCTACTGGAATTATAACTGATACAGGAGCTTTAAGATATGAAAATACAACTTCTAGAGTCTTGAGAATTTTGGCTGAATTAATGGAAGCTGGAGTTAATATTTATAAAATCAATAAAAAGGTATTTGGAAGTTTAAGTTATAAATCCTTAATTTTAAAAGGAATGGCTCTTGCTACTTTATCTAGAAGTGAAGACGGTAAAATAGCTTGGATATATGTTAGTCGAGAAATGATGCATGAAGCACAGACTGACTATACAGAAGGTTTAGTAAACCTTGCTCGGGATATTGAAGGAGTAGAAATAGGTATTTTGTTCACTGAAGAAGAAAAAAAAGAAATTAAAGTTAGTTTAAGATCTAATTTTTATGCTAAAGTAAATCAATTAGCTGCTGATTTTAATGGTGGTGGCCACCCTAGAGCAGCTGGAGCTACAGTAAATAAAACTTTAAAGCAAACTATTGATTTGGTAGTAGAGGCTGCTAAAGAATATGTTTAATGGTACAGCTAATATTTTAAAACCACCAGGTATTTCTTCTTTTGCCTTAATTAAAAAATTGCGTCATCTTTTAGATGAAAAAAAAGTTGGTCATACAGGAACATTGGATCCAGCTGCAGCTGGAGTTTTGGGAGTATGTTTTGGTAAAGCTACCAAAACTATTCCCTTTTTAGATGATAAGCAGAAAGAATATATTTGTGAGTTGAAGCTTGGTCTAAGAACTGATACCCTTGATTTAGAAGGTGAAATTATAGCTCAAGATTCAAATTGGGAAAAATTAACAAAAAAGAAAGTGGAAGCTGCTATTTTAAATTTTAAGGGAAAACAAGAACAAATACCTCCAATGTATTCTGCTTTACACCATGAAGGGCGAAGACTTTATCAACTTGCTCGGCAAGGGATTAAAGTTGAACGTGAAAGTAGAGAAATTGAAATTTTAGATTTAGAAATTATAGAAATTAAACTACCTTTAGTCAGATTTAGAGTTGAAGTAACAAGAGGAACTTATATTCGTTCTTTAGTTCGCGATATTGGAGACAAACTAGCTACAAATTCAGTAATGACTTTTCTTTTAAGGACTAAATCAGGTCCTTTTAGACTAGCAGATTCGGTGAGTTATGAAGATATTGCAGCTCAAGGTAGTCAGATTTTATTAAAAACTTATGAACCACTAAAATTACCAGCTTATACAATAAAAGATCAAGAATATGAGCGTGCTAAAAATGGTAATTATTTAATTAAAGAAAACATGGTAGAAACTGAAATAAATTTGAATATTGGTGATAAATTTCTTGTTTTTTCAGAAGCAGGAGATTTTATGGCTATTAGCCAATACCAATTAGTAGATGATTATCCTATTTATCAACCACTTAAAGTGTTCATTTAATGATGGAGGAAATTTATATGCAGGTTATAACTAGTAAAGATTATAATAGCTTTAAAAGTGATAATACATGTCTTGCAATTGGAGCTTTTGATGGTCTGCATAAAGGTCATCAATTAATTATTAAAAGAGCTATTAAAATTGCAAGAAAAAATAATTATCCTGCTGCAGTTTTATCTTTCCATCCCCATCCATTAAAAATCATAGCTGGTAAAAATCCTCCTCCAGCAGTAGTTTCCCGTCACCAAAAAATTTCTCTTTTAGAAGAAATGGGAGTTGACTATTATTTTGAGCAAGAATTTAATCAAGAATTTGCTCATTTGCGAGCGGAAGATTTTATAAATAATATTTTAATTGATAAAATAAAAGTTAATACAATAGTAGTTGGAGATGATTTTCGTTTTGCTTATAAAAATGAGGGTAATGTTGACATTTTAAGAGAAATGGGAAAAATCCATAATTTTAAAGCTGAAATAATTTCTCAACTACATGCCAGTGATGATAGGATTTCTAGCACAAGGATTCGTAACTTATTAAAAGCAGGAGAGCTTAAGCAGGCTAAAAAACTTTTGGGAAGACCATATCAGATTTGTGGAGAAGTTATTCATGGTAAAAAAAGAGGTAGGAAAATGGGATTTCCAACTGCAAATTTGAAATTAGAAACAAATTATGCCCTACCTCCTGAAGGTGTATATGCTGTAAAAGTTAATATTGATCAGCAAGAATATATAGGAGCAGCTAATTTAGGCTATAATCCTACTTTTAATAATCAAGAAATTTCTTTTGAAGTTTATCTTTTAGATTTCAAAAAAGATATTTATGGAAAAAGACTTTGTGTTGATTTGATAGAATTTATTCGGGGAGAAAGACAATTTAAAAGTAAAGAAGAATTAATTGAGCAGATGCAGCAAGATATTCTTTACACGCGTCAACTTTTATGTTAAAATTATAAAGAAAGTTTTAAATTACCATTTGCTAGGATTGCGAGTCTCCAACGTTATCTTGGCTTGTGGCGAATTAATTTTACAGGAGGTGAGTTATCAATGTTAAGTAAAGAAAAAAAGCAAGAAATTATTGAGGAATACCAATTAGAAGAAGGAGATACAGGTTCTTCTGAAGTACAGGTTGCTCTCTTAACAGCAAGAATTGCTGATTTAACTGAACATTTAAAAGACCATAAAAATGATCATCATTCAAGAAGAGGATTATTAAAAATGGTTGGACAGAGAAGAAAGTTGCTTAGATACTTAAAAAATAATGATGTTCTGCGTTATCGTGAACTAATTTCAAAATTAAAAATTCGCGGTTAATAATGCATACTAAAAGAGCGGGGCAATCCCCGCTCTTTATTTGAATAAGGAGGAAAAAAATATGAAAGAATGGACAATCGATTATGCTGGTGACCAATTTAATTTTCAAACTGGTAAATTGGCCAAACAAGCAAATGGTTCTGTAGTAGTCCGCTGTGGTGATTCTCAGGTTTTAGTAACAGCAGTAATGGATGAACCAAGACCAGGGATGAATTATTTTCCCTTAATGGTTAATTATGAAGAAAGAGTTTATGCTATTGGACAAATTCCAGGTAGTGTAATGAGAAGAGAAGGAAGACCTAGAGATGAAGCAACTCTAGCTGCTAGAGTTATAGATAGATCAATTAGACCTTTATTTCCAGAAGGGTTTAGACATGATGTTCAGATTGTGGCTACAATTTTATCAGTTGATGATGATCATGATCCTGAAGTATTAGCTTTAAATGGTGCTTCAGCAGCCTTAACTTTATCTGATATTCCTTTTGCTGGACCAATTGGAGGAGTAAAAGTTGCTTTAGTTGATGAGCAGATTATTATTAATCCAAATGAAGAAGAAAGAGAAAATAGTGATTTAGATTTAGTAGTTGCTGGAAGTAAAGATGCAATTATGATGGTAGAAGCAAGTGCTAATGAAGTCAGTGAAGCAACTGTATTAGAAGCAATGAAAGTTGCCCATGCAGAAATCAAAAAGATTATTTCTTTACAAGAAGAAATGCGTCAAGAAGCTGGAGAAGATAAATTCCACTTTGAATCACCAACAGTTGACTCAGAAATTCAAAGTAAAGTAGATGAAATTCTTGGTAATAAATTAAAAGAAGCTATTCAAATTCAGGAAAAACAAGCTAGAAGTGATAAAATAGATGAGCTAAAAGCTGAACTTAAAGCAACTATTAATCCAGATGAGGAATCAGAACTTGATTCTCAAATCGGAATGGCTTTTGAAAAGATGCTAAAGAAATCTGTTAAAAGTTTAGTAGTTGAAGATGGTATTCGTCCTGATGGTAGAGATTATGATGAAATTAGACCTATTTGGGCAGAAGTTGATTTTGTTCCTAGAGCTCATGGTTCAGGAGTCTTTACCCGTGGTGAAACACAAGCTTTAAGTGTTTTAACTCTTGGTTCTGCTAGAGATGAACAAACTTTATTTGGCTTGGGAGAAAATGAAACTAAGCGTTATATGCACCATTATAATTTCCCATCCTTTTGTGTTGGTGAAACATCTCCAATGCGTTCACCAGGTAGAAGAGAAATTGGTCATGGTACTTTAGGAGAAAAAGCATTGTTACCTGTTATTCCAAGTGAAGAGGAATTTCCTTATACAATCAGAATTGTATCTGAAGTATTAGAATCTAATGGTTCTTCCTCACAGGCAAGTATTTGTGGTAGTTCTTTAGCTTTAATGGCTGCTGGAGTACCAATTAAGGCACCTGTTGCTGGAATAGCTATGGGTTTAATGAAAAAAGATGATGATGTTGTAATTTTATCTGATATTCAGGGCTTTGAAGATTTTAATGGAGATATGGACTTTAAAGTTGCTGGTACTGAAGCAGGGATTACCGCTTTACAGATGGATATTAAATTAAAAGGATTATCATATGATATCTTAGAAGAAGCATTAGAAAAAGCTAAAAAAGGTAGAATGCATATTATGGGCAAAATGTTAGATGTTATTCCAGAAGCTCGCCCAGAGCTATCGGAAAATGCACCTGCTATTATAACTATGAATATTGATCCAGAAAAAATTAGATTTGTTATTGGTCCTGGTGGAAAAATGATCAATAAGATTATCGATGAAACTGGAGCTAGTATTGATATTGAAGATGATGGCTTAGTTAAAATCATGACAGATGATCAAGAAGGTGGCCAGCAGGCACAAGAAATGATTGCTCGCTTAACTGAAGAAGTAGAAGTTGGTAAAATATATCAAGGTAAAGTAAAAAGAATTATGAATTTCGGTGCTTTTGTAGAAATTCTGCCAAATAAAGAAGGTCTTGTTCATATTTCTAAGTTAGCTGATCGTCATGTAAAAGAAGTTGGAGATATTGTTTCCGTAGGAGACGAGATTCCTGTAAAAGTTATTGAAATAGATAATCAGGATCGAATTAATTTATCTCTAAAAGATGCTAAAAAAGAATTAGAAGCTAAAGAATAAGAGAATTGAAAGATATAAAAATAACTAGCTTTAATTAATTTAAAGTAATAGTAAAATTTTGAGAGGGGCTTTAAATGATTTTAGGTAAACATGTTTCTATAGCTGGAGGTCTTGAAAAAGCATTTAAAAGAGCAGCTGATATTGGCTGTAATTCAATGCAAATTTTTGTTAAAAATCCACGCGGCTGGAAAATGCGTGTAGTTGATAATACAGAAATAGCAAGATTTAAGAGAGCTAGAAAAAAGTATAAATTAAAACCAGTGATAGTTCATGCTGCTTATTTAATTAATTTAGCTTCTCCAAAAGATGAATTGTGGGAAAAATCAATTTCAGCTCTTAAGTCTGAATATAAACGTTGTGACAGGCTCGGAGCTGAATACCTGATTTTTCATCCAGGTAGTCATACTGGTTCTGGTTTAAAAAATGGTATTAAAAGAATTGTTCAGGCCTTAAATATAGTTTTAGCTGAAGTAGAAAATGAAACTATGATTCTTTTAGAAAATACAGCTGGGGCTGGAACAAGTATTGGTCAAAAATTTTCTGTTTTACAAGAAATTATAGAGCAAGTTGACCAATCAGCAAGATTAGGAGTTTGTATTGATACCTGCCATGCCTTTGCAGCCTGCTATAATTTAAGCAAAAAACAAGGTTTGGAAAATTTGATTAGTGATTTTGATAAGCTAATAGGACTTGATAAGTTAAAAGTTATTCATCTTAATGATTCTCATTTTGAATGTTGTACAAATAAAGATCAACATGCCCATCTTGGTCAAGGTAAAATAGGAGTAGATGCTTTTCAAAACCTAATTAATCATGCTCAATTAAAAGCTAAAACTTTTATTTTAGAAACACCACAGTTTGAAAAGCAAAAAGAAGATGATGATATTATTTTATTAAAGCAATTAAGGGAGGACTAAAGTTGTCTGCTAGTGCTGAAATCTTATTAGAAGTTGGAGAAAATTTAAAAAAAGAAATAGAAAAAGCTTCCGGGAATGAAATATTTGTTAGAGCAAAATTAAATAATAAAAAAATTATTAAAGAAATCGAAGTTTTAGCAAGAGGAAATAGTTATTCAGCTCCAGCTGTACTTAATGATTTAATGGCAGGAGAAATGATTATTCATAACCATCCGTCTGGAGATTTAACTCCTTCAGCAGCAGACATTAGTTTAGCAGCTAAAATGGCAGCTAGAGAAGTTGGTTTTGCTATTATAAATAATGCAGCTGATCAAATATATGTAGTGGTTGAGGCTGGTAAAACGAAAGAAACTAAAAAATTAGATCAAATAGAAATTTTAAATTATTTTAAAAAAGAGGGAAAATTAGCAAATAAATTAAATAATTTCTCAGAAAGAAAAGAACAGCTGGTTACTGCTCAAGCTATTATTGAATCGTTTAATAAAAGTCAATTTAATTTTATTGAAGCAGGAACAGGAACTGGTAAATCTTTTGCTTATTTAATACCTGCTCTTTTTTATAATAATTTAAATCAAAGTAGAATAGTTATTTCTACTAATACAATTAATTTACAGGAACAATTAATCAATAAAGATTTATTAACTTTAAAACGAGTTTTAGATTTTGATTTTAATGCTGTATTAGTCAAAGGGAGAAATAATTATCTTTGTTTAAGAAAGTTTAAAAACTTTGAAAAAAACTTTGAAAATCAAGAATTAGAAATTAAAGAGTCTATTTTTAAAGAATTAAAAAATTGGAAAAAAAATACTGATAATGGTGAAAAAACAGAAATAAATTTTCAGTTAAAAAATAAAGTTTGGAATCAAATTGCTGCTGAAAGTGATCTTTGTTTAAAAACTTCTTGTCCCTTTTATCTTAAATGTCATTTTATGCAGGCTAGGAAGAAAATTTATAAAGCTGATATTTTAATAGTTAATCACCATTTATTATTATCTGATGCTAGAGTTAAATCTGATACTGGTTCAGTTGATAAAGGTATTTTACCAAATTTTAATCATTTAATTATAGATGAAGCACATAATATTGGTGAGATAGCAACAAATCACCTTGGGCATCCTCTTTATCAGCCACTTTTAGATAATTGGTTAAAAGGTTTGAGTGGAGAAAAAAATTCTCTTTTAGCAGAAATAAGAGGGGATATAGCTTTTGCACTTGATTCTGACCAAAAACGTTTAAGAGAAATTCTGGATAAAAAAGTAATTCCGATAACCCAAAAAATTAGAGATTTAATACCTCAATATTTTAATGAATTAAAAACTTTAATCTCAGATTATAAGAAAAAGAAAATAACTGTAGATGAGCAGTTAAAAAATAGTCCTAAATGGCAAGAATTTAAGGAGACAGCAGAAAATTTAGCTGCTTATTTAAAAAATAATTTTTCGTTTTTGCAAATCATTTATGAGAATCTATATTTGGGCTTAGAACTTGAAACTGATGAAAGTGAAATGAAAATAAAATCTAGTTTAAACCGCTGTCAAGATCTAATAAAAAGAGTAGAATTTAATTTAAAGGCAGCAGATACTGACTATGTTTTTTGGTTAGAATCTAGCTATTATCGTGGTTCTGAACAAGTTGTACAAAAGTCAGCTCCAATTGATGCAGGTAAATTTTTGCCAGATTTGCTCTGGTCTAAATTAAGTAATTTGATTTTTACTTCAGCGACAATTACTGCTGATAATTCTTTTGATTATTTTTATCGAGAAACTGGGATTAAAAAAGCTGAAGAATTAAAAGTAGATTCTCCTTTTGATTATTCTAAACAAGCTGAACTTTTGATCCCTTTAGATTTTCCTGACCCAGCTAATAATAACTTTTTAAAAGAGTTAGTTATTAACCTAAAAAAAATAATTATTAAAACAAAAGGTTCAACAATGGTTTTATTCACTTCTTATAAAATGTTAAGTTATTGTTATAATAATCTAAAAGATGAATTAGAAAAGCAAGGGATTAGAATTTTATCACAATCAAAATTATCTCGAAATTTTATAATGCAAGAATTTAAGGTTGAAACAAAAACAATTATTTTTGGAACTTCAAGTTTTTGGGAAGGGGTAGATTTACCAGGTGATTTACTTAAATATTTAATTGTAGTTAAGCTTCCTTTTCCAGTTCCAGGTGAGCCATTATATAAGGCTAAAGAAGATTTGTTAAAAGCCGAAGGTTTAAATCCCTTTTATAATTTAGCTTTACCACAGGCAGTTATTAAATTCAGGCAGGGGTTTGGGCGTCTAATTAGATCTAAAAAAGACTCAGGTTTAATCATTCTATTTGACAGAAGAGTTAAATCTAGATCATATGGTTCTAAATTTTTACAATCTTTACCTAAAGAATGTCCAGTTTTAGAAATTGATTCTAAAACTATAATTGCTAAAATACAAGAAAATGGAGTTTAAAAATGACTAGAATTAAAATTATGGTATGTTTTTTTATAGGTTTTTTAATTATTTTAGGAACAACAACAATCTATGCTGCTCCTAATTTAAGTTTGATTTATGTAATTCAGCAAGGAGACACTCTTTCTGAAATTATAGAAGAATATAATATTAATCTGGATAAACTAAAAAAAGCAAATAATATTTCAAATATAGCAAATATAAAAATGGGTGATGAGCTGATCATACCCCTCACTAATGAGCAGACAAATAAATTGAATAGTTCTGATAAATTATTTAGTCAATATACAAATAAAAAAGAAGAACTTTCTCTTACTATCAATACTCATTATGCAGCTAGAATAAATCCTGGTCAAGAAATTCCAGATATTAAAAATATTCCCCAAAACAAAATTATTAATTATTATGTTGGGCCTGGAGATACTCTTTATGATCTAGCTAGAGATTTTAGCACTTCAATTGGTATAATTCTGGCTTTAAATAATAAAGAAAATAATTTTATTCGTCAAGGTGAACGTTTAAAACTACCAGTTCATAATTTAACTGATCATCAAATTTTAAATAAAAGAGTTAGTAAACAAGAATTAAACCTACTAGCCAGAGCTATTCATGGTGAAGCAAGGGGAGAACCTTATTTAGGGCAGGTGGCTGTAGCTGCAGTAATTATCAATAGAGTTTTAAGTTATCAATTTCCAAACACTTTTGCTCAGGTGATATATCAAAGAGGGCAATTTTCAGCGGTGGGAGATGGTCAAATTAATTTAAGACCAAATCAAACTGCTTATCGAGCTGCTAGAGAAGCTTTAAATGGTAATGATCCTACAAATGGAGCTTTATATTTCTATAACCCTAAGACAGCTACTAGAGTTAGTTTTTTTCGAGGCAGAAGAGTTATTACAAAAATAGGAAACCATCTTTTTGTAGAATAAAATGTTTTTTTATAGTTATGATAAAATCCAGCTTTTTTAAGCTGGTTTATTTTTTAATTACTGGAAATAAAAATTATTAAATATTATATCAAATAAAGGATGATTTAAATGAAAATTAAAGTTGAAAGAGTTAATAAAAAAATAGAACTGCCTCAATATCAACATTATGGTGAAGATGCAGGACTTGATCTTCATTCGGCTGAAGAACTAACAATTAAAAGTGGAGAATATAAATTGATTAAAACAGGTTTGAAAATTGCTGTACCACAAGGATATGCAGCTTTTGTTTATCCACGCAGTGGTTTGGCTTTAAAAAAAGGAGTTACTGTTTTAAATGCTGATGGAGTTATAGATTCTGGTTATCGTGGAGAAGTAGGTGTAATTTTAATTAATCATGGAGAAAATAATTTTGAAATTAACGTTAATGACCGGATAGCCCAATTAATAATTCAAAAAGTAAATATCATTGAATGGGAAGAAGTAGAAAATCTTACTGAAAGCCAGCGTGGTGAAGGTGGATTTGGTCATACTGGAGTTAAACATAGTAAAGAAAAATAAAAAGGTTTTAGCTTATATTATTAATTTAAATCATAAAATTTTTATTGCAATAACAACTATAATTATTATAAAATAGATGTTGAAGAAGATTTTTTCAATAGTTGCTTAGACTTCAATTAAAATAGTTTAAGAGTTTAAATGAGGAGATATTTAAAATGCTAAATTTAGCTTTAATAGTTAAGCAAAAATCTTTAAATTCATTTTATAGCTTTTTTGAAACTAAAAAAGATGAAATCAGAAGTTTAATTAAGCAAAAAGTAAAGATAGATTATATTTATTCTGAAAATGAAAATTTATTCAATAATAGTTTAATCAAAGATAAATCAATTCAAATAACTAAAAACTACAAACAAATTTTATTAGACCAGAAAATTGATCTGATTTTAGAGCTGAATAAAAGTGAAAAATCATTATTTTTTATAAAAGAGGCTTTAAAAAATAAAAAGGATTTTATTAGTACAAATGCAGAAGTTTTAGCTAATAATTATTCTGTAATTAAAAAAATAGAAAAAGAAAATCAAGGTCAAGTCTATTTTTCTGCTTTATTTTCACCTTTACCTATAGCTAATTTAATTAATTATTGTTATCCTTTAGCTAAGTTAAAACAATTAACTGCTATTATAAATCCAAATACTAATTATATTTTAGCCAAAATGGGTGAAAATACTGTGAGTATGAAAGAAACGGTAGCAGATTTTAAAAAAACAGAAAAAATTAGCGAAAATCAAGAATTAGATTTAGAAGGTGCTAATAGTTTTTATAAAACTATATTATTGGCGAATTTAATTTATGGAATTAGTTTAAGTCCTAAAGAATTTAAGTTAAATGGAATTAAAGGTATTACAAGTTATGATTTGATTTATGCAGATGAATTAGGTTATAAAATAAAATTAATTTCAATGATTAAAAGAAAAAATAAAAATTTATATTTAAGTATTAGGCCTCATTTAGTAGCAAAAAATAGTTTATTTGCTACTAATAATAAGACAAATAGCCTATTTGAATTTGTTTTTCAACCAGATAATAGAGTGGTTTTTGAAGCTGAAAAAAATAGTAATGATTTTTATGATTTGTTATTTTTAGATATTATTAATGCTGCTAAAAATTCTAAACAAAAAAATGAATTAAATTTAACTAATCAAATTCAAGTTGCTGATCATTATGATTTTTATGATTATCAAGCAAATAAATTTTATCTTAGATTGCAGCTGGAAAAAAATAAAGATATAATTAAGCAAATAAAAGATATTTTTTCCGAAAAAAATTTAGCAGAACTTATTTTGCATGATAATTTAACTGAAACTCCATTAATGCCTGTAGTTATTATAACCAAAAACATCCAAGAAAAGAAATTGAAGAAAATTTTAGAAGAAGTAGAGAAATTAGAAGGTGTTTTAACAGTTAATAATATTATTCCAATCCAGGTAAAACAATAATAAGATAATTTACAATAGGAAGGTGAAATAGGTGTCACTAATTGTACAAAAATATGGAGGAAGCTCAGTAGCTAATCCTGATTTAATCAAAAATGTTGCTAAAAGAATAGTTGAGAGCTATAAGCAAGGCAATCAAATGATTGTTGTAGTTTCTGCTATGGGAAATACAACTGATCATTTAATAGATTTGATGGGTAATATTACTGATAATCCAGATCCAAGAGAAGTAGATATGCTCTTAACAACAGGAGAGCAAGTTTCAATTGCTCTTTTAACAATGGCAATTCAGGCTGATGGTTATCCTGCTATTTCTTTAACCGGGAGTCAATTAAAAATAAAAACTAATGAGCAGTATAATCAGGCTGTAATTAAAGATGTAGATACTACTCGTTTAAAAAAAGAATTAGCTGAAAACAAAATTGTTATTGTAGCTGGTTTTCAAGGTGTAAATGATAACAATGATTTTACAACTTTAGGTAGAGGTGGATCTGATACTACAGCAGTAGCAGTAGCAGCTGCTGTTAATGCAGATCGTTGTGAAATTTATTCAGATGTAGCAGGTGTTTATACAGCTGATCCACAGCTTGTAAAAAGTGCTAGCAAACTAGACTATATTTCATATGAAGAAATGTTAGAATTAGCTAATTTAGGAGCAAATGTCCTACATCCTAGAGCAGTAGAATTAGCTAATAAATATAAATTGAGTTTATATATTGCTTCAAGCTTTAATCAGTTAAAAGGTACCATTGTTAGAGGAGATGCACAAATGGAAACAAAAAAGGATGTAATTGGAGCTGCAAGTGATGTAGGAGAAATAAAAATTACAGTAGAAAAAATACCTGATGAGCCTGGTATTGCAGGCAAGTTATTTACTCCTTTAGCAACTGCTGGAGTTAATGTAGATATGATTATTCAAAATCTACAGCATAATGGCTTAAATGATATAACTTTTACTATTAATTATGAACAAGAAAAATTAGCAATTTCTGTTTTAGAAAAATTGAAAGCTAAACTTAATTTTAAAACTTATAATGTTGATCAACATGTAGCAAAAATTTCAATAGTAGGTGCAGGAATGATTGCAACTCCTGGTATTGCTGCTAGAATGTTTACAGCTTTGGGGAATAACAATATAAATATTGAAATGATAACTACTTCTGAGATAAAAGTTTCTTGTTTGATAAATAAGGATTATGCTGTTAAAGCTTTAAATGTTATACATAAAGAGTTCGATTTAGATAAAATTAATAATTAAATATTGAAAAAAAAGGAGCTTTAACATATAATTTAATTAGTTACTTATTTTAAAAGAGTAAAATATTCATTTTCAAACTCAATTTTAATTTAAAAGGAGGTAATTGATAAGATGAATGTTAAAGAAAAGGGAGAAGTTTATCGCTGTGAAATCTGCGGTAATGTAGTTGAGGTTAAAGAAGTTGGCGGTGGAGAATTAGTTTGTTGTGGTGAACCAATGAAGTTAGAAGAAAAGTAACAAATTGTCTCCCGGAGTTTTTGCTCCGGGTTTTTAATTTTTTAAGATAAATTAAGTATTTTATAAAGGATTTAAAACTAATTACTAGAAATATATATATTAGAGAAAATTTATATATTAGAGGGAGGAAATAAAGATGAATTATTTTGCAAAAGAAAAAATAAAAGATATATTAAGTGATAAAATTGAGAGTTATCAAGATGTTATTGTTATGGGGTGGGTGAGAACTAAAAGAGTATCTAAAAACATTGCTTTTATAGAAATGAATGATGGCACAACTTTAGAAAATTTACAATTAGTGATTTTAGATCCAGATAAACACCCTTTAGCTGATATAAATACTGGAGCCAGTATTAAAGTTACAGGTTATATAGATAAAGTAGAAGGTAGAGAACAAGATGTAGAAATGAAAGCAGAAAATATTGAAATTATAGGTGAAGCTCCTGAAGATTTTATTCTACAGAAAAAAAGACATAGTTTTGAATTTTTAAGAGAAATTGCTCATTTAAGAGCTCGTACTAATACTTTTGGAGTTGTTAATCGTTTTCGCAGTAAAATGTCTTATGCAATCCATAATTATTTTTATGAAGAAGATTTTAAATATATTCATACTCCAATTATTACTTCAGGTGATGCAGAAGGTGCAGGAGAAGTATTTAAGGTATCAACTTTAGATTTGGATAACCCACCTAAAACAGAAGCAGGAAAGATTGATTATAGTCAAGACTTTTTTGGAGAAGAAACAGGTTTAACTGTAAGTGGCCAGTTAGAAGCTGAATTATTAGCAACTGCTTTGGGTGATGTTTATACTTTTGGTCCTACTTTTAGAGCTGAAAATTCAAATACATCTCGTCATGCTTCAGAATTTTGGATGATTGAACCTGAAATGGCTTTTTGTAATTTAGATGAGATGATGACTTTAATGGAAGATTTCATTAAAAATTTATTTAATTTTGCTCTTAATGAAGCAGAAGAAGAAATGGACTTTTTTAATCAGTGGATTGATGAAGGTAGAAGAGAAATGATTGAAGAAATTATTCAATCTGATTTTGGTAGAATTACTTATACAGAGGCTATAGATATTTTAGAAAATAGTGATCATGATTTTGAATTTCCGGTTAGCTGGGGAATTGACTTACAGTCTGAACACGAAAGATATTTAACTGAAAAGCATTTTGAAAAACCAATTATGGTTTATAATTATCCTAAAGAAATTAAAGCTTTTTACATGCGTCAAAATGATGATGAAAAAACAGTTGCCGCTGTTGATTGTTTAGTGCCTGGGGTTGGAGAAATAGTTGGTGGTAGTCAGCGTGAAGAAAGATATGATAAGTTAAAAAATAGAATGGAAGAATTAGATATGGATTTAGAAAAATATGAATGGTTTTTAGATATTAGAAAATATGGTTCAGTTCCCCATTCTGGTTTTGGACTTGGTTTTGAAAGATTACTAATGTATTTATCAGGTATGCAAAATATTAGAGATGTCATCTCTTTCCCTCGTACTCCTGGTAGTGCTAAATTTTAAGAAAATTATTTAATGAGGAGCAGATAAATGTTAAATAGAAAAAGTTTGATTTTAAATATTTCTATAATTTTCGTCCTGCTATTATTTATTAGTTTAAATACTACAGCTTTAGCTCAAAGCAAAAGTGACTTAATAGTTTTTTCCGCTGAGCCAGAAGGTGTAACAGCTGCAGTAGCAGCTGCTAGAGAGGGTAAGGAAGTTATATTATTAATGAACAGAAAAAAACCAGGAGGATTAATGACTTATGCTGCTTTGAATTTTCTTGATTTAAATTATGATAGCAGATCTAGAAATATTAACCATGGAATTTTTTCTGAGTGGCATCAAAAAGTTGGTTCTTCTATTTCTTTTGCTCCTCAAAAAGCTGAAAAAGTATTTGCTAAAATGTTGGCAGCAGAAAAAAATATTAAAATAATAAATTCAGCTAAATTAAAAAGTATTAAGCTTAAGGCAAATAATATTGATTATTTAGAAATTGAAAAAAATGGAGAAATCCAAAAATTAAAAGCAAAATTTTATCTTGATGCTTCTCAAGATGGAGATTTAGCAGCTTTGGCTGGAGAAGATTATTTTGTTGGAACAGCAGATATCAATTTAGCAAATAGCTGGATGGCCTCAACTCAAATTTTGAAATTTTCAGGAGTTGAGCCAGCTCAATTAAAAAAAGCAGTAAAAAAGGGTAAATATCAAAATAGTTATTTTAAAAATGATCACGCTTGGGGCTTTTCTAAATTTGGCAAAAGTTATCAACCCCAAAATAAAAATCTTCGCTTAAGGGGATTAAATATTGTCTTTATTCCTAAAGCTGGAGAATATGAAGCCTATATTAATGCTTTACTGCTGTTTAATGTAGATCCTTTAGCAGCTAAGTCAATTGCTGAAGCAAAAAAAGAAGCAAAAAAGGAAGCTGAGTTTATTTTAGAATATTTTCAGGCTAACTTAGCAGGCTTTAAAAAAGCTAAATTGGAAAAACTACCAACAGAACTTTATCGCAGAGAAAGCAGACATTTTTTAACTGAATATCAACTTAAAACTGAAGACCTATTTAGACAAAAAATATTTAATGATGCTATTAGCTTAGCTTCATATCCTTTAGATTATCAGGCTGCTGATTCAGATTATCCTGGTTTTGTCTTATTTAATCCAGAATATTATTCAATTCCTTTAAGGGCTTTAATTGCTCGCAAAAACGAAAATTTAATGATTGTAGGTCGCAGTAGTGGTTATAGTTCTTTAGCTGCAGCCAGTGCTCGTGTTTTACCAGTTGGGATGAATACAGCTCAAGCAGCAGCTATTGCTATTTCAGAAGCTATTAAAAAAGATAAAAATCTACTTCAAATTGCAGCTGATCAAAAAAGTATAAATTTAATTCAGTCTCATTTAAATCTTAATTTAGATAAGTATCCAGAACAAAAACCAATTGTGAAAGACCCACAAGTTTTTCCTAGTTTGGAAAAATTGCTTGCTTGGGGAATTACAATTGGAGGTTATAATAATAATTTTAAATTAGATAAATTCCCAAATGAAAAAGAATTTATTGCAATTATTTTAAAAATCATGCAGAAAAAAGAAGCTGAAAATCTTTATCATTGGGTACCTGGTAGTTTAGAAACCTTAAGTTCTGATCAGGATTTAACTACTATTAATGTCCTTAAATTATTACTTGCAGCTGAAAGTAAACCTGTTTTACAAATAGCAGAAAAAGATTATTATCAAAAGGCTTTAAATTTAGATTTGATTCCACCAAAATTAATTTTAGTTTTGGCTGAAAAAAGAAAACTTAGTCGAAAAGAAATGATTATTTTAGCTGCTCATTATTTAGACCATTTTGAAACACCAGCTTACTTAAAATCCATTAGAGGTGAAAATATTGAATAATAAAAGTTATTATACATATTATCCTTCACCAATGGGCATTTTGAAAATTGAATTTAACAATCAAGCTTTATTAAAAGTAGAATTTGATGATCATTTAAGAGAAGTTAAAAATAATTGTCAAGAAAATTTTTATCAAGATCCCAAAATTTTAAATATATATAATTTAATTTTTGATCAATTAAATCAATATTTTTTGGGTACTAGAACTAAATTTGAAATTCCAATCTCTTTAGCTGGCAGTGAGTTTGACTTAAAAGTTTGGAATTATCTTAAAGAGATTCCTTATGGTCAAACTTATTCTTATCAAGAAGTTGCGGCAGCTCTTTCTAAACCTAAGGCTGCTCAAGCTGTTGGGCAGGCAAATTCGCGTAATCCAATTGCAATAATAATACCTTGTCATCGAGTTATTGGGGCAAATGGTGCTCTTAACGGTTATGCTGGTGGAGTTTGGCGCAAAAAATGGTTATTGAATCATGAAAATAATAAAAGTAATAAACTAGAAAGGAAGATTTCTTTTGCCTAAAGAATTAAAAACTAGAGAAGAAATTGATGCAAAATATAAATGGAATTTGACTGATATATATGAAACTGATTCTCAATTCGAGTCAGAACTAAAAGCTGTTTTAACAGAAATTAAAGAGATTAAAGCTTTAAAAGAAAATTTTACAAGTAGTGCTGAGTATTTAATTAATTCTTTAAACAAAATTATTAAAATTGAAGAAAAAACTGCTAGGCTATATGCTTATGCCCACCTTAAATATGATCAAAATACTAAAAACAATAAATATCAAAATTATAAAAATAAGGCTTTAACAGCTTATAATAAATTATCTAATTCTACTTCTTTTATGGTTCCTGCTATTATAAAATTAGGAACTACTAAATTAGAAGATTATAAAAAAGAAAATGAAAAATTAGAATTTTTTAATCATTTTTTTGATAATATTTTAAGAGAAAAAGAACATTATCTTTCTGCAGCTGAAGAAAAAGTACTTGCTTTAGCAGGTGAAGTTACTCAAAGCTCAGAAAACATTTTTAGTATGTTAAATAATGCAGATTTAGAATTCCCACTAATTGAAGATGAAAACAAAGAAGAATTGCGTTTGACTCATGGTCGCTATATTGATTTATTAAAAAATGAAGATCGTCGAGTTAGAAAAGATGCTTTTAAAGCTATGCACGGAGAATATAAAAATTCAGAAAATACTTTTGCTGCAGTACTTGATAGTTCAGTTAAAGGAGATGTTTTCTATGCTCGATCTAGAAAATATAAGAGTTCTTTAGCATCAGCTTTGGCTAGTGATAATATTAGTACCGATGTTTATAATAATCTAATCGAAACAGTTTCTAATAATTTAGAGCCTTTACATCAATATATGGAGTTAAAAAAAGAAATTCTTAATTTAGATGAACTTCATATTTATGATACTTATACTCCTTTAATCAAAGAAATTGAGCTTAAATTTGAATATGACAAAACAAAAGAAATAATTAAAAAAGCAGTTGCTCCTTTAGGTGAGGACTATGTAGAAACAGTAGAAAGTGGTTTTAATTCTGGTTGGATAGATGTTTATGAAAATAAAGGTAAACGTTCAGGTGCTTATTCGAGCGGCTGTTATGGTGTACATCCTTATATCTTAATGAATTATACCCAAGATATTAGTAATTTATTTACTTTAAGTCATGAAATGGGACATGCAATGCATAGTTACTATGCTAATCAAAACCAGCCTTATTTATACGCTGATTATAAGATTTTTGTAGCAGAAGTAGCTTCAACTTTAAATGAAAATTTATTGCTTGATTATATGCTTGAAAATGCCCAGACTAAAGAAGAGAAACTGTATCTTTTAAATTATTTTTTAGAAGGATTTAGAGGTACTGTTTATAGACAAACTATGTTTGCAGAGTTTGAAAAAATGATTCACCAAAATGTTGAGAATGGAGAAAGCTTAACTTCTCAGTCTCTAAAAACTATGTATAGAAAATTAAATAAAAAATATTTTGGTAAAGCTTTAGTAATTGACCAAGAACTTGATTATGAATGGGCTAGAATTCCCCATTTTTATTATAATTTCTATGTTTATAAATATGCTACAGGTTATTCAGCAGCAGCAGCTCTAGCTGAAAAAATAAAAAATCAAGGACCAGAGGCTGCAGCTAATTATCTTGAATTTCTAAAAGCAGGTGGCAGTGATTACCCACTTAATATTTTAAAGAAAGCTGGAGTTAATATGGAAAAACCAGCTGTAATTGAAAATTCTACTGCTAAATTTAAAAAGTATTTAAAACAACTACAAGATTTAATTTAAAGACTTTTAAATTTATTTGTTAATCAAATAAAAAGTTTATTATAGCCTGAGTACAAGCTTCTTTTTTAAGATCATTAATAATAACATGGGATGATTTTTGATAGGTCTTTTGATCTACTAAAAATCTTCCCATTTTTTTATTTAAAAAGTCATTAATTTTTGGAGTTGCTACTTGCTCATCAGTTTTAGATAAAATTAACTGAGTTGGAGTTTTAATTTTAGTTATTGATTTTCTCCCCTGCTGCATTAATTTATATAGTTCTGCTAGAGCTTGAGGATAATAATAACAACTATAATTTTGATGGAAATCAATTTCCAATTTATTTAAATTTTCTTTTTCTAGTTTAAAATCATTATCTATTTTTTTAATGAAATATTTAAGATAAGGAGCAAAAACAATATTTTGGTTAACAGTGAAAAAAGCAGGAGCAACTAAAGATAATTTTTCTGGCTTAAATTTGGCAGCAAGTATAGCTGCTAAAAGCCCTCCCATTGAAAATCCAGCTAAATATATTTGAGGATAACTACTAGCTAAATATAAATAACTATCTACTGCTTTTCGCAGCCACTGGTCTGCATTGCTATTTAAAAAATCTTCGGTATTAGTAGCATGGCCTGGTAAGCGAGG
The DNA here is from genome assembly GCF_000165465.1 of Halanaerobium praevalens DSM 2228. GTDB lineage: Bacteria > Bacillota > Halanaerobiia > Halanaerobiales > Halanaerobiaceae > Halanaerobium > Halanaerobium praevalens. Next base: position 1,080,208 of record NC_017455.1, read on the forward strand.
AACATAAATTGGAATCTTCATTTTTTGATATATTTTTTGAGCAGCATAATTCCAATTACTACTTCGACCACCAAAACCATGTAATAAAAGGACTGCCTTATTTTGATTTTTATTAGCAAAACCTAATCTTATTTCTTGACCTAAAGGATTAATTTTGGTATCAGACTTAATTTTATTTAATTTCATTGAAACAACTCCTTAATTTACTTTAGTTTACTATAATTTGAATTTAATTTCAAAATATAAATTTTAATCTGGATCTTTAAAGCTTATTATTTTAAATTTATAAATAAAAGTGATAGAATAAAATAAAAGAGTAAGTTAAAATCATAATAGGAGGTGAATGTTTAATAGTTTAAACTATTAAACTAAATATGAAAAAAGAAATATTAAAAAGAGCAGAAGCATTAAGAGAAAATATGATTTTAAGCACCCAAGAATTGGTAAAAATACCGAGTGTAAAACAAGAAGCTACAGCAGAATATCCCTATGGTGAACCTGTTTATCAAGCTTTGGCAAAAGCTTTAGAAATTTCAACAGCTATGGGATTTAAAACTAAAAATATAGATAATCAAGCTGCACATGTAGAAATTGGAGCTGGAGAAGAAGTTTTAGCCTTACTTTGTCACTTAGATGTAGTACCTGAAGGTAGTGATTGGACTTATCCCCCTTATGCAGCTGAAATTCATGCTGATAAAATATATGGACGAGGTACTATAGATGATAAAGGGCCAACAGTAGCAGCCTTATACGCCTTAAAAATAGTAGATGATCTAGGAATTGAATTAAATAAAAGAGTTCGTTTAATTTTAGGTACTAATGAAGAAACTGGTATGGCTTCTTTAGATCATTATTTTAAAAAAGAAAAAATGCCAGATTTAGCTTTTAGTCCTGATGCTACTTTCCCTGCTATTCATGCTGAAAAAGGAATTTTAGATCTTAAATTTAAAGTAGAGTTAGATGGAGCTCCAAAAGAAGGACTTAAATTAGAAAAACTTGCAGGTGGAAATGCAACTAATATGGTTCCTGATTCTGCAGAAGCAGTTTTAAGTGGAATTACAAGAGATGAATTAGATGAGCTTTTAGCAGGAGTTGATTATCAAAAAGAAGATTTAACGATTAAAGCTGAAAATAATAATTTTAAATTATTATATCAAGGAATTTCAGCTCATGGAAGTATGCCTGAAAATGGGAAAAATGCTATTTCTTATTTAATAAATATTTTAGCTGAACTTCCTTTTGCTAACCACAAATTAAAGAAATTTTTAGAATTTTATCAAAGTAAAATTGGACTTGAATATGACGGCCAGTCAATAGGATGTAAGGATCAAGATGAGATTCCAACTAAATTAACTTTTAATACTGGAATTATTAAAGCTGAGCAAAAAGAAGTAGTTTTTTTAGTAAATATTAGATATCCAGTTAAATCTAGTGCTCAAAAAGTAATAGCTGATATCAAAACAGAAATAGATAATGATTTGATAGAGCTTGAAACTATTAAAAATGCTAAACCACTTTATATTCCAAAAGATGATCCTTTTATTCAAAAATTAATGAATGCTTATCAGGAGTTTACTAATGATCTAAGTCAACCAGTAGCTATTGGTGGAGGGACTTATGCTCGTAAAGTAGAAAAAGGAGTAGCTTTTGGTCCACTTTTTCCTGGTCAAGCTGAGTTAGCTCACCAAAAAGATGAATTTATTGCTATTTCTGATTTAGTTAAAAGTACAGCAATTTATGCAAAAGCAATTATAGATATAGCGGGAGTGAAAAATAATGCATAAAGAAGCCCAAGAACTAATAGATTTTATTAATAATTCTCCAACAGCTTTTCATGCTACTCAAAATTTGGAAACTGAACTTTCAGCAAATGGTTTTATAAAATTAGATCCCAGTCAAAAATGGGATTTAAAAATTGGAGAAAAATATTTTGTAAGTCGTAATGATTCTGCACTAATTGCTTTTATTCCAGGTCAAGATTTTTTAGATCATGGTTTTAGAATTATTTCTGCCCATACTGATAGTCCAGCTCTTAAAATAAAGCCAGATCCATTAATTGAAAATGAAGGTCAGCTTGTTTTAAATACAGAAATTTATGGTGGCCCGATTCTAAATACCTGGTATGATAGAGAACTCTCAATTGCTGGTAAAATTGTTTTAAAGTCTGAAAAATCTTTTGAATTAAAAGAAGAGTTGATTGATTTAGAAAAAAATATTGCTATTATTCCTAATTTAGCAATTCACTTAAATAGAGAGATTAATCAAAAAGCTAAAATAAATAAAAAGAAGGGCTTAAGAGCTCTAATAACCCAAACAAAAGCAAAAGAAAATAATTTAGCAGAAAAAGATGAATTAGATTTCAGTTTAAATAAGTTAATTACTCAAAATACTGAGTATGAGTTGACAGAGATTGTAGAAAGTGAATTATACCTTTATCCAAGTCAAAGAGCTCAATTTTTAGGAGCTGAAGCTGAATATATAGCCGCTAGAGCGCAAGATAATCTTTCGATGACTCATGCAGCTTTAAAAGCAATTAAAAGCTCTAAAACACATAAATGGACCCAGATGACTATTTTTTATGATAATGAAGAAATAGGTAGTCAGACTCCTCAAGGAGCAGATTCACCTTTTGTCTCAAATTTGATTGAAAGAATAATTTATAATTTAGGAGCAAATAAAGAAGATTATTATACAATTCTTGAAAAATCTTTTTTAGTTTCAGCTGATATGGCACATGCTGTTCATCCTAATTTTGGAGAAGAATCTGCTCAAAATAATAGAGCATTTTTAAATCAAGGACCAGTTATTAAATATAATGCTAATTTAAAATATACGACTCATGCTACTACAGCTGGTGTCTTAATTGATTTAATGGATAAAAATGATATTTCTTATCAAATTTATACTAATCGCAGTGACAAAAAAGGTGGTTCTACAATTGGCCCTATTGCTGCAACTCAGTTAGGAATTAAAAGCATAGATCTAGGTAATCCACTTTTAGCTATGCACTCTAGTAGGGAATTAGGTGGAAGTTTAGATCACAAACAAATGATAAAATTAATGAAATTATTTTTAAAAGAAGATTAAGCTAAACTTTAGTGGCTGATACTTACAGTATCAGCCCTAGTTTTAATTAATTTTTTTAAAAAGAAAGGAGAAAAAAATGAATAGCTTTAACTTTTCTAAACTAGAAAATCGCCAAAACACTATGTCAATTAAATGGGATAAAAGAGAGGCTATTTTTGGGAATAAAGATATTCTACCACTTTGGGTTGCAGATTCTGACTGGCAAACAGCACCTTTAATTAAAGCTGAATTAATTAAAAGAGCCCAAACTGGAATTTTTGGTTATAGTTTTCCTAATCAAAGTATTAAAACCACTATTTACAATTGGTTAAAAAATAGATTTGATTTAGAAATAGAAAAAGAATGGCTTGTTTTTGGAACAGGTGTTGTTCCAGCAATTAATTTTGCTTTAAAAACGATTACTAAAGCAAATGAGGCTGTAATTATTCAACCACCTGTTTATAGGCCATTTTTTGAAGCAGTTAAAAATAATAATTGTCAACTTATTAAAAATAATCTAGTCAAAAAAAATAATTATTATCAAATGGACTTAGTTCAGCTTAAAAAACAAATAAAAGCTCATAAAAAAAAGGGAATCAAAGTCAAAGCTTTAATTTTTTGCAGTCCTCATAATCCAGTAGGGAGGGTTTGGAAGAAAAAAGAGTTACTTGCTTTATTACGTTTATTAAAAAAAGAAGATATTTATCTTTTAAGTGATGAAATTCATGCTGATTTAGTTTATTCTAATTATCAACACCAGCCATTACTTAAACTTTTATTAGCAAAAGCTGAATTTAAAGAGTATCGAAAAAAAGTGATTTCTTTTATGTCAGCCAGTAAAACTTTTAATATAGCAGGTTTACATACTTCCTATACTCTAATTGAAGCAAAAGAGTTAAGAAAAGCTTATCAAAAAACAAAAGCAGGTTTTGCAACATCTAATAGTCCTTTTGGTCTATTAGCTCTAAAAACAGCCTATAATGAAGGTGAAAAGTGGCTGGAAGCACAGCTTAAATATTTAGAAGCAAATTATAGGTTTTTGCAAAAATATATTAAAGAAAATATTAAAGAAATTAAAGTTAGCAAAGCAGAAGGAACTTATTTAGTTTGGCTAGACTGTAGTCAATTAGGTTTTACAAGTGATCAAAAATTAATTGAGTTTATGAATCAAAAAGCAGGAGTCGGCCTTAATCCTGGAATTTGGTTTGGAAAAGAGTCAGGTTCAATGCATTTGCGTTTAAATTTAGCCTGTCCTCAAGCTAGATTAAAAAAGGCTTTAACTAAAATAAAGAAAGCAGTTAAAAATCGATCTAAATAATTAATTTTAAGGAAGGAAGTTGTATTTTGGCAAAAGTTATTATTATTGGTGGTGGCCCAGCAGGTATGATGGCTGCTTTAAGAGCTGCTAAAAATCAAAATGAAGTTTTTTTAATTGAAAAAAATAAAAATTTAGGTAAAAAATTATTAATCACAGGTAAAGGGCGCTGTAATTTAACCAATTATTCTGATTTGAATAATCATATAAAAAATATAGTTGATCAGCCTGAGTTTATGTATAGTTCATTAGCAGAATTTGATGCTTATCGACTTTATTATTTTTTTGAGGGACTAGGTTTAAAACTTAAAATAGAAAGAGGAGACAGAGTTTTTCCAAAATCAAATCGTTCTCAATCAGTTTTAAGAGTTTTACAAAAAGAATTATATAAAAATGAAGTTAAAATAATTACAGATCAAGTTATTGAAATTTTGACTGAAGCTCAGACAGCAGTTGGGGTTAAATTGAAATTTGGAGGCCAACTAAAAGCAGATAAAATAATTTTGGCAGCAGGTGGAGCTTCTTATCCTCAAACTGGTTCAGATGGGAGTGGTTTTAAATTAGCTAAAGCTTTAGGCCATCAAATAACTAAGCCGGAACCTGGCCTTTGTGGTTTAAAAACAAAAAACAAGTTAATTTATGAAGCTGAATCTTTAAAATTAAAGTATATTGAACTTAAATTATTAAAGAATGAAAAAGAAATCTATAGTGTTTTTGGAGACTTAAATATTAGAGAAGATTATTTAGATGGCCCTTTAGTTATTTCTGCTTCAATGTTTATTGATCAAAATCCAGCTGATTATCAATTAGAAATCGATTTAAAACCTGCTTTAGACTATCAAAGCCTTGATCAAAGAATTTTAAGAGATTTTGAGAAATATGCAAATAAATTTTTTGCTAATAGTTTAGGAGACTTATTACCCCAAAAATTAATTCCCGTAATTATTAAAAGTTCTTCTATTGCTTATAATAAAACAGTAAACCAGATTACTGCAGCTGAAAGGGAAGAACTGTTATCCTTATTAAAGAGTTTTAAAATTGAAATTAAGGCTAAAAAAGGATTTAAAAGGTCAATTGTAACCAGAGGTGGAGTAAATACTGCAGAAATTAATCCTAAAACTTTGGCATCCAAATTAATTGAAAACTTATATTTTGCGGGAGAGGTAATTGATGTAGCAGCTTTAACTGGGGGCTATAACTTACAAATAGCTTTTGCTACTGGTTATAAAGCAGGTAGTAATTAAATAAAAAAACCGCAGCCAGCTGACTGCGGTTATCTTTTCTTTCAAATTTTATAAATAATTACTCAGCGTCTTCATCTTTGCCTTGAAGTTTGTGAGTTATTACCTGATTTACAGAATTCATTAATTGGTTAAAGTGATTTTGAGCTTCATAGAATTCAGAGATTTTTTCATTTTTCTTCATTTTTTGTTCCATCATCTGTAATTCTTGTTTTTTCTCATCACTAATCTGCTTACCGTTTTGCTGCATCATTTGAACTTGCTGATACTTAGCATTCAAATTATCAAGCATTGATTTTGCATCTTCATCTGCAACCATAGTTGCTTCTTTTTCTTTTAATTCTTGAAATTCTTGTGATTCAACAATTGCTTCTGCAAGATTTTCCGCATATTCCATAACTGTTGCCATTTAATTTCACCTCATATTTAGATTTCTGTTATTTTCTAACAACCATATTTATGTTAACATTCACTAGAACTTATGTCAAATGGCTCTAATTTAAGAAGGAGGATTTATTATGTCAAAAGTATTAAAAATTGAAGTTTATTCTAAAGATTGGTGTCCTTATTGTAAAAAGGCTAAAGCTTTTTTGAAAAGTAAAAATTTAGATTTTCAAGAAATTGATATTAAAAAAGAAAATAATTATGAGGTGATGAAAAAAAGAACAAATAATAAAACTGTTCCTCAAATTATTATTAATAACCAAAGTTTAGGTGGTTATGATGACTTAATCGAATTAGAAAAAACGGGGGAATTAAATAAAATTTTGGGAGTGAAAACAAAAGATTTATCGCAAACAGAATGGGAATTAATCATTTTAGGAGCTGGGCCAGCAGCTTTAAATGCAGCTCTATATGCTGCTCGCAAAGGAATTAAACTTTTAGTTTTAACTCAAGATATAGGTGGTCAGGTGATTACAACTAATGAGATTGATAATTATTTAGGTAAAGCAGGAACTAATGGAGCTGATTTAATTGCTGATTTTTGGGATCATCTTGCTAAATATGAAGTTAAAACAGTAATTGGAGAAGAAGTAATAGCAATTAAAGAAAAAGCAAATAAAAAAATAATTGAAACTAATAATAAGAAAAAATATTCAAGTCAAGCAGTAATTATTGCAACTGGAGCTAAAAAAAGACATTTAGGTTTAAAACAAGAATATGTTTTAACTGGTAAAGGAGTTCATTATTGTGCTAGTTGTGATGCTTTTTTATATAAAGAACAACCAGTAGCTGTAGTTGGTGGGGGTAACTCTGGTTTAGAAGCAGCACTTGATTTAGCCAATATTGGCTCAGAAGTTGATTTAATTGAGTTAGAGTCTAAATTAATGGGAGATCAATATTTACAAAATAAGGTTAAAGCAAATAAAAATATAAGAGTACACACTGAAACTACTGTAGATCAAATAATTGGGGAAGAAAAATTAGAATCGATTATTATAAAAAACGCTAAAGATCAAAGTACTAAAGAATTAAATGTGAATGCTTTATTTATTGAAATTGGTTTGATTGCTAATAGTAGTTTTGCTAAAAACTTAGTTGAAACTAATAAGCAGCAAGAAATTATTATTGATCAGCAAAATCAAACAGCTGCTAAAGGAATTTGGGCTGCAGGGGATGTAACTAATATTATTGATAAACAAATAATTATTTCAGCAGCTGAAGGAGCTAAGGCAGCTCTTAGAGTTAATCAATATTTAGCTTAAATTTGGGCTTTAAGTTTATAATTATTAAATATTGTATTTTATTTAAAAGGCCATTTCTAAAATTGAAATGGCCTTTTAAAAAGTTTAACTTAAAGAAATTTGCCAGATATTATAATCATCTGTATAATGTAAACAGACGGAGGTGTTAGTAATGACTGTCAAAAAAGTTCAAAAACAAATATTTATTTCAGGTAGAGTGCAGGGAGTAGGTTTTAGAGCTTTTTGTCAAAAACAAGCATCTGCTTTAAAAATTAAAGGTTGGGTTAAAAATCTTAAAGATAGTCGAGTAGAAGCTGTGATTGAAGGAAAGGAAACTAATATTAGGCAGATGATTAAGAAATTAAAAAAAGGGCCATCATTTGCTAGAGTAGATAATCTTAAAATTATAGACAGAGATTTAACTGGTTTTAATAATTTTGAAATAAAATATTAATTTTCTTTTAATAATTTAATTAAATCAGAGGTGAAAAAAATGAACAAAGCTTTAATTGCGGTTGATTTACAAAATGATTTTTATGAAAATGGTAATTTAGGAGTAAAAGAAGCCTCTAAGATTAATCAAACAGTTAATAGATATTTAGCAGCAAAGGAATATAAACTAATTGTAGCTTCACAAGATTGGCATCCAGAATCTCATTTAAGTTTTGCAGTTAATCATAATCAAAAACCATATACCCCTTATAATGAGCAGAAAGGACTCGGACCTCTATTATGGCCTAAACATTGTGTGCAAAATTCTGAAGGAGCTGAGTTCCAAGCTGATATAGAAACTAAATACTTTGATTATATATTAAGAAAAGGTAGTTTAAAGAAAGTAGATAGTTATTCTGCTTTTTATGATAATGATGGGAGTGATTTGGGTTTAGCCGGCTTATTAAAGTCTTTAGCAGTTAAAGAAGTAGATATTTTAGGTTTAGCATTTGATTATTGTGTTAAATTTACTGCTTTAGATAGTATTAAAAATGATTTTAAAACAAATATTATTTTAAAGGCAACTAAAGCTGTCAATAAAGAAAATGTAGCTGAGGTTAAAGCAGAATTAAAAGAGGCAGGAGTCAACTTTAAATAAAGTCTGAACTTTATTTAAGGTTAAAGTTTGAAATTAAAATAAAATAATAAGTAAAAAGGAGAGATTTATTTGCAAAAGATAGAAATTATGGCAACAAGTACTTTTGGTATGGAAGCCTTAGTCAAAAAAGAAGTAAAAAAATTGGGATATGAAATTACCGAAGTGAAAAATGGAAGAGTTACTTTTATCGGTGATTTGGAAGCAATAGCAAGGGCAAATTTATGGTTAAGAACAGCTGAAAGAGTTCTAGTTAAAATTGGAGAGTTTAAAGCCAGAGACTTTGATCAGCTTTATGAGGGAGTTAAAGCTTTAGATTGGCCGCAGTGGTTACCTGAAAATGCAGAATTTCCAGTTAGTGCTAAATCGATCGATTCTAAATTAAGTAGTGTTCCAACTTGTCAATCTGTTACTAAAAAGGCAGTTGTTGATAATTTAAAAGCAGAATATGGAATTAGTTGGTTTGATGAAGATGGCCCACTTTATCCAATTGAACTTGCTTTATATAAGGATAGGGCCATTTTGACTATTGATAGTTCAGGTAGTGGACTGCATAAAAGAGGCTATAGAGAATTATCAGTTACTGCACCTATCCAAGAAACTATAGCAGCTGGTCTTGTTTATTTAAGTCGTTGGGATCAAGATAGAATTTTAATTGATCCTTTTTGTGGTTCAGGTACTATTTTAATTGAAGCAGCTATGATGGCTAAAAATCAGGCTCCAGGTTTAAAAAGAAAATTTAATTCTGAAAAATGGCCTATTTTTAAGGACTTTGAATGGCCCCGGGCGCGTGTAGAAGCTAAAAAAGCTAAAAAAATCAATGTTGAGCCTCGCTTAATTATGGGTTATGATTATGATCCAGAAGCAATAAGCATTGCACGTTACCATGCCCAACAAGCAGGAGTAGAAGAAATTATTCATTTTCAAGAACAAGATTTTAAAGAGTTCTCTACTAATCGAAAATATGGTTATGTGATTACTAATCCTCCTTATGGAGAGAGAATGGGAGAAAAAGAAGAAGTAGAGGATTTATATAAATTAATGGGAGAAAAGTTTTTAGAATTAGAAACTTGGTCTTATTATATTATTACTTCTCACTCTAAATTTGAAAAAGTATTTGGTAAAGAAGCAAGTAAAAGAAGGAAGCTTTATAATGGGGGAGTAGAAACTCAGTATTATCAATATTATGGACCTTGGCCACCAAAGAATTAGTTAGAGAAAAGTGAGTGATAAAAATGTTTAGACTAAGAGAGTATTTTCCTTATTTAGCTGGTTTAACTTTCAGTTTAGTTTTTGGATTTTCATTTTTATTCATCAAGGAGGGATTGGAGTTAATGACTCCATTCCACTTACTTGGTTTTCGTTTTGCTATAGCATTTTTGTGTTTAAGCTTATTAAGACTCTTAGGCTTAATAGAAATTAATTTAAAAAACAAGAATTTAAAAAAATTGTTTTTATTATCTTTATTTCAACCAGGTATTTATTTTATCTTTGAAACTACTGGTATGTTATATACTAATTCTTCTGAAGCAGGAATGATGATTGCTTTAACTCCAATTGCAGTAACCATTTTAGCTATTTTTATTTTAAATGAAAAACCGAGTATCAAGCAGAGTTTTTTTATAGTTTTATCAGTTATTGGAGTTTTTTTTATTATTTTCAATCGAGGTACAAGTAATATTGAAGGAAATTATTTAGGTTTAATTTTATTAGGAGTAGCTGTTATTGCAGCTGCTTTTTATAATATTATTTCTAGACAGTTATCATTAGAGTTTAAACCTGTAGAAATTACATATGTGATGATGGGCTTTGGTGCTTTATTATTTAATAGTGTGGCTCTTTTTAGACAAGGTTTTGCTTTAGAAAGTTATTTTAGTTTGTTGGCAAATAAGAGTGTTTTAATTTCAGTAATTTATTTAGGAGTTTTTTCTTCAGTAGTTGCTTTTTTTATGATGAATTATACTCTTTCTAAGATTACTGCTGCTGAATCGGCAGTTTTTGCTAATTTAACAACAGTTGTTTCAATATTTGCTGGAGTAGTATTTAGAAATGAATCATTTTTTAAATTCCAACTAGTAGGAGCTATTTTAATAATAATTGGAGTCTGGGGAACAAACTATTTTGCTAAGGCTGTAATTAAGAAAGGAGAAGATATATATGAGAAAGTATAATCTAGCAGTAGTAGGAGCTACTGGTCTAGTAGGAAGAGAAATACTTAAAATTTTAGTAGAAAGAGATTTTCCTATTAAAAAAATTAAAGTAATTGCCTCTGAAAATTCAGCTGGCAAGAAAATAGAATTTAAAGATCAAAAGTTAGAAGTTATAACTGCAACTAAGGGGGTTTTTAAAGAAATAGATATTGCTTTATTTTCTGCAGGCACTGAAGTAGCTAAAAAGTTAGCTCCTCAAGCTAAGAAAGAGGGAGCTATAGTAATAGACAATAGCAATGCTTTTAGAATGGATAAAAAAATACCTTTAGTAGTCCCAGAAGTAAATGCAGTTGATTTAAAAATTCATCAAAAAATTATTGCTAATCCTAATTGTTCTACTATCCAAATGGTAATGCTTTTAAAACCACTTGCCCAAAAATATGGTTTAAAAAGAGTAGTTGTTAATACTTATCAAGCTGTTTCAGGAGCTGGAAAAAAAGCGGTTGATGAAATGTTAGAGCAAACAAAAGCTTATTTGAAAGAAGAAAAAATAGAAAATAAACATTTTAAACATCAAATTGCTTTTAATGCTATTCCACAAATAGATACTTTTATGGATAATGATTATACTAAAGAAGAAATGAAAATGATAAATGAAACTCGTAAAATATTAGCAAAACCTAAATTAGCTATTACAGCTACTTGTGTTCGGATACCTGTTATTTTTGGGCATGGAGAAGTATTAAATATTGAATTAAAAAGTTCTTATAAAATTGAAGCTCTAAAATCTTTAATTAAAAAAAGCCCTAATATAGAGTTAATAGATGATCCACTTAATTATAGATATCCTCTACAGACTGATACTGAAACTAATGATAATGTATTAGTGGGTAGAGTAAGGAGAGATAATTCTTTAAAAAATGGGATAAATTTATGGTTAACAGCAAATAATTTACGTAAGGGAGCTGCCTTAAATGCAGTTCAAATTGCAGAAAATTTAATCACTAACAATTTAGTGTAAAAATTATAAATGTTTAATTTTGCTTGTTTTTTATTTGAATAATATGTATAATAATATTAACGCTTTGGATCGGGTTGTTTTAATTTTTGATTTATAAGATATAATTAATAGTTTTTGTGTGTAATTCTAAATTAGAATATTTTAAGTTTAAGTTAAACTTTTAGTTAGATTAAAAATAAAGAGTTAGAAAGATTAAGTTTTAAAATACTATGGAGGTGTTTTGTTTTTTAAATGAAGGATAACAATAAAATAAAAGATGTTTCAATGACTACACTTGGTGGAGTCGGAGAAATTGGAAAGAACATGTGGGTTCTGGAAATTGGTGACGAAATGTTGATAATTGATTCGGGAGTTAAATTTCCAGAAAATGATTTACTTGGAATAGACTTAGTAATTCCTGATTTTGATTATGTGATTAAAAACAAGGACAAGATTAATGGGATTGTATTAACACATGGTCATTTAGATCATATAGGGGCTTTACCATATTTGCTAAAAGAAATTAATGCTCCAATTTATGGTACTAAATTGACTTTAGGACTTTTGGAAGGTAATTTAAAAGAACATCGTTTGCTCAAAGATACTAGATTAAAAGTAGTAAACTCCGGTAAAAAATATCAAGTTGGTAGTTTCGAGGTTGAGTTTATAAGGGTTAATCATAGTATAGCTGATACTTGTGCACTTGCTATTCATACACCTTTAGGACCTATTGTTTATGCCAGTGACTTTAAGTTTGATCAAACTCCTATTGATGGACAAGTTGCTGATTTTCATAAATTAGCAGAATTAGGAGATAGTGAAGAAGGGGTGCTGGCCCTTTTTTCAGATAGTACTAATGTTGAGCGTGAGGGATACACACTATCAGAAAAAGTTGTAGGAGAAACAGTAGAAGAAATATTTAGAGGTGCTCGGGAAAGAATAATTGTGGCAACTTTTGCTTCAAATATTCATCGAGTTCAGCAAATTGTCGATGCTGCTTTTAAATATAATCGGAAAATAGCCTTTACTGGTAGAAGTATGATTAATAATGTAGATATAGCTCGTCGTTTAGGTTATTTACAAGTTCCAGATGATATGATAGTAGATATTAGAGATTGTTCTGATTTACCTGATAGCAAAGTTACTCTACTAACAACTGGAAGTCAAGGTGAACCTTATGCAGCTTTAACTAGGATGGCCCGGGGAGACCATTATCATATTAATATTAAAAAGGGAGATACAGTTATGATCTCTGCTTCTGCAATCCCTGGTAATGAAAAATTTGTAGGTCAAACTATTAATAAACTTTATCGTCGAGGCGCAAATGTAATTTATGAAGATGTTTCTGGAGTTCATGTCTCAGGTCATGCAAGTCAAGAAGAATTAAAATTAATGCTTAATCTGGTAAAACCTAAGTACTTTGTTCCAGTGCATGGTGAATATAGACACTTATATAAACATGCAGATTTAGCAGAGAAAAATGGTATACCTAAAGATAATATATATATAGCTGATGTCGGAGACAAGATTAATTTTTCTGAAGACAAAGTTTCTAAAGCAGAAAAAATTCAATCAGGTGATGTCTTAATTGATGGTCTTGGCATTGGTGATGTCGGAAATATTGTTTTAAGAGATAGAAAATTACTTTCTGAAGATGGAATTATTATAGTTGTAGTTACAATTGATAAACATGGTAATATTTTAGTAGGTCCAGATATCATTACTAGAGGTTTTGTTTATATTAGAGAATCTGAAGAATTAATTGAATCTGCAACAAAGCGAGTAGAAAGAGCTTTAAAAGACTGTGAAGAAAATAATGTGACAGAATGGTCAGTTCTTAAAGATACTATTCGGAAATCACTTAATAATTACATTTATCAAAAAATAAAGAGAAATCCAATGATTTTACCTGTAATTATGGAAGTATAGAAATTAAGTTTAAATTAACCAGCTGTGTAAAAGCAGCTGGTTTTAAGTTTGAACATATGTTTATTTTTATGATATAATAAAAAGATAAAAGGAGGATTTTAAAATTGAATAGTTTGCAAGCTATATTTTTGGGTATAATTCAGGGTTTAACAGAATTTATACCAGTTAGCAGTTCAGGTCATCTAGTTATTGCTCAATCTTTTTTAAATATTAAAGAAGATCAGATTTTATTTAATGTTATTTTACATATTGGAACTTTAATTCCTATTTTTATTGTTTTTAAGCAAGATATTAAAGATATGATTTTATTTAAAAAAGAAAAGAGAAAAGAAATTATCTATATCTTATTAGCTATTATTCCAACTGGTATAATTGGAGTTTTATTTGAAGATTTTTTTGCGGAATTGTTTTCTAATTCTTATTTAACAGCTCTAATGTTAATTTTAACTGGTTTAATATTATATATTACAGAAAAAATAGAAAGTGGAACTAAAGAAGTAGAAGATTTAAAATTTTGGCAGCCTTTCTTAGTTGGTTTAGCTCAGGCAGGAGCAATTATTCCAGGTATTTCCCGTTCCGGAACTACAATAGCTGCCTCTTTATTTCAAGGTTTAAATAGAGAAGCTGCTGCTAGGTTTTCTTTTTTAATGTCTGTACCTGTTATTGGAGGAGCTGGCTTATTACAATTTTTAAATGTTTTAGAAAAAGGATCTTTTGAGCTTGAAATTAAAATTGTAATTTTAGGTTTTTTAGCAGCTTCGATTTCGGGTTATTTAGCTATTAAAATTTTATTAAAAGTTTTAGCAGAGAAAAAACTAAATTATTTTAGTTATTATTGCTGGATTTTAGCTATTTTAGTAATTTTACTTAATTTACTTAAATAAGCTTTGTCAAATTATTATTTATAAATTTTTATTCAATCAGAACTTATATTTATTGAAGGAGGAGCAAGGATGAGCAACAAAAAAAATGATTCCCAAATAGAAAAAAGAAAAAATGAAATCTTGGGTTTATTTTTAATCACCTTTGCTGCAATTAGTTATTTAGCAATATTTAGTAATTCAGCAGGGCTTTTGGGAAATTACTTAAGTAATGCTTATTATTTTTTAGTAGGTAGTGGTAGTTATTTTTTTCCACTTTTATTTATTTATTGGGGAATTCAATTTATTCGCTCTCGAGAAATAAAGTTTTCAAGTAGATTTGGTGGTCTTTTAATTGCTTTTACTGCAATCATTTCAATAATTAACTTAAGTAAAGGTGTTCAAAAGCCTTTAGTTATTAATTTTAATACAGCTGGGGGTATTATTGGTAATACTATTAGTTATTTTTTAGCCGAATTATTTGCTGTTAATGGAGCTTATATTATTCTTTCTGTTATATTATTGATTGGTCTGCTTTTATTATTTGATTTATTTTTACATAATATTTTTAGTAAAGTAAAAATTAAAATTAAAGCAATCAAAGAAAATAGCTTAAATTTTAAAGAAGAATTTAAATCATTTTTTGCTAATTTATCTTTTGATAAATTTAATTTTTTAAATAAAATAAAAGAAAAGGCAAAGAATAAAAAACAAGAAAAAAAAGAGGTTAAAAAAGAACCAAAAAAAGATAAAGAAAAAGATAAAGAAAAAGATGATTCTCAAAAAGATAAGCAAGCTCAAATCATTGAAGATAAAACTCCACCCCAAAAAACAGTTAAAGCTAAAAAAGAGTCTACTAATAATAATTCAAATAATGATAAATCAGTTAAAACAAAAAGAAATAATTTTAAAGCTAAACCTAAAGAAGTAAAAGAAGATTTTGATATTAGCAAAGATCAATCGAAAAATGTCAATGATCAAGGTAGAAAATATGGTGATTACACTTTTCCTGGTATCTCTCTTTTAAATAATTCTGGAAAAAAGAAAGTTAAATTAGCTAATAAAAGTGAATTATTAGAGGAAACTCTGAATAGTTTTGGAGTTGAAGCTAAAGTGATTAATGTTAATCATGGACCAACAATTACTCGCTATGAAATTCAACCTGCAACTGGAGTTAAAGTGAGTAAAATTGTTAATTTATCTGATGATATATCTTTAGCTTTAGCAGCCAGAGATGTAAGAATTGAAGCTCCAATCCCAGGTAAAGCTGCTGTAGGAATTGAAGTTCCACATGGTAATAATATTACTGTTTCATTTAGGGATGTAATTGTTTCAGAAGAATTTCAAAATGCGGAAGATAAATTAACCTTAGCTTTAGGCAAAGGAATAGATGGTGATACTGCAGTCTTTAACTTAGCCAAAATGCCTCATTTATTAGTTGCTGGTGCTACTGGATCTGGAAAAAGTGTTTGTATTAACACTTTAATTAGTAGTATCTTATATAGAGCAACACCTGCAGAAGTAAAATTATTATTAGTTGATCCCAAAAAAGTAGAATTAAATATTTATCAAGGCTTACCTCATTTAATTACACCTGTAGTTACTGATCCTCAAAAAGCTGCTAATGTACTGAAATTAGTAGTAGAAGAAATGGAAAATAGATATGATCTTTTTTCAGAAACAGGAAGCAGAGGTATAGAATCTTATAATAAGCAAGTAGAAGATCCAGAAGCTAAAATGCCTTATATAGTTGTAATTATTGATGAATTATCAGATTTAATGATGGTTGCTGCAAATGAGGTAGAAGATAACATTTGTCGTTTAGCTCAGATGTCAAGAGCTGCTGGTATCCATTTAATAATTGCTACTCAAAGACCATCTGTAGATGTAATTACTGGTTTAATTAAAGCTAATATTCCAAGTCGCATTTCTTTTGCAGTTTCCTCAGCTACAGATTCTCGTACTATTTTAGATATGGGTGGAGCTGAAAAATTATTAGGTAAAGGAGATATGCTTTTTTCCCCAGTTGGAATGCAAAAACCTCAAAGAATCCAGGGATCTTTTTTAACTGATCAAGAAATATCGGAAATAACTTCTTTTGTTAAAAGTCAAGCAACTGCTGACTATAAGATTGAAAAAGATGATATTAAAGAGGTAGAATTATCAATTGATGATGAACAAGATGAATTATACGAGGAAGCAGTCAAGTTAGTTGTTAAATATCGTGCTTCAATATCTATGCTGCAGAGAAGACTACATATTGGTCATTCTCGAGCAGCGAGATTAATTGATTCAATGGAAGAAGATGGAATTGTTGGTCCATATGCTGGTAGTAAACCTCGAGAAGTTTTAGTAGAAGAAAGTGATTTAGAAGCAGTTCTTAATGGTGAAAGCTCAGATGAAACTGAAAAATCTGAAGTCAAAAATCTTGACAAAAAAATTGAATTGTGATACTATTAAAACAGTTGTCAGACAGGTAAGACGTCTGAACAAAAAAGGAGGGAGTTAAGTGGACTTTTTAAAACAAGATAAAAGACCTTTATACTTAAAAATTAAAGAACATATTGAAAATTTAATTGAACAAGAAATTTATAAAGCTGGTGATAAACTCCCCTCTGAAACTACTTTTGCCAAAAAATTAGATGTAAGCAGAGCCAGTTTAAGAGAAGCTCTGAGGGTTTTAGAAAAAGAAGGAAAAATTATTAAAAGTCAAGGTGTTGGAACTTTTGTTTCAAAACCTATTCCTCGTTTTAAAAAAGGAATTGAAGAATTATTTAGTGTAACTGATACCATAAAAAATGAAGGTTTTACACCTGGGACGAAAGGCTTAGATATAAAAAAAGAGCAAGCAGATAAATCTTTAGCTGCCAAAATGAAGCTCAAAAAAAATAAAAAGATTTTAAAAATCGAGAGAATTAGAACAGCGGATGAGAAACCCGTAGTTTTTTGTATTGATTATTTAAATCATAATTTATTTCCAATTGATAGTGAGTCTGATTTTAAACATTCTATTTTTGATTTATTAGAAAACAAATATAATTTAAATATTAAATATGCTTTTGCAGAAATAATTCCTGTAACAGCAAATCATTTATTAATAGATAAACTTAATGTTAAAAAAAATGCTCCGATTCTTTGTTTAGAGCAAATGCATTATGATAATCAAGAAAGACTTTTTCTCTTTTCTAAGAACTATTTTAGAAGTGATCAATTTCAATTTAAGGTTTTAAGAAAAAGATAATTGGTTTTAATTTTTAAATAAATTCAAAATTTCGACAATTAATCTTTTTCAGCTTTGTTTTATGTTGCAAACACAATATAAAAATGTTATATTGTATTTGTGATTCATAAATTTTGGTACTATTCAAAAATATATAAGGGGGTTATTATTTTGAAAAAAGTTTTAAGTTTATTAATTGTATTAGCTTTTGTGATGATGGTGACATTTGCAGCAGTTCCAGCAGCTGCTCAAAACACTAGGGTGGGTATTGTTTTATCTACAGGTGGACTTGGAGATTTATCTTTTAATGATTCAGCTTACCGAGGACTACAGAGAGCAGAAAGAGAGTTGGGAATTGATTTTCAGTATATAGAACCTTCCGATCCTTCTGAAGATGAAACAGCTCTAAGAAGATTTGCCAATAGAGGTTTTGATTTGATTATTGGTGTAGGTTTCCAAATGTCTGATACTTTAGAAACTGTTTCTTATGATTATCCTAATGTTAAGTTCTCTCATATCGATCAAGATTTTGGTGAAGATATACCCGATAATATTGTTTCTCTAAATTTTGCTGAATGGGAAGGTTCTTTCCTTGCAGGTGCTTTAGCAGCTTTAGTTAGTGATACTAATGTTGTTGGTTATGTAGGTGGAGTTGATTCAGCTTTAATTCAGAGATTTGAAGGTGGATTTTACCAAGGTGCTAAGTATATCAACCCTGATATTGAAGTAGAAAGAAGATATGCTGATTCTTTTGGAGATCCAGCTAGAGGTCGTGAAATTGCTTTAGGTATGATTGATGATGGAGCAGATGTTATTTATCATGCAGCTGGAGGTACTGGAAGTGGAGTTTTCCAAGCAGCTGGTGAAGAAGATATTTATGCAATTGGTGTTGACTCAAACCAAAACTATGTTGAACCAGGTCATGTAATTGCTAGTATGGTTAAAAAAGTTGATAATGCAGTATTCAATATTGCTAAAGCTGTAGATGAGGGTACTTATGAAGGTGGAGAAAACCTTTACTTTACTCTTGAAGATGGTGGAGTTATGTTAACAAGCTTAACTGAGATTGAACAGCCTGTATTAGATGCTCATAAAAATGGAACTATTGATGACCAAGATTTAGAAACTATTAAAGAAATGAAGGCAGAAGTTACTTCCCCATATGCTGAGCGTATTAATGAAATTAAAGAAAAAATTATTAATGGCGAAATTGAAGTTGAAAACTGGGGAATTACAGGCAGACCTGAAGCTTTAGAATAAATATATTTTAATTTTATTATTTAAATTAAGGAGGCTCTGCTTATTTTTGCTGCAGAGCCTCTATTAAATTTGAAATTATTCCAGGGAGGAATTGAGATGGCCAGGAAAGATAATTATATTTTAGATATGCAGAATATAACTAAAATATTTCCAGGTGTTAAAGCAAATGACAATGTTAATTTATCTATTAAAAAAGGAGAAATCCATGCTCTTGTAGGAGAAAATGGAGCAGGTAAAACAACTTTGATGAATGTTTTATATGGTCTTTATGAACCTGAAAAAGGGAAAGTTTTTTATGAAGGAGAAAGAGTTAATCTAGAAGGTCCTCAAGCAGCAATTGAATTAGGAATTGGAATGGTTCATCAACATTTTATGTTAGTTGATCCTTTAACAGTAACAGAAAATATAATTTTAGGTAATGAACCCAGACAAGGAATTAAAATTGATCAGAAAAAAGCTAGAAAAGAAGTGGCAAATATTTCTGAAAAATATGGTCTTTATGTTAATCCTGATGCTAAGATACAGGATATTTCTGTAGGAATGCAGCAAAGAGTAGAAATTATAAAGACTTTATATAGAGGAGCAGAGCTTTTAATTTTTGATGAGCCAACTGCTGTTTTAACTCCACAAGAAATTGATGAATTATTTGAGATTTTTAGATCTTTAAAAGAACAGGGTAAAACAATTATTTTTATTACTCATAAATTAAAAGAGGTAACAGAAATTACAGATAGAATAACTGTCTTACGCTCTGGAAAAAGTATAGATACTGTTAATACTGCTGATGTTAGTGAAGAAGATGTAGCAGAATTAATGGTAGGTAGGCCTGTTTTATTAGAGGTCGAAAAAGAAAAATCAAAACCAGGTGCAGATTTTTTAGAAATCAAAAATTTAAAAGTAAAAAATAATAGAGATATAGTAGCAGTAAATGGTGTTTCTTTAACAGTTCAAAAAGGAGAAATACTTGGTATTGCTGGAGTAGAAGGAAATGGACAATCAGAGTTAATCGAAGCTATTACTGGTTTGCGTAAAATTGAGTCTGGTCAAGTTAAAATTAATGGTCAAGATACAACTGATTTTGATGCTCGCCAAATTAAAAGAAAAAGTGTAGCTCATATTCCCGAAGACAGACAAAAAAGAGGATTAGTAATGAATTTTGATTTGCAGGAAAATATGATTTTAGGTTATCATGACTTAGAACCTTTTTCTGAAAATGGTATTATGAATTATAATAATATTATTGATTATACAAATGAGTTATTAGAAGAATTTGATGTTAGAGGTGGAGATGCAAGTACTGAAGCCAAAAGTTTATCTGGAGGAAATCAGCAAAAGGTGATAGTAGCAAGAGAATTTTCTCATAATCCAGAACTTTTAATAGCTTCTCAACCTACCCGTGGTGTTGACGTAGGGTCAATAGAATTTATTCATAAACAAATAGTAAATAGACGTGATCAAGGTACAGCAGTCTTATTAGTTTCAGCAGAATTAAGTGAAATTTTATCTTTAAGTGATAGAATTGCAGTTATTTTTGAAGGTGAAATTGTTGATATCTTAGATGTAGAAGATGCTGATGAAAGAAAATTAGGTAATTTAATGACAGGCTCTAATCCTGAAGCAGGAGGTGAATCGGTTGAATAATAATAAATTTAGTAATTTGAAATCTTTAATATCTAATATAGGAATTTCGGTTTTATCAATAGTAGTTGCTTTAATCTTTGGAGTGTTTTTTATACTATTAACTGAAGAATCTCCTGCGACTGCTTATCAAGCTCTCTATTTTGGAGCTTTTGGTAATTTTAGAAATATTTTAAATACACTTTGGCGTTCAACTCCCTTAATTTTAACTGGTCTAGC
Organism: Halanaerobium praevalens DSM 2228; assembly: GCF_000165465.1. Lineage (GTDB taxonomy): Bacteria > Bacillota > Halanaerobiia > Halanaerobiales > Halanaerobiaceae > Halanaerobium > Halanaerobium praevalens. The sequence continues at coordinate 1,100,878 of NC_017455.1, forward strand.
TTTTGCTTTACCTTATAGAGCAGGACTAATTAATATTGGAGCTGAAGGACAATTTGTAATGGGTGGATTTGCGGCTGGAGTAGCTGGTTATTATTTTACTTCTTTGCCAGTCTTTATTCATTTACCTTTAGCAATTTTAGCTGGTGTTTTAGCTGGTGCTCTTTGGGCTGGTTTATCAGGTTGGTTAAAAGCAAAAATGAATGTAAATGAAGTTATTTCAACCATTATGTTAAACCATATTGCAATTGCTTTAACTATTAATTATGGTATTAATAAACTAAGGACTTCAACTAGAATGGCTACTCCAAGAATTATGGATTCAGCTAAATTAATTAGATTTAAAGATATGGCTAGCAGTAGTTTTTGGTCTAAATTACCTTTTGTTGAACTTTTTGCAGATCCTGGGATTAGACTGCATTTTAACTTTATTTTAACTTTAATTGTGGCAGTAGTTCTTTGGTATGTACTCTTTAAAACCACAATTGGTTATGAATTTAGAGCAGTAGGATCTAATCCATCTGCAGCCGAATATGGTGGTATTAAAGCTGATAAAACAATTATTTGGACAATGTTAATTGGTGGAGCTGTAGCTGGTTTAGCTGGAGCTGGAGAGGCTTTAGGAACTCACTTTAGTTTTATGGCAGGTATGGATGCTGGTTATGGTTTTACTGGGATAGCAGTTGGTTTAATTGGACAGGCACATCCACTAGGAGTGATATTTGGTGGTTTGCTTTTTGGAGCTTTAAATCAAGGTGGTTTGGAAATGCAGTTTGCAGGTGTTCCATCTGAGATTGTTAATATTATTCAAGCATTAGTAATTTTCTTTGTTGCTAGTTTACAAATTCTTAAAGTATTTATCAAAAATAAAAAAGAAAAAGAGGGGGTTGAATAATGGATACTTTATTAGAATTAATATCACTTCCTCTAATCTTATCAAGTTTTAGATTTGCAACCCCATTAATTTTGGCTGCACTTGGAGGAATTTTTTCTGAGAAGTCGGGCGTTATTAATATTGCCTTAGAAGGTATTATGTTATTTGGAGCATTTGCAGCAGTTTTAGGTAGTTCTCAAACTGGTAGTCCTTGGATGGGATTAGTTTATGCAATGATTGGTGGAGTTTTATTTGCAGCAATTTTAGCAGTAGTTTGTATACTTTTTAGAGCTGATCAAATTGTTGTAGGTACAGGTATTAATATTTTTGCTTCTGGTTTAACCATCTTTTTATTGCAAATTTTCTTTAATGTTAAAGGTACTTCTCCTCAAGTAACAAGATTACCTTTTTTAAGAATATTTGATGTTAGGTTTAGTGTTTTAACATATGTTGCAGTTATTTTAGTGCCTATAGTTTACTATTTTTTCTTTAAAACTCATTGGGGTTTAAGAATTCGATCTATAGGAGAACATCCTGCAGCAGCTGATACTCTAGGTATTAATGTCAATCGCTGGCGATTTATTAGTGTCTTAATGAGTGGTGTTTTAGCTGGTTTAGCAGGAGCACATTTATCAATCGGTGACGGAAGTGCTTTTGTTAGAGAAATGTCTGCTGGGCGTGGATTTATTGCTTTAGCAGCTATGATCTTTGGTAAATGGCATCCTTATAAGGCTTTCGGAGCAGCTATGCTGTTTGGTTATGCTGAGGCTGTTGCTGTCAGAGTAGATTTTGCTTTTATTCCTTCAGAATTAATTAGTGCTATTCCATATGTAGTTACTATTATAGTTCTAGCTGGGTTTATTAGTAAAGCAGTTGGTCCAGCCGCCTCTGGAAAACCATATATTAAAGGTGAAAGATAAAGTAAGTATTTTAGACTAAAGGCAGCTTTAAGCTGTCTTTAGTTATTTATTTAGATTTTAGTAAATATTTAGATTTATTTTATTTTAAAGAAAAGTATTAAGAAAAAATATTAAATTAATCTTTAAAGTATGTTATAATAAAAAATAGTATTTATTAAAATCTAAAATTGATAAATGAAGCTATAAATTTTAGTATGAATTATTAAGGAGGTTAATAAGTTGGAAGATTTAGAATTAGGGTCATTATTAAAAAAAGCAAGGGAAGAAAAAGGCTTAAGTCTTGCTGATATACAAGAGGAAACAAAGATAAGAGAAAAATATTTAAGAGCAATAGAAAAAAATGAGTTTGATTTATTACCAGCTAAGGTTTATCTAAAAGTTTTTATTAAAGGATATGCTAGAGAAGTTGGTTTAGATTATCAAGAGCTATTAAAAAAATATGAAGTTTTAAATATTGAAGAAAAAAAAGAAAGCAATTTAGAAAAAGATTATTTAGGTGGCACAAAAGTTCCAACTAGAACTAAGAAGAAAAACAAATTTGGATTTTTAAAAATAATTTTAATTAGTTTATTGATTATAGTTTTAGCAGCAGTTGGAATTTATACATATCAATATCTTAATAATTCAGAAATTAGATTACTAAATCAAAAAAACAATTCAGCAAATACACTTGAGGAAAATTCCCAAGTTTTAGAAGTTGAAGATTCAAAAAAAGAGCAAACAAAAACAAAATCAGAAATTAAAGATTTGGATGCAAAAGAAAAAGCAGATTCTGTTTTTTTAAAAAATGAAAAAGAAGATAAGATGGATTCATTAAAAAATTTAAATTCAGATCAAATAAAAAATGATTCAACAATAGCTGAAAATGAACTTGATCAACTAGAAAATTTAAAAACAGATGCTCAAACTGAAATAAGTATTACTGAGCCTAACCCTAAGCAAAAGGAGAAAAAAATTGAAAAAGATGAAAATCAATTAAAGGAAAATGAAAGTTCTGCTTTAGAAAATAATACTAAAACTGAAATAAATATTAATAATGAAAGCAAATTCGCCAAAAAAATAGAGACTAAAGTTAATTTAGCAGCAGCAGAAAAGGTTTGGCTTCAAGTTAGTTTAGATGGAAATAGAGTTTTTAGTGGTATTTTAGCTAAAGATACTAAAAAAGAGTATAATTTTAAAGATAGATTATATTTAAAAATTGGCAATGGTAGTGCTCTTAAGGTAAAAATTGGAGATAAATCATATGGTCCCTGGGCAGCTAAAGGTGAAATTGCCGAAATTGAATTTTTAAAAAAAGAAGAAGAAATAGTTGTTAATAATTTAAGAAAGTAAAAAAACAATATTCAAACTAAAAAAACACCCATTAATGGGTGTTTTAAATATTTAAAATTATGGTGGAGGGAAAAGGATTTGAACCTTTGTAGGCATCGCCGGCAGATTTACAGTCTGCTCCCTTTAACCACTCGGGCATCCCTCCGTTAAAATTATAAATGCTAAGAAATAATTTTTTTAGTTATAATTAATAAAAATGGTACCCTCAAGGGGATTCGAACCCCTGCCGCTAGGATGAAAACCTAGTGTCCTGGACCCCTAGACGATGAGGGCAGATATAATTTCTTAAGCACATTTAATAGTATATAATAATGTTGATTTAAGGTCAATTTTATAAAATTAGTCTGACAAGTCTTTATAATAAATTAAATCATTAATACTTTGTTTTTTTATTATTTGCTCAATTTTAAATTATAATTTGGATTAAGTTATTAAAAAATATTTTTTGAATAAAATATTTGTACTGATTAAATAAATATTCTATAATATAAATGAGTCTAAAATTTAAATATTTTCCTAGTTTGGAGGTCGAAATATTGCAAAAAATAATTTGGCGTGGTTTAAAAAAAGCTTGGACTACTTTTTTAGAATTAATTAAAATTTTAATACCAGTTTATATTTTTGTAACTTTTTTGAAATATACAGGAGTTATTAAAATTATTTCAGATTTATTTAGGCCTTTAATGAGCTATATTGGACTACCAGGTGAAGCTGTCTTAGCTCTTTTAACATCATATTTATTAAATATTTATGCTGGGATAGCAGTAATTAGTAGTTTAAAACTTGGAGTTAGAGAAATTACAATTTTGGGAGCAATGATTGGTATTGCTCATAGTTTAATAATTGAATCTGCTGTTTTTAAAAAAATAAAAATCAATCTAATTTATATAAATTTATTAAGACTTTCAATGTCGATTCTAGCTGGAATTTTATTGAATCTTGTTTTATAGAAAGGAGATTTTTTGTGGATTGGAACGCTTTCTTTTATGATTCTTTATTTGGCATTATAGGGATGGTTAAACAGCTTGCTTTAATTGTTTTTCCACTTTTTGTAGGTGTAGAAATAATAGATCATTTAGGTGTTTTAAGGAAAATTTCTAGATTTTTTCAAAAAGTTTTATCAATTTTTGAACTGCCAAAAGAAGCTAGCTTGCCATTAATTATTGCTCAAGCATTTGGTCTTCTTTATGGTTCAGGACTTATTATTCAAGCTACTAAAGATGACAATTTAAGTTTAGGTGATATTAGGTCTATTTCTGTTTTCTTTGCTTTATGTCATGCTGTTTTCGAAGATACACTTTTATTTGCAGCTATAGGTGGTAATGCTATTATTATTTTAGCTGTAAGAATTTCTTTAGCTTTAATCAGTACTTATTTTTATGGGATCTACAGAAGAAAAAATAAAAAAGTTTTAAATAATTCTTATTAAAAGTTTTAATTAATAATTTTAAAAAGAGGAGGAGATGTTATTTGAAGAATAAAGATTTTTTAAATGCAGTTGCTTATTCTCATATTTTATTAGAAAATAATATAGATGAGGGTGATTTAGTAATTGATGCAACAGCTGGGAATGGTTATGACACTAAATTTTTAGCAGAATTAGTAAAAAAGAAAGGCAAAGTTTATGCTTTTGATCTTCAGGCTAAAGCAATAGAAAATACTAATAAATTATTAAAAGAACATAATTTATTAGAGAGAGTAGAACTTTTTCAAACAGGGCATCAAAATTTGGATCAATATCTAAACAAAAAAATTAAGGCGGTTATATTTAATTTGGGTTATTTACCTGGAGGAGATAAAGCTCTAATTACTAAAGCCGAAAGTACTATTTTAGCTCTTGAACATTCACTAAAATTATTAAAAAAAATGGGGATTATTATTTTAGTAATTTATAGTGGTCATTTGGGTGGAGAAAAAGAAAAGAGAGCAATTTTTGATTTTGTAAATAATTTAGACTCTAAAAGGTATAATGTCTTAAATTATAGATTTTTGAATCAACCAGGTATTCCACCTGAGATAGTAGCTATTAAAAAAAGAAAATAAAAAGAGCAACTTAACTAAGTCAATCAATAGCTAAGTTGCTGTTTTTTTAAATTAATTTTTTAGCCAATTTTGGAATCCAACCTGAGTTGGTTTTATTCATCATCCATTTTTCTGCTACTCTTTTATTCATTAGAGATATTGTAGGGAAAGAGTGTTGAGTCATCATCAGATCAAACATTGAAATATCATGTTGGATTGCTAAAACCCATTCATGAATTAATTCGCTTGCCTGTTCACCAACAATTGTAGCTCCAAATATTTTTCCTTTATTATTAGTAATAACTTTGACAAAACCTTCAGTTTTTCCATCTGCAATTGCTCTACCATAATTTGCGTACTCTTCTTTTACTATTTGATAATTCATTCCTTTTTCTTTAGCTTCCTTTTCTGTGATTCCAGCTTGAGCAATTTCGGGTTTAGTGAATACAGACCAAGGAACTAAATAATCATTATAGTGAAACTTTTTAATGGGAGTTGGATTGATAGCATTCATTAAAGCAAGCATGCCTTGATGCATTGCAGCATGAGATAGCAAAGCTTTACCATTGCAGTCTCCAACTGCATATACCCCCTTTATATTAGTCTCAAGCTGATTATTTATTTCAATTCCCGTCTTATTATAGTTAATTCCTGCATTATCTAATTTAAGAGGCTCTAAAATTGCTTTTCTACCTGTAGCAACTAAAATTTTATCTGCTTTAAAGACCCCAAGTTCTGTTGTAGTTAAAATTTTATTATTTTTTTCTTCAACTTTATTTATTTTAATATTATTATAAACTCCAATACCTTCTTTTTTAAATTTTTCTTCTAATACTTTGCCAGCTTCTTTATCACCTGAAGGTACTAAGTGATCATCAATTTGAAAAATATTGACTTTTGTTCCTAAATGAGAAAAAGCTTGAGCCATTTCTGAACCAATAGCCCCCCCACCAATAATTGTTAAACTTTCAGGGATATCTTTTTGGGCAAAAATATTTAAATTAGTTAAACGTGACACATCTTTTAGGCCAGGTATTGGCGGTATCAAAGGTTCTGTTCCAGTAGCGATAAATATTTTATCAGCAGAATATTTTTTACCAGCAACTTTTATTACTTTTTTATCAATAAATTCTGCTGCCCCTTGATCTACAATTAATTTTGCTCTTTTAAAAGCTTTCATTGTTTTATTACCACTAATTTCTCCTATTTTAGCTCTTACAATTTCTAAAGGATTTTCAACTTCAGTTTTACCACTAAGTTTAATTCCAAATTCTTTTAAATTTTTAGTTATTTGATTAGCTTCTCCAGATTTGAGCAAGGCTTTACTGGGAATACAGCCATAATTTAAACATTCGCCCCCAACTTTATGTTTTTCTATAGCCAAAACATCTAAGCCCATATTTGCAGCCATGGCAGTTACTGCCATACCAGCTGGACCCATTCCAATCACAATCAAGTCGTGTTTTTCCATTATTAACCACCTCATATAACATTATATTTATTATTTACGATATAATGATAATATATTTATTTATTAAATTCAAGCTATTTTGAACTAGATTAACAACTAATAAGTAAATTGTATTCTAGTTAACATTAAATATAGTACAAAATGTAATTATTAGAATTTTTAAACAATATAACTAATAAAATATAATGAAATTTAATGTATATTTAAGTATTTAAAAGTTAGATAGCAATAAAACGTGCTAAAGCATCATAATTAAGCTTAGAAGACTTGACCCAGAGCCCCAACTCCCTTATAATAGATATTGCTTGATTGAAACACGCCTCTTTTCTTTAGGGGAGTAGCTCAATTGGCAGAGTAGTGGACTCCAAATCCATTGGTTGCAGGTTCAATTCCTGTCTCCCCTGCCATTTTAATTTAATATGATATACGCTGATGTAGCTCAATTGGTAGAGCAGCTCACTTGTAATGAGCAGGTTACCAGTTCAAGTCTGGTCATCAGCTCCATTTTAGGGGAGTAGCTCAACTGGCAGAGTAGTGGACTCCAAATCCATTGGTTGCAGGTTCAATTCCTGTCTCCCCTGCCATTTTAATTTAATATGATATATGCTGATGTAGCTCAATTGGTAGAGCAGCTCACTTGTAATGAGCAGGTTGAAGGTTCAAGTCCTTTCATCAGCTCCATTATTATTTGGAAAGTCAATTAGGACTTTCTTTTTTTTATACTTAAATATTATTTCGGTAGTAGTCATTTTCCAATTTTATAATAAATTAAGGATGTGGTTTAATTGGCTAATAAATATCGGCAAAATAAGATTAAACAAGAACATACTATTATAGAGGATATTTTACCACTACTTGAAGATATAGCTTTATCTAAATTGATTAAAAGTATTATTCCTGGTAGAATAAATAGGAGAAAAGGAAGTGGAACTCCTGCTTATATACAGTTAAAGTATAATACTCAAAGTGGAATTAAGTTAATTGCTAAAAATAGTGATTCACTTCAAGAAATTTTTGTAGTAACAGATTATCCTGATCGAACAATGACTTATTTAAAAAAATTAGATTATACTAAATAAATCGACAAATAATATTTGACAAAGACTTTTAATTTATATATAATATTTCTTGTTGGCAACGGGCTATGGCGCAGCTTGGTAGCGCGCTACACTGGGGGTGTAGAGGTCTCCGGTTCAAATCCGGATAGCCCGACCATTTGTTTATAAAAGCCCTTTTAGGGCTTTTTTGTAGTTATATAGCTTTAAAAATATGGAATAAAATAATTTAATTGATAAATTATGACATTATAAAGGAGAAAAAATGATAAAATATTCTTTAATGACTTTAGGCTGTCCTAAAAATGAAGTAGACAGCCAACATATGAATGGTTTTTTAAGAGGAGACAAAGGATTTAAATATACTTCTGAATTTAAAGAAGCCGAAGTAATTATAATTAATACTTGTGGTTTTATTCAAGATGCCAAAGAAGAGTCCATAGAAACTATCTTAACTGCTTTAGAGTATAAAAAAGAGTATAATTGTAAGTCAGTTATAGTTACAGGATGTTTAACTCAGCGTTATAGTGAAGAATTAAAAAAAGATATTCCCGAAATTGATGCTATTTTAGGTACATCTAATTTTGATCAAATAGTAGATGTTATTAAAGAAACATTAGCTGGAATAGAAACTGGTGGAATAACAAAAGCTGGTTTTGATTATAGTTCTTCTTTACCACGTGAATTAGATAATAATGTCTATGCTTATTTAAAGATTGCAGAAGGTTGTAATAACAATTGTACTTATTGTAGTATACCTCAAATTAGAGGACCAATTAAAAGCAGGTCAATAGCTGATATTGTTGCAGAAGCTAAGGAAATTGCAGAAAGTGGGATTAAAGAATTAATTATAATTGCTCAAGATACAACTCAATATGGAGTTGATATCTATGAAAGATCAGCCTTAGCACCTCTGTTAAAAAAATTAGCAGAAATTGAAGAGCTTAAGTGGATTAGAGTTTTATATAGTTATCCAGAATTTATAACAGATGAAATAATAGATGTTTTTGCTGAAGAAGAAAAAATTTGTAATTATTTTGATTTGCCAATTCAACATTCTTCTAAAAAAATAAGAAAATTAATGAATCGTAAAGGAAATCAAGAAGATATCGCTAATATTATAAATAAGATTAGAAATAAAATACCTGATGCTAAATTAAGAACTTCTTTGATTACAGGTTTTCCTGGTGAAACTGAATCAGATTTTGAAAACTTAAAAAAATTCATAAAAAAATATAAGTTTGATCGTTTAGGAGCTTTTGAGTTTTCCAGAGAAGAAGGAACTGCTGCTTACAAGCTAGATAATCGAGTTCCTGCAGCTGTCAAAGCCGAAAGAAAAGAAGAAATTATGCAATTACAGCAGGAAATTTCTTTAGCTAAAAACAAAGAACTAATTGGTCGTAAGCTTGAAGTTATTATTGAAGATTATGATCAAGAAAATTATTTAGCTCGTTCTCGCTATGATTCACCAGAAATTGATAATCAAATTTATATTCCAATTAAAAAGCAAAAATTAGAAATTGGAGAAATTTATCAGGCTGAAATAAAAGAAGCCTTCCATTATGATCTAATAGGAGAGATAGAGGATGAATCTGCCAAATAAATTATCATTTTTAAGAATTTTATTGGTCCCAGTTATAATTTATTTACTTTTAGTTAATTCTTTTGCTGCTAGTATTGGAGCTCTTTTAGTTTTTGTTTTAGCTGCTTTAACAGATAAATATGATGGTCAATATGCTCGTAAACATAATTTGATTACTACTTTAGGTAAAATTCTTGATCCTCTAGCAGATAAATTATTAATTATTGGAGTTTTTACAGCTTTTGTTAAACTAGATGTTTTATCAATCTGGCCTTTGTTGATTATTATTACTAGAGAATTGGCTGTAACAGGTTTAAGAGTTGTAGCAGCAGATCAAGGATCTGTGATTGCAGCTAATATTTGGGGTAAAACTAAAACAACTATTCAGATGTTAACAGCTATTGTTTTAATAATTAATCCTTTAATTTTTGATTTACCAGTTTTATTAACAGAAACTTTAATCTGGCTAACAGTCATTATTACTATTTATTCAGGCTATACTTATTTTGCTGGAGCAGATGTTGATTATTCTTAGGAGGAATTTATGTTAAAAAAAATAAATAATTTTTTAGCAACTGGCTTTTATAGTGGTTATCTTCCAGTAGCACCTGGAACTTGGGGTTCACTTTTAACAGTATTACTGCTTTTTTTCTTTCCTAACTTAAATAATATATATTTGCTATCAGCACTTTGTTTAGGTGGAATTGCAATTTCTAATTTTGAAGAAAAGCAAACTGGAATCAAAGATGATAGTAAAATAGTAATTGATGAGATGGCAGGTCAATTATTAGTTTTTTTTAGTTTAGAATTGACTCTTCCAATTTTAATTAGTGGTTTTATTCTCTTTAGAATTTTTGATATTACTAAACCATGGTTAATAGATAAAGTTCAAAATTTACCTTCAGGCTGGGGAGTTATGTTAGATGATATCTTAGCTGGATTAATATCTTTAATCATTTTAAAAGTAATTTTATTTTTAATTTAATAATTTTAATTAGATTCTAATTTAATCGACCTTAATCAGGTCGATTTTTTGTTTTTGAACTGATATAATTAGTTTGAGGTGAGTAAATATTGAAAACAGCAATTGTTGCAACAGGTTCTGAATTAATTAGAGGTTTTGTTCAAGATATAAATTCAAGATTTTTAGCCAGAAATTTAACTGAGTTAGGTTTTGAAAATCAAAATATATTTATTTGTGGAGATCAAAAAGAAACTATAAAAGAAAGTATATTGAGAGCAGCTAAAATAGCTGATTTAATTTTTATAACAGGTGGTTTAGGGCCAACTAAAGATGATCAAACTAAAAATGCTTTTGCAGAAGCCTTAGACTTAGAATTAGAGTATTCAACAAAAATTGAGAAAAATTTAACTAAAATATTTAAAAGCTCAAACTTAAATCAAAATAATTTATCTCAAGCTTATATTCCTCAAGGGGCTAAAGTGATTAATAATAATTTTGGTACAGCTCCTGCTCTAAAATTAAAAAATAAAAATAATTGTTTTTATTTATTACCAGGTGTTCCTTCAGAGTTGAAATATCTTTTTAGAGAAAAAATTATTTCTGATTTAAAAAGTTTAAGTCAAAACAAATTTTTAGTTAAAGAATTAAATTTCATTGGGATTGGAGAAGCAAATTTAGCTGCAAAAGTTGAAAATTTAGCTTTAAATCCAGCATTAGAAATTAGTTATCAAGCTGGACAAGCTGAAGTTAAACTTAGAATTAAAGTTAATTCTGCATCTCAAAAAAGTTTTAAGCAAAAAAATGAAATTGTTAATAAAGCCAGGAATAAATTAAAAAAAGAATTTAGTTGTTTTATTTATGGAGAAGATAATGAAAGTCTTGAAGCTAAAATAAAAAAAATATTAATCAAGAAAAAATTAAAAGTGGCAACAGCAGAATCATTTACTGGAGGATTATTGGCTAAAAGATTAACTAAGCTGCCTGGAAGTTCAGAATATTTTTTAGGCTCCATTGTAGCTTATAATCAAGAAATAAAAGAAAAATTATTAAAGCTTAAACAAAGTTTCCTTAAAAAATATGGTGTAGTTAGTCAAGAATGTGTTGAAGCAATGGCGGTTAGTGCAGCAAATATTTTTAGTTCAGATCTAGCTCTTGCAAGTTCTGGAGCTGCTGGTCCAGCTGCTCATGCTGATCAAAAAGCAGGGATAATGTTTATTAGTATTTTTTATCAAGGTCAAAGCAAAACTTTTAAAATTGAAAAAAATTATGGCCGTGCTGCTAATACATTTTATGCTTCCCAAATTGCATTATTTGAATTATATAAGCTGATTGCTCAAAAGAGGAATGATTTAAATGCTTAAAAAACTAATGTATTTAATAGTAATTTCTTTATTCTTAATATCTCTTTCTAATTCAGTTTTAGCTGCTGAAAATAGCGATTTAAATTCTAAAAATTTAAATCAACTTTTTTTGAGTGGCTTAAAAGATTATAAGGCAGAAAATTATGCTTTAGCAGAACAAAAATTTATTAAACTTTTAGCAAATGATAATTTGGATTCTGGTTTAGAATTTAGTTCTCTTTATTATTCTACTAAAACAGCAATTTACCGTAATCAAATAGCTAAAGCTGTTAATTATTTAAAGCAAATGGATCAAATAGGTTATCAAAGTGCTAATTTAAATTGGGAAATAGCAAAATTATATTTAAATCAAAAAAATCAATATGATAGTGCTGATTTCAAAATGGCCTTAGAATATTTAAAAAAGGCTAATGATTTAGGAATTAATCAAATTGAATTTAAACGTGATTTAGCCTATGGATATTTAGAAAATAATAAATTTAAAAAAGCAGAAAAGTTGTATAAAGAAATAATAGAAGTTAAAGCTCAAGCTTCTGATTATTTAGCTTTAGCAAAAATAAAAGAGCAAAATAAAAAATTTAAAAAAGCAATTAATTATTATGAAAATGCTTTAAAATTGAATGACTCTGAGTCTTCATTATATTTAAACTTAGCTAAACTGTATCAAAAAACAAATAATAACAAAGCAGCTATTTTAACCTTTAAAAAGGGTATAAACCAAAAAGCTGATTTTACTCCCTATTATATTGGCTTAGCTGAAAGTTATTTTGAACTTCAAAATTATAATGAAGCTGAAAAATATTTAAAAAAAGCAATTGAATTAAATAACAACTCTTATTATGGTTATTTTTTATTAGCAGAAGTAGAAGTAGAGCAGGGAAGATTAAATTTAGCTTTAAGTAATTATAATCAAGCTTTAAAATATAATCCAAATTATGTAGAAGCATATTTAGCAGAAGGTAAAATTTATTTAAAAGAAAAAGATTATTATCGAGCTATTTCTTCTTTTTCTATAGCAGTAGAAAAAAACAAAGATCATGCAGCAAGTCGTTACTATTTAGCTAAGGCTTATTATCAAGCGGAAATGTTAGAGGCTGCAAGAGCAGAAATAAAAAAAGCTCTTCATCTTGATAATAATTATCCAAAAGCAAGAGAGTTTTTAGAACAAATAGAAGCAGATTTAAATTTAGATAAAAATATTTAGTATAACTCATTTAAATAAAAGAATATTTTTAAATATTTACCAATTAATAGAAAATATTCTTGCAATTATTAAACATCTGTTCTATAATATAAACAAAGACAAAAATTGCAGTTAAAATAAACTTTAGGAGGACGATAAATTTGGCAACTAGTGATAAAGAAAAAGCGCTTGATAAAGCGGTAAAAAGAATTGAAAAACAGTTTGGTAAAGGATCAATTATGCGACTTGGAGATTCACAAAAGTTAAATGTAGAAGCAATTCCTACAGGTGCTTTACCCTTAGATTTAGCTTTAGGTATAGGTGGTATTCCTAAAGGAAGAATAATTGAGTTATATGGTAATGAATCATCTGGTAAAACTACTTTAGCTCTCCATATCATTGCAGAAGCTCAAAAATTAGATGGAATTGCAGCTTTTATTGATGCTGAACATGCTTTAGATCCTAAATATGCCAAAAATTTAGGAGTAAATATTGATAATTTGTTAATTTCACAGCCTGATAGTGGAGAAGAGGCTTTGGAAATTGGAGAAGCTCTTGTTCGCAGTAATGCAGTTGATTTAGTAGTTATTGACTCAGTTGCAGCTTTAGTACCTAAAGCAGAATTAGAAGGTGATATGGGTGATTCTCATATGGGTTTACAAGCACGCTTAATGTCACAGGCTATGCGTAAATTATCTGGAGCAATTAGTAAATCCAAAGCAGCAGTTATTTTCATTAATCAAATTAGAGAAAAAATTGGAGTAATGTTTGGTAATCCTGAAACTACTCCTGGAGGAAGAGCACTTAAGTTCTATTCTTCTGTTAGAATAGAAATGAGAAGGTCACAAACAATTAAAGATGGAGATAAATTAATTGGAAGTACAGCTAAGGTAAAAGTTGTAAAAAATAAGGTGGCAGCTCCATTTAGAAATTGTCAATTTGATATAATGTATGGAACTGGTATTTCTCAATCAGGTTGTATCATTGACTTAGGAGAAGAAACAGGAATTGTAGATAGAGCTGGATCCTGGTATTCTTATGGAGATGTTCGTTTAGGCCAAGGTAGACAAAATTCGAAAGAGTTTTTACAAGATAATCCAGAAATAATGGAAGAAATTGATGATAAAATTAGAATTAAAATTGGTCTAAAAGAAGGAGAAATTGAAGAAGATAAAAAAGAAGCTGAAAAAGCAGAGGAGAAGGAATAATTCTCCATGGATCAAACAAATAAAAAAGAATTTTCAAAAGCAAGAAATAAAGCTTTTAAATTATTAAGTTATAGAGAAAGAACAATCAAAGAAATTGAAGATCGTTTAAGAAAAAAAGATTTTACTGAAGAAGTTATTAAAGCAGTAGTTGATTATCTTTTAGAAAATGATTATTTAAATGAAGAGCGTTTTGCTGAAATGTGGATTAGATCCAGAAAAAACCATCATCCACGCGGACGAAAATTAATTTATAAAGAATTAAAAAATAAAGGTGTTAATCAGAGAATAATTAATACTGCTTTAAATCAGTATTTAAGTCAAGAAGATGAATTAAAAATGGCAGAATATCTAATGACTAAATGGTTAAGACGCCGCAAAAAAGAAGATAGTTCTAGTTATAAATTAAAAAATTATTTAGCTAACAAAGGTTTTAGTTATAATTTAGTTTATCAAGTAACAGATAAGTAAAAGTCTGCTATAAGCAGGCTTTTTACTTTATTTACCAAATTGTCGGCTTTTCTTGACATCTAGATTGAAAAAAGTTAAAATATTATTAGAAATGTAAATATAAAATTAAAAATTGAATATAGAACAGGGGGTGAATATTATTACTGGAGGTGTATTTTATTTTATAATAGCCCTACCTCTCGGAATTGTAATCGGGTATTTAACGAGAAAATATATTGCAAAAGCACGGATGCAATCTGCTGAAGAAGAAGCAGATAAAATACTCAAAGATGCAGTAAGGGATGCCAAGGCAAAGAAAAAAGAAATTACTCTGGAAGCTAAAGAAAATGCTCATCAAATTCGTGAAGAGGCTAATAAAGAATGTCAAAAGCGAAGAGATGAATTACAAAAATTAGAAAATAGATTAATGCGTAAAGAAGAAAATCTTGATCGTAAATCTGAAAATCTAGACAGAAAAGAACAAAGTTTAAAAGATCGAGATAATAATCTAAATAAAGCTGAAGAGAAAATTGAAAAAATGAAAAAAGAGCAAAAAGAAAAATTAGAAATGATAGCAAGCTTTTCTGAAAAAGAAGCTAAAGATTATTTATTAAATAAAGTTGAATCTGAGCTAGATCATGAGTATGCAAAAATGATTAAAGCAAAAGAAGCTGAAGCAAAAGAAAAGTCTGAGAAAAAAGCTAGAGAAATTATTTCACTTGCTATCCAAAGATCTGCAGCAGACCATGTTACAGAATCTACAGTCTCTGTAGTTAATCTTCCAAATGATGATATGAAGGGAAGAATCATTGGACGTGAAGGTAGAAATATTAGGACTTTAGAAAGCTTAACAGGAATTGATTTAATTATTGATGATACTCCTGAGGCAGTTGTGATTTCTGGTTTTGATCCAATTAGAAGAGAAATTGCCAGAATTGCTTTAGAAAAATTAATTATTGATGGTAGAATTCATCCAGCTAGAATTGAAGAAATGGTTGAAAAAGCTGAAAAAGAATTAGACCAGCATATTAAGGAAATAGGAGAACAGGCAACTTTTGATTCAGGTGTTCATGGTTTAGATTCTGAATTAGTTCAATTACTTGGAAGACTTAAATTTAGAACTAGCTATGGTCAGAATGTATTACAACATTCTATAGAAGTTTCCTATTTAGCAAGCATTATGGCAGCAGAATTAGGAGCAGATGTTACTCTTGCAAGAAGGGGTGGACTGCTACATGATATTGGTAAAGCAATAGATCATGATATGGAAGGTACCCATGTTAATTTAGGTGTTGATACAGCTAGAAAACATGGTGAAAGTGAAAAAGTTATTCATACTATTGAAGCTCATCATAATGATGTTGAATTTAAGTCAGTTGAAGCTGTTTTAGTTGCAGCTGCTGATGCTATTTCAGCCGCAAGACCTGGAGCTAGAAAAGAGACCTTAGATTCTTATATTAAGAGACTTGAAGAATTAGAAGAAATTGGTGAGTCTTTTGAAGGTGTCGAAAAGGCTTATGCTATCCAAGCAGGAAGAGAAATTAGAATCATGGTTGAACCCGATAAAATTAATGATGTTACAAGTACCAAAATGGTTAGAGATATTACTAAGAAAATTGAAAATAATCTTGACTATCCGGGACAAATTAAAGTTGTAATTATTCGGGAAACAAGAGTAGTAGATTATGCTAAATAAAAAATAACTAATTTTGAAATTAATAGGCTCCTCTTTGAGGAGCCTTTTATAAATTTATTATATAAAGTGGGAGATCTAAAATGAATATTTTATTTATAGGTGATATTGTAGGAAGAGCAGGTAGACGAGCTGTTAGACTTTTTTTAGATAAAATAAAAAAAGAAAATAAAGTAGATTTTATAATTGCAAATGGTGAAAATTCAGCTGGTGGTTTTGGTATAACTAAAAAAGTGGCTAAAGAACTAGTTGACTATGGTATAGATTTTTTTACGATGGGAAATCATACTTGGGATAACAAAGATATTTTTAAATTTATTGATGAAAAAGATAATTTGATTCGCCCTTTAAATTTTCCTGAAAATAATCCAGGCCAAGGTTGGAAAACTATAGAAATTAATTCTAAAAAAGTTACTATAATAAATTTAATTGGTCAAGTATTTATGCAAAGTTGTGATTCACCTTATCATAAATTTATAGAGCTTTATCCTCAAATTAGAGATTCAGATATTATTTTAGTTGATTTTCATGCAGAAGCAACAGGAGAAAAAATGGCCTTTGCTAGAGCTGTTGATGGAATGGTCACTGCAGTTATTGGGACTCATACCCATGTTCAAACAAATGATGCTCAAATTTTGCCTCAAAAAACAGCTTATATTACTGATGCAGGTTTAACAGGAGCGGTTGATTCTATTTTAGGTATGAAAGCTGATAAAATGGTCCAAAAAATGAAAGACTCACTTCCAGTTCGATATGAAGTAGCAACTGGTGAAGTTAAATTAGAAGCTGTTTTAGTTAAAATTGGAAACAAAAATAATCAAGCTACAGCAATTGAAACAATTAATAAAAATAATCTCTAATAATTTGTTCAAAAAGCAGGAATTTATTTCATTGATGTCTAATATGTATTATATAAGCATATGTGATATTTTATTCATATAGGGAGGTAATAGACAAAAATGGAAATTTTAAAAGTATCATCAAATTCAAGTCCAAATAAAGTAGCTGGAGCTTTAGCTGGTGTTTTAAGAGAAGAAGGTAAGGCAGAACTGCAGGCTATTGGTGCAGGGGCCATTAACCAAGGGGTGAAAGCTGTAGCAATTGCAAGAGGTTTTGTAGCTCCTAGTGGGGTTGATTTAATCTGTATACCAGCCTTTACTGATATAGAGATTGAAGGAGAAGAAAGGACTGCGATTAAATTAATTGTAGAACCAAGATAGAAATTTTATCTGTTTGCCAGCTGGCAGACAGATTTTTTTACTTTTAATCTTATTTTAACTTGTGTTATGACACATTTAAGTTATATAATAGATAATAGTTAGGAATAAATAAGTTGGTCAAGCCCTATAAATTTGAGGTGCTAAAATGGAAAAAATATTAATTGTTGAAGATGAAGCTAAAATAAGGAAATTAATTAAAAGCTATTTAGCAGAAGAATATAAATTAAAAGAAGCTGCAAATGGAAAAAAAGCATTATCTCTATTTAAAAATAATAATTTTGATTTAATTATTTTAGATTTAATGTTACCTAAAATAAGTGGAGAAGAAGTTTGTCAAAATATAAGACAAATCTCTGATATTCCAATTATTATGTTAACTGCTAAAAGTAGTGAAGAACATAAAATAGCTGGTTTTAATTATGGTGCAGATGATTATTTAACAAAGCCTTTTAGTCCTCGAGAATTATTAGTGCGTGTCAAAGCACTTTTAAGACGCAGTCAAAATGTTAAAAAAGCCAATGTCATCGCCTTAAATAAAGGAGAATATAAGATATTCCCTGAAAAAATGATTGTCACAAAAGATGATCTTGATTGTGAACTCACAACTACAGAATTCAAAATTTTAATGGCCTTAATTAATAATGCAAATCAAGTTTTAAGTCGGGAACAATTAGCAGATATTGTGATGGGACTGGAGTTTAGTGGATTTGATAGAACTATAGATGCTCATATTAAAAATATAAGAAAAAAAATGAAATTAGAAAAAGATCAATATATAATTACAGTCTATGGAGCTGGGTATAAGTTTATAGGTGATCTTTAATGTCTAAATTAGGTAAAAAAATATTTATTATATTTCTATTATTAATTATTTTATCTTTATTTTTAGTTGGTCTTTTTATTAATTTTTCAATTGGAGAAAAATTTGATGATTTTATAAATCTGCAGCGTGAAAAAAGTATTCAAGAATTAGCAGAATTAATTACAGAGGCAGCTGCTAAAAATGATTTTAAAGAAGTTAGATCATTAGTTAAGAATTTTAGTAGAACTAATAAAATTCCAATTTGGCTGCAAGATGAAAAAGGAAATTTCATTTATTTTTCTAATCAAAGTCGTCATATGTCTAATATGATGGGAAATATGGGAATGAATAGTTCACATTTACGCATGATGAATCAATTGCCTGATGATTTTCCAGGTCGAAATAAAAAAGAACTAATATATTCAGATGGTAGAAAAATATTCACTTTATATTGGAAAGAATTGGCGGCTAAAAATCAGTTAGATTCTGAAATCTATAATTATTTTAAAAAAAATATATATCAAGCAATAATATTTAGTGCTGCTATAGTAATTTTTTTAATAATAATTCTATCCTTTATTATTTCTAAAAAAATAACTACTCCCTTAATTAAGCTTAAAAATGCTGCTTTAGCAGTTGCTCAAGGGGATTATAAAGAAAAGATAGAAGCCAAAGGTCAAGATGAATTAACTGAATTAATAGAAGCTTTTAATTTAATGACAAAAAAATTAAAAAAATTAGATAAAATAAGAAAAGAATCCACTTCTGATTTAGCTCATGAGCTAAGAACTCCACTCACAACACTCAGTGGATATTTAGAAGCTATAGAAGATGGGAAATTAAAAGCAGATTTAGCAACAATTAAAGAAATGCAAGAAGAAACTAAAAGGATTACAAAGTTAGTTGAAAATCTAAATGATTTTGCTAATGCCCAAAATAAAGTTTTTAATCTAAAAAAAGAAAAAATTAATTTAAAACCGATCATAAAAAAGGTTTTAAAACATTTTTCAAAATCAATTAAAGATAAAAATATTGAGCTTAAACTTAATTTAGACTCAGAGCTTTATTTAAATGGGGATCAAGATAGTTTATTTCAAATAGTCGACAATATAATAGAAAATGCAATTAAATATAATAAACAAAATGGCAAAATAATAATTGAAGCTAAAAAAGAAAAAGATTATTTGATAATTAATTTTAAAGATACTGGTTTGGGGATAAAAGCTAAAGATTTACCATATATATTTGAAAGGTTTTATAGAACAGACCAGTCACGTAATTCTAAAAATCAAGGTTCAGGTATTGGATTGGCAGTTGTGAAAGAATTAGTAGAAGCACATAACGGTAAAATTAAAGCTCAAAGTAATGAGCAGCAGGGTACTATTTTTAAATTAAAATTACCAGCTTTAAAAACATAATTTAGTAATCTGTTAGTTTAATTTAATTTGAATTTAAATATTAAAAAAATTTATTTAATCTTAGATTTAAGAGGAGTGATTTGATTGGATTTTAATCGTATTTGGAATTTATTGACACTAGGTGGACCGATGACTATTCCACTTTTATTTGCATCAGTTTTTAGTTTGGCAGTTATTATAGAAAAAGCAATTTTCTTTTATCGACATAATGATAGTAATTCTAGATTAATCAAAAGAATTGAAATTTTAGTAGAAGAAGGCGATATCTTAAGTGCTTTAAATGAATTAAAGGGTAAAACAGGTACAAATGCTAAATTATTATCAGCTGCTTTAGCACATAATAGTGAAGACCCTTCTCGTTTAAGAGAAGTTTTAAAAGCAGTAGGAGAAGATGAAATTAAAAAAATGGAAAGACATCTTCCAATTTTAGATGTTGTAGCAATGATTTCCCCCTTATTAGGTTTATTGGGAACTGTAATTGGAATCATTAGTAGTTTTAATATTTTGGGTACAGCAGCTGGAGCAGCTAATCCAGCTCAAATCAGTTCTGGAATTGCTGCAGCCCTAATTAGTACAGCTTTAGGACTAATTATAGCTATTCCGACTGCCATATTTTATTCTTATTTTGCTCATAAAGTTGAAAAAAGAGCTCATCAGATGAATTTAAGTTTAGTCGAGATTGTTGATGTTGTCAGCAATAATAGAGGTGACAGTGATGTTCAAAACTACTCTTAAGAAAAAAAGTTCAATCAATATCATTCCAATGATTGATGTTATATTTTTTCTTTTAGTATTTTTTATGTTATTTACTACCTTTAGAACAACTCCTGAAGGAATAGAAATGCAGTTACCAAAAGCTGTAACAGCTACTGAACAAAAATCAGAAAATTTTATTATAAATATAGATTCAGATGGTAATTATTATTATGAAGATCAAGCTTTAGGACTTAAACAGATTATTTCTGAGGCAAAAATTGTAAATAAAGAAAAGTCCAATCTAACAATTGTAATTAGTGCAGATAAAAATACACGTTATGAAAATGTTGTTTCTTTGATGGATGGCATGCGTAATGTTGGAATTACTAGATTAGCTCTAGCAGCAGATAAAGAAGGTAGTTAATAGGATGGTGAATTTATGCCAAATAATAACAATGATAAAAAATTATTGATTTATATTAGTTTGTCTATAATCATCCATCTTTTAATTTTGTATTTTCTTCCTTTAGGTTTTTTACATGGAAGTGCTCAAAGTGAAAGTGAACTAGATGATTATGGCTATATTCAGCTAGTTGATTATCAAGCCCAAGCAATAGAAACCGAAGAAAAAGAAGAAATTAAAGAACCTAGAGAGAATAAAGAAGAACTAACTGAAAAGAAAAAAGATGAGCAAGATGAAAAGACAAATCCAGAGGTTGAAAGTGAAAAAGAAGTTGCTCAAAAAGAAAAAGAAGTAGAACCAAAAGTAGAAGAAAAAACCAAAGTAAAAACTGAGCTAAAAGAAGAAACTATAGTGGAAAATAAAGAAGAAAAAGTAGAAAACAAAAAAGAAACCAAAATTGAAAAAGATATAATTGAAAAAGATTTAGAAATAAAAAAAGAAAGTGAAGTAAAATCTGAATCAGATTTAATAACAAGTGAGGATAGTAATAGTGAAATTGAAATAGAAGTAGAAAAAAATCAAGTTAAAGATCAAGCAGTAGAAGAAAATGAAGCTTCTAATACTGAAAATGAAAAGATAGAAAAGAAAGTGGATGCAAATAAAAAAGACGCTTCTAATTCTAAGACTGAAACTACAGAGAAAGCAGAAGCTGAAGTTAAAGAAAAGACTAAGCCGAAACCACCAACAGCTGGTGATTTAATTGGCTTAATTGAACCACCAGCTTTTCCTAAAGATTTAGTTGGTAGTCGTTCTGAAGGTACAGTTGATCTAATGGTAGAAATTTCTGAGACTGGAGAAGTTGTTGAAATTGAAGTTTTAGAGTCTTCAGGTCATGATTCAATGGATCGAGTTGCTCAACTGACTTTAAAACATGGTTGGGAATTTAAACAATATCAAAAACCTTATCAAATTGAAGTTTCCATTAAATATTATTTAGATCAAGCTGATAATACTCAAGTAGATGTGCAAATTGGCCAAGTAGAATTTATGTCTGGAGGTGAATAAGATTAATGACTAAATTTAAAAAAGTAATATTTATTGTTTTATCTATAATTATGATTTTTAGCCTTAAAACGGCTGCTGAATCTGATTTTTTTGAAAATGTAGATGAAAATAATAATCTTCGTTTTGGAAATGAATATATAGTAATTGTAGTTAATAAAAATGAAAACTCACAGGGAAGATTTGCAGTTGAAACAACCGGTGGTGCTCCTGCTCGGGAAAATGATGATAATAAACCACTAATTTATGGTAGACCAAACCCTTGGACTTCTTATACTTCCCTCTGGATTAATGGTGAAAAATATGTATTTGGAGGTAAAACTAAAAGAAGAGCTGGAGCAGAAGCAAAATATGGTAAAATAATTCAAGAACCGACTGTAAAAGATAATCAAATAATTACTAAAATTCGTTTTGATAAAATTATAGTGGAACAAATTTTATCAATAGTCAAAAGTTCTACAACTGGACTTGCTGATAGTGCTCAAATTCAGTATAGAATTATTAATGAAGGTGAAAAAGAAGAAAAAGTTGGTCTGAGAGTTATGTTAGATACTATGTTAGGTCAAAATGATGGAGCCCCTTTTAGGTTAGGTGAAGATACTATTGATTCTGATAAATTATATTATGCTAAACAATTAGATGATTTTTGGCAGGCTTTTGATAGTATATCAAATCCTCAAGTTACTTCTCAAGGTTCCTTTATTGGACCTGATGTTAGTAAGCCTGATAAAGTTTATTTTTCTGATTGGGGTAGTTTAGCAGATGGAGTTTGGGATTTTGATTTTAATCCTGGCCAAGAATTTATTCGTAAAGGTGAGTATGAAGTTGACAGCGCAATGGCAATGTACTGGGTTCCTGAAAAAATTGAGCCTGGGGAAACAAACACTTATATAACTAAATATGGTCTTGGAGGAATTACAATTGTTCCCGGAATTTTGTCCTTAGGAGTAACTTCAGCTGCTGAGGTAACTTTAGATAAGAATAATCAAAGTTTTCCAGTTGTTGCGTATTTAGAAAACACATCTGAAATTGAGGCTCGTAATGTAGAAATTAAAATTGAATTACCAGCTGGTTTTGAAGTTGAAAATAAGACTAAAAATTTAGGGAATATGAAAGCTGAAGATATTTCCCAGATAACTTGGAATGTAAAAGCTTTAAATCAAGATAATTTACCAGAAGAGATGACATATCGAGTAATAGTTGATGCAGAAAATACAGACTCTAATCAAGTTGAAAGAAAAGTTAAGTTTTTAGGGCCACCAGTCTTAAATGCCAAAATAGAATTAATGGAAAATGTAGAATCAGTTGATGGTCAATTAGAACCTAATCCCTTTAGAGTTCAAGCTCAAATAAGTAATTCCGGTGAAACTTCTTTATATGGAGTCGAAGCAGAATTAATTTTGCCTCCAGGTTTAGTGCCTGCAAGTAGTGAAAAAACTAAGAAAAATTTAGGGATGCTCAAAAATGGAGAAAATATAGATATAAACTGGGCAATAGAAGCTTTACGAGTTGATGGTACTTTACCCTTTGCACTTAAGGTAACAGGTATAAATGACTATCAAAAAACAATTGTAGAAGAAATTAACTTACCTGAATTAAATCCTCTAATTTTGTTAAGAGAAACTAAGGGACAAGTTGATGAAGATTATTTAGCTGTAGATATAGTTGCTGCTAATATAGCTGAAGCAGAAAAGTTAAGTTTTGAGTTAAATTATAATAGTGATAATTTATTATTAACTCATGTTTCAAGAGGAGATTTTTTTGTTGGAGATAATAATTTATTACCATTTAATAGACCTGATAGATCAGAAAAAGGGAAAGTTATTTTTAAACAAGAATTACCATTTTCTCGTTCTAATGGTGTGATAGCAACTGTTCATTTTAAAATGAAAAATGATAAAATAAGTAATTTAAGTTTAAATAAATTAAAGGCTTTAAATAGTGATAATAAAGAATTTAAAATTAAAATTAAAAATATTTTAGAGGAGGAAAATTAATGTTTAATAAAAAAAGTATTTTAAGTATAACTGTTTTACTGATTTTGATTTTTACTAGTGGGGTATTTGCACAACAATTTAATGATGTACCAAGGGATCATTGGGCTTATGATAGTGTTCAAAGTTTAGCTGATAAAGGTTATTTAAGTCTTTATTCAGGCGAAGATTTTAATGGGGAAAAAGAACTAACTAGATATGAAATGGCCGAAATAGTAGCAAATATTTTAGACAATACAGTTGGTTCTAATTCAAGCCAAAAATTATCAGAAGAAGATGTTGATGTTATTAGAGAATTATCTTTAGAATTTAGAGATGAATTAGTTACAGTTGCTCAAAGACAAAAAGATTTTGAAGAAAAATTAAATAAAATAGAAGATACAAATCAAATTCAAAATGAAGACATTTCTAATATTAATGTTGAATTAGCTGAAATGAAGGAAGATGTTAACAAAGTATCTAATTTAGAAGCAAGTGTAAATGAAATCCAAGCTCAAATTAATAGCCTAGAAAGTGATCTTAATTCAATTAAAAAAGAAGGTCTTTCTGGACAAAAAATGCAAGAAATTGAAGATAGTCAAAGTATTAATATGACTAAAATTAATGAATTAGAAAATAGAATTGAAAAATTAGAAGCTGAAAAATCTGAAATAAGTAAAAACGAAAGCAAAAGTGATTCTACAAATACAGGTTATATTCTTGGTGGCTTAGCTTTATTAGCTTTAATTTTATAATAAACTAATTCAAAACAAATAAAAATACTAATCCATATAATTTAGTATAATATATAAGGAGAGATCTATGCAGCAGCTTAATTTTAAAAAAACAATTATATTATTAACTTTAATTATGATAACTAATATGGTGTTTTTACCCTATATTAGCTCTGTTCCTACAGCTAGAGCAGCTTCTATCGAAAAAGATGATATTTATACTGGCTTAGGTTTAATGTTTTTATTTATTGTTTTAGGTAGTGATAATGATAAAACTAAAGTTGATAGTGATGATTTTTATAGCTATCGTGATTTTAGTTCAAAAGAAATGGAAGTTTTAGCTAGTATTATTAATGCTGAAGCTCGAGGAGAAAGTTATCGGGGTAAGGTAGCTGTGGGAGCTGTTATTATTAATAGGGTTTATCACCCTTCATTTCCCAACACAATTAAAGATGTAGTTTATCAACCTGGACAATTTACTCCAGTTCGAAATGGGATGATTAATTTAAAGCCAAGCAGTGAAGCTTATAAAGCTGCTTATGCTGCAGTTGAAGGTGAAGACCCTAGTCGAGGTAGTTTGTATTTTTATAATCCTCGAACAGCAAAAAATCAGTCCTTTTTTGCCAAAAGAAAAAAGATGGTTAAAATTGGAAATCATGTTTTTCTAAAATAAAAATACCTCAGATTAGTTATTTAAAACTGATCTGAGGCTTTTTTTATTTAAATTAAAGTCTAAATATATTTTAATTAGTAGCAATAATTTTTTTGACTGTAGTTATTTTTTCAAAATCAAGTTCTTTAGTTATTTGATACATATTTCCTGCTGGAGAGGTTTCTGGTATTTGATCTACTTCAATTTCATATATTTCTCCATTTTTAGCAGCAATTAAAATTTTATCTCCTGCTTTAGCCTTAACAGCTCCTGCTAGTTTGTAGCTTTTATTAGAAAATATTCTATTCCCTTTACCGTTTCTTTTTTGAGTTTCGAATTCACTTAGTTTTATTTTATTTGCTCTCCCATTTTCAGAGATAGAAATTATAAAACTATTATTTTCAAAAGTGCTAAAATAAAGCACTTTATCATTTTTAATTAAATTAATTGCTCTACTTCCTAGAGTATTCCGGCCCGTAGTTGAAAAACTACTCCCTTTAAATCTAATTAAATAACCTTTTTTACTAATTACTATTAAGTCACTTGCTTCATCTGTTTTTTCAACATTTACTAATTGATCTTCATCTAATTTAATAGCCCTAATATGACTATAATTAGTTCGATATTCATCAACTTCTGTTCTTTTAATTAATCCATTCTCAGTAACAAAAGTATAATATTTATTTTT
Organism: Halanaerobium praevalens DSM 2228; assembly: GCF_000165465.1. GTDB lineage: Bacteria > Bacillota > Halanaerobiia > Halanaerobiales > Halanaerobiaceae > Halanaerobium > Halanaerobium praevalens. The sequence goes on from NC_017455.1 coordinate 1,126,635, forward strand.
AGTTTTAGCTTTATTTTTACTCAAAATATTAAGATCAATAATGCTTTCATTAATCGGGATTTGTAAGTATTTACTTAAATTTTCACCAGTAGCTAGACCATGGTGTTCTTCAATATTATGGACTTGTAAGTTATAAACTTCACCTTGGTTACTAAAAAATAAAAGTTGATCTAAAGATGATCCTCCAACTGTAGAAATTAAATAATCATTTTTAGCAGTTCTTAAATTTTTGTATTCATCATTTCTTTTAATAATTCCCCGATAGGAAAGAGAAATAATAGCTTTTTTTTCTTTAATCAAGTCATTTTTAGTGATTTCAGCTTTACTATCATCAGCAATAATATCTGTTCTTCTAGGGTCAGAAAATTTCTTTTTAATTTCTTTTAACTCAGCTCTAAGAACAGATTTTAATTCTTCTTCATTATTTAAAATATTTTTATAATATTTTATTTTTTGGGCTAAATCTTTTTTTTCTGCTTCTAATTTTTCAAATTCCATCCCAACCAAACGTTGTAATTGCATTTCTAAAATAGATTGAGCTTGTCTTTCTGATATTTTAAGTTTTTTAACTAATTTAGCTTTAGCTTCTTTTTTAGCTTCAGAATTTCTAATTACATCAATTACTATATCTAGTTGATCAATTGCTTTTTTTAATCCTTCTAAAATATGATAGCGGTTTTCTGCTTTAGTTAGATTATATTTACTATGATTTTTGATAATTTCTTTTCTAAAATCTAAAAAATGATTCAAAATCTCTAAGAGTCCCATCACAACTGGTTTTTTATCATTAATTGCTAACAGGTTAATTCTAAAATTATTTTGTAAATTTGTATATTTATATAGTCGATTTAAAGTTAATTCTGGATCAGCATTAGCTTTTAATTCAATTACAATTCTAATTCCCTTTTTATCAGATTCATCCCTCAAATCAGAAACAGAAGAAATTTTTCCTTTATTAACTAATTCAGCTATTTCTTCAATTAGTTTAGATTTGTTGACTTGATATGGGATTTCAGTAATAATTAAATTTTTATGTCTTTTTTTCTTTTCAATTTTACTTTTAGCTCTTAAAGTTATTTTACCTTTACCACTTTGATAAGCTGCTTTAATCCCATCATTACCTATTATTGAAGCACCAGTTGGAAAGTCAGGTCCTGGTAGATGATTTTTTATAATAGTCTCAAGCCTTGCATTGGGGTAATCTAAAAGGTGTACTAAAGCATCTATAACTTCACCTAAGTTATGAGGCGGAATAGAAGTACTCATCCCGACAGCAATACCACTAGAACCGTTAACTAATAAATTTGGTATTTTAGAAGGTAAGACTTCTGGTTCTTGTAAACTGCCATCAAAGTTATCAACAAAATTTACAGTTTTTTGATCAATATTAGCTAAAAGAGCTTCTGCTATTTCGGTTAATTTAGTTTCAGTATAACGCATGGCGGCAGCGCTGTCACCATCTATAGAGCCAAAGTTACCTTGACCGTCAATCAATTGGTAACGCTGATTAAAATCCTGGGCCATCCTAACCATAGCATCATAAACAGCACTATCACCATGAGGATGGAATTTACCTAAAACTTCACCGACTAAGCGAGCTGATTTTTTATGTGCCTTACTATGAAACAAACCTAATTCACGGGCAGCAAAAAGTATTCTTCTATGGACAGGTTTTAAACCGTCTCTCACATCTGGCAGGGCTCTGCCGATGATTACACTTAAGGAATAATTCAAATAAGCATCTTTCATTTTATCTTCAATTGCAATTGGATAAATTTCTTCTTTCATTATCTATCTCCTCTCAAATAATCGTTTTCTGCTAATTTATAATATCATCCTTATCATAGAATTTGCAAATTTAAAGCTTGATCGACTGGCATTCTAAAGATCTCTTTGTTATAATAAGAAAGCGAGGATGGTGAAGACTAATGGAAACACTTTTTGAAAATAAAGATTATAATGCTAACCAGATACAGGTGCTTAAAGGTCTGGAAGCAGTTCGTAAAAGACCAGGAATGTATATTGGAAGCACAGGTATTAAAGGTTTACATCACCTTGTCTGGGAAGTTGTAGATAACAGTATAGATGAATTTTTAGCTGGAAATGGTGATCAAATTAAAGTCACTATTCATCAAGGAGAAGAAATAACTGTAGAAGATTTTGGACGTGGTATACCAGCAGATACACATCAAGAAACTGGTTTGCCTGCTGTTCAAGTAGTATTAACAACTTTACATGCAGGTGGTAAATTTAATAATAGTAGTTATAAAGTTTCTGGAGGTTTACATGGAGTTGGAGTCTCAGTTGTAAATGCTTTATCTTCAGAATTAGAAATAACTACTCATTGGGAAGGACATAAGTATCAGCAGCACTATAAAAAAGGAGCTCCTGTTGATAAACTAAAAAAAATCGGTAAAACTGAGCGAAGTGGAACTATAATTCGCTTTAAACCAGATTCGGAAATTTTTACAGCTCGAGAATTTAAATTTGAAAATCTTGCTCATCGTTTACAAGAATCAGCTTATTTAAATAAAGAACTGACTCTTTCTTTAAGAGATGAGCGGGGAGAAGAAGTAGTAGAAAAAGAATTTCAATATGATGGTGGAATTAAAGCCTTTGTTGAATTTCTAAATAAGGATCGAAATATAATAAATAATGATATTATTTATTTTGAATCAAAACCTGATGATTATGAGGTAGAAATTGCTGTTCAATATAATGATGGTTATAATGAACGGATTTTTTCTTATGCGAATAATATTAATACAATTGATGGAGGCTATCATTTAACTGGTTTTAAAACTGCACTAACAAGAGCAGTTAATAATTTTGCTAAAAATAATAATAAATTACCAGCAAAAATTTCTTCTTTAAATGGTAAAGATGTAAGAGAAGGAATAACAGCAGTTATTAATGTTAAATTACCTGAACCACAATTTGAAGGTCAAACTAAAACTAAATTGGGAAATAGTGAGATTCGCAGCATAGTAGAAAGTGAAGTATATCAATATCTAAGTCTTTATTTTGATACAAATCCTGATTTAGCTAAAAAAATAATTGATAAAGCTGTGCAAGCAGTTAGAGCACGCAAGGCTTCTAAAAAAGCCCGCGAATTGACTAAAAGAAAAACAGCTCTTTCTTCTAACTCATTACCTGGTAAATTAGCAGATTGCAGCAGTAAAAAATCAGAAGAAAGTGAACTCTTTATAGTTGAGGGTGATTCTGCAGGTGGTTCTGCTAAACAAGGAAGAGAACGCAAGTTCCAAGCTATTTTACCATTAAAAGGTAAAATTCTAAATGTAGAACGGGCAAGACTTGATAAAATTTTAAATAACAATGAAGTTGCTGCAATAATTACAGCTTTAGGAGCTGGAATTGGAGAGGATTTTAACTTAGAAAAATTACGCTATCATAAAATTGTAATTATGACTGATGCTGATGTAGATGGTGCTCATATAGCTACTCTAATCTTAACTCTTTTTTATCGTTATATGCCAGAGTTAATTGAAAATGGTCATATCTATTTAGCCAAACCACCACTTTATAAAGTTACTAAAAGGAAAAAAAGTCATTATTTATACAGTGATCAAGCATTAGAAACTTTTAGAAAAGAAAATGAAAATAGCAGCTTTTCACTTCAGCGCTATAAAGGGCTGGGAGAAATGAATCCAGAACAGCTGTGGGCCACAACAATGGATCCTCAAAATAGAGTTCTGCAAAAAGTAGAAATAGATGATAAAATTGAAGCAGATGATATTTTTACTCGTTTAATGGGTTCTAATGCTTCCTTAAGAAAAGAATTTATTTTTAATAATGCAGAATTAGCTCAAACAATAGATGTTTAAAAAATTAAAGGCTTAACTTTAAATTAAAAAAGGGGGGCTATTTTTGTCAGTTCTTAGATTAATTAAAGATAAGTATCTAAAAATATTTTTAGCTTTAATGATTGGAATTATTGTTGGCTTTATAGCCTTATTTTATAATTATATATTAGATTTTTTCACTTCACTTTTTATTGATCCAGTCCAAGAACTGACAATTTATAATCGTTTGAGTTTTATATTTTTACCAGCTATAGGTGGCTTGATTGTTGGCTTAATAGTCAAATATGGAAGTATGACAGCAAAAGGTCATGGAATTCCAGCAATTTTAACTTCAATTAAAACAAAGGAAAGACATTTAACTTATCGTGATTTATTAACAGAGGGGTTTGCCTCGGCAGTTACTATTGCGACTGGTGGAGCTGGGGGAAGAATTGGTCCAATAGTTGAAATTGGTGCTGGTATTGGTGATTTAATTGCTTACAAATTAAAACTTGATCTTTTTGATTACCAAACTTTTTTAGGTTGTGGAGCTGCTGCTGGAATTGCTGGTTTATTTCATGCCCCTTTAGGTGGAATAATGTTTGTTATCGAAATATTGTTTGAGAAAATTGAAAAAAATAGACTCATCTTAGTTTCAATTAGTGCAATTGCAGCCGAAATGGTTATCCGCTGGAGTGGAAGAGATTACTTTTTAAAAGATTTAGTTTTAATAGAAGTTGGTGGTTTTTATAACTTTGTGCTTGCAATCTTAATTGGAATCGCTGCTTCTATTTCTGCTATAATTTTTATTTATAGCTTAAAATTCATTTCAGACCTTTTTGATAATTTAAAAATAAATATTATTTTTAAACCTGCTTTGGGAGGTCTTTTATTAGGTTTTATTGCTTTTAAGCTTCCTCAAATTATGGGATCAGGTACTAGAATAGTTTTTTCTTTATTTTCTCAAACAAGTTTTAGTTTAAGTTTTTTATTTTTGCTTTTGATTTTTAAGATTATTGCTACAGCTTTAACTTTAGGCTCTGGTGGTTCAGGTGGAATATTTTCACCTTCTTTATTATTGGGAAGTTTAACTGGGATTATCATTGGTAATTTATTTTATCAATTTTTACCAATTGGTCAAAACAATCCTGCTTTATATGCCTTAATTGGAATGGCAGCAGTTATTAGTGGTGTGATTAGAGCTCCCTTAACTGCAACTTTTATTATTTTAGAATTTACTCATAATTATAACTTAATGTTATTTTTATTAATTGCAACCTTAATTTCAGATCAATTAGTTAGTTTTAGTGGCTTGAAATCGGTTTATTCTCCAGACTATTTTGAAAGATTATAAACTCTTAAAGGCTTGACTTTTAAGCTGTTTTTGTTTTATAATTAGTTATGTAATTAAAAAAATATAATTAGAGAGGAGCTACTTAATATGCAAAAGTATCAATGCACAGTTTGTATGTACATTTATGATCCTGAAGAGGGAGATCCTGTAGGTGGAATTGAAGCAGGTACATCTTTTGAAGATCTTCCAGAAGATTGGGTTTGTCCAGAATGTGGTGTAGGTAAAGATATGTTTGAACCATATGATGGATAATTTTAATTATATTTAAATATTTTAAATAAACTGGGGTTTTAACCCCAGTTTTTATTTTACATTTAATTTCTAATATAGTATCATGAATATTGATAGGAATAATTTTTTATAAGTGGTTATTTTGTAGTTATTATAAGCTTTTTTTATGTTTGTAATAAATACAAAATAAGCCTTGATTTAATGGTTAAAAATAAATGAAAGCTAATAAAGTTTAATACAGGAGTGGAATAATGAAAAATAATAAATTTTATAATATTATAACTTATGGTTGCCAAATGAATAAGCATGATTCAGAAAGATTAGCTGGTATGTTAGAGGAAATGGGATATCAGCCTACAGATAAATATGAAAATGCAGATATAATTCTATTAAATACTTGTATTATTAGAGAAAATGCTGAACTCAAAGTCTTTGGTAAATTAGGAGAGTTGAAAAGATACAAAAGGGAAAATCCAGATCTAATCATTGGAATTGGAGGCTGTATGATGCAGCAGGATGAGCCTGTAGATGAAGTATATAAAAAATATCGCCATGTAGATTTAATTTTTGGTACTCATAATATTCATCATTTACCTGATTTAATTAATAAAATAGAAAAAACAAGAGATAGAGTTGTTGAAGTTTGGGATGAAGAAGAAGGACTAATTCCTGATTTACCCTCACAAAGAAAATCAGAACATTCAGCTTGGATTTCTATTATTCAAGGATGTGATAATTTTTGTACTTATTGTATAGTACCTTATGTTAGAGGTAGAGAAAGAAGCAGACCTTTAACTTCGATTGTCAAAGAAGCAGAAAAGCTAGCTGCAGATGGAGTTAAAGAAATCACTCTTTTAGGACAAAATGTTAATTCTTATGGTAATGATTTAGAAAAAGAAACTACTTTTCCTAAATTATTGGCTGAATTAAATAAGGTTCAAAAATTAAAAAGAATTAGATTTATGACTTCACACCCTAGAGATTTTTCAGATGAACTTTTAGAAAAAATTGCTGAGCTAGATAAGGTTGCTAATCATATTCATTTACCAATTCAATCTGGAAGTAATAAAGTGCTCAAGCAAATGAACCGCGGTTATACTAGAGAATATTATATAGAGCGGGTAGAAAAAATTAGAAAAGAAATGCCACATGCTTCAGTCTCAACTGATTTTATAGTTGGTTTCCCTGGAGAAACAGAAGCTGATTTTGAGCAAACAATTAACTTAGTTAAAGAGCTTAACTTTGATATGGCTTATACTTTTATTTATTCTCCTCGGAGTGGAACACCTGCAGCTAGTCGTAAAGATCAAATAGATGAAGAAGTTAAAAAGAAACGTTTAAAGACTTTAATGGACTTACAAAATAAAATTAGCTATGATAAAAATCAAAAATTAATAGGAAGTACCCAGGAAGTATTAGTTACTGGAGCTAGTGATAGTAATCCAAAAGTATATGAAGGACGTACTTCTACTAATAAGATTTGTTTTTTTGAAAAAAGAGAAGAACTAATAGGAGAATTAGTTAATGTAAAAATTGAAGCTGCTAAAAGTTGGACTTTAGATGGAACAATTATAGGAAAATAAATCTAATTTTCATCTAAAATATTATAATGATAGCTAAATTGTTTTATATTTAAAATGTAGTTTGCTGATATTTAAACCTGGAGGATAAGTTAATAGATCTTTCAGGTTTTATCTTATATACTCATAAATTTTGGAGGGATTAATTTGGCAAAGTTAACACCAATGATGAAACAATATCATGATTTAAAAAATAAATATCAAGATTCTATTCTTTTTTTCAGATTAGGAGATTTTTACGAAATGTTTGGTCAAGATGCCAAAAAAGCTGCTAAAATACTTGATATTGCACTTACTGCCAGGAATAAAGGTGGAGGAGAAAAAATACCAATGGCAGGAGTTCCCTATCATTCAGCTGCTTCTTATATAGAAAAATTAATTAAAAATGGAATTAAAGTTGCTATTTGTGAACAATTAGAAGATCCTTCAGCAAGTAGTGGAATAGTAAAAAGAGATGTAATTAGGGTTGTAACCCCAGGTACTGTTATTGAAAATGAAATTTTAGCTGAAAATGAAAATAATTATTTAGCTGCAGCTTTTAAATATGGAAATTATTATGGTTTTTCTTATACAGATATTTCAACAGGAGAGTTTTATTTAACTGAATTCCCAGCCTCAGAAACAGATAAATTAAAAGATGAAATTAATAGGATTTCTCCTAGAGAAATTTTATTAGATCAAAAAATTGCTCAGACTAAGCTAATTAAGGAATTACAAAATATTTATAATTTTACTTTAAATATTTTAGAAAACAAAAAATATGATCGTCTTTATCAAGGTATTTTAGACCACTTTCAACTTAAATCATTAGAAGGCTTTGGCTGTGAAGAAATGAAGGCTGCAGTTTATGCTGCTGGTCAAGTTTTAGCCTATTTAGGTGATACTCAAAAAAGAACAATTAATCAAATAACTCTTTTAAAAGCTTATCATTTAGAAGACTATATGGTTTTAGATTCTGCTAGTAGAAGGAATTTAGAATTAACAGCAACAATTAGAGATAATCAGCGTTCAGGCTCTTTATTATCAATTATAGATCAAACAGTTACTTCTATGGGAGGGCGTGAAATTAAAAAATGGATCAATCAGCCCTTAATTCAAAAAAAGGCCATTGAACAAAGACATACAGCCCTAGAAGAAATTATTGATAATTATCAAGTTTTAGACAAATTAAGAGCTGAATTAAATGAAATTTATGATTTAGAAAGAATTATGAGTAAAATAACTTATCAATCAGCTAATGCACGTGATTTAGTTGCTCTAAAAAACTCTTTAGCTAAGCTACCAGCGGTCGAAAATTTAATGCAGAATTTAAAAAGTGATTTAATAATTGAAATGCAGACTAAATTTGATCTTTTAGAAGATATGCATGATTTGATTGAAAAAGCAATTAAATCAGAGCCACCGACTACTATTACTGAAGGAGGAATTATAGCTTCTGACTATAATTCAAGTTTAGATCAGTTAAGAGATTTGGTTAGTAGTGGTAAAGATTGGATTACTAAACTTCAAAAAGAAGAAAGAGAAAAAACAGGAATTAATACCTTAAAAGTTGGTTTTAATAAAGTTTTTGGCTATTATCTTGAAGTAACTAATTCTCATACAGATAAAGTTCCAGAAAGATATGAAAGAAAACAAACTTTAAGTAATAGTGAAAGATATATTATTCCAAAACTTAAAGAAAAAGAAGCAGAAGTGTTAGGTGCTGAAGAAAAGATAAATGATTTAGAGCACAAATTATTTATAGAAATTAGAGAAAAAATTGCTCAAGAAGTAGAGAGAATCAATCAAACAGCAGCTGTTATTGCTCAGCTTGATGTTTTACTAGCATTTTCTTATTTAGCAATTGAGAATAATTATACTAAACCAGAAGTTAATAATGGTCCAGCTATTAAAATAAAAAATGGAAGACATCCTGTAGTCGAAAAAATGTTTACTGAACAGTTTGTACCTAATGATTGTTATCTAGACCAAACTGAACAACGTTTTGTAATTATTACTGGTCCTAATATGTCTGGTAAATCCACTTATATGAGGCAAGTTGCTCTGATTGTTCTAATGGCACAGGTTGGCTCTTATGTTCCAGCAGAAGAGGCTCTCATTGGTTTAACAGATAGAATTTTTACTCGTGTAGGAGCTAGTGATGACTTAACTACAGGTCAAAGTACTTTTATGGTAGAAATGAATGAAGTTGCAAATATAGTAAATAATAGTACTGAAAAAAGTTTAATTATTTTAGATGAAGTAGGACGTGGAACAAGCACTTATGATGGTGTCTCTATAGCCTGGTCTGTTAGTGAATATCTCAACAATCCTGAAAGAATTGGAGCTAGAACATTATTTGCAACTCATTATCATGAATTAACAAGATTAGAAGATGAATATCCTGGTATAAAAAATTATAATGTATTAGTTGAAGAAGATAAAAATGGAGTTCACTTTTTACATCGAATAATAGAAGGCAGAGCTGATGATAGTTATGGAATTGAAGTTGCTCGTTTAGCTGGTCTACCAGAAGAAATCATTATTAGTGCTCAAAAAATATTAAATCGATTAGAAAAAAATAATCAAATGCCAGTTAGAAAACTAGAAAAAACAGTGACTGATTCTCAACATCAACAATTACCATTATTTAATAAAGAAAATAATCCAGTTTTGAAAAAATTAGATGAACAGGATATTTTAGAAATGACTCCAATGGATGCTATGAACTTTTTATATAGTCTAAAAAAGGATTTAAAGAAAGAGGAGAAATAAAATGGGTATTATAAAACAGCTTCCTCAAAATGTAGCTAATCAAATATCGGCTGGAGAAGTTATAGAAAGGCCCGCTTCAATTGTTAAAGAATTAATTGAAAACTCAATTGATGCAGTTGCTAAAAATATAGAGGTTAAAATTGAAGATGGAGGCCGTGAATTAATAAAAGTTAAAGATGATGGCCATGGAATTGAAGCAGATGATATCGAATCAGCTTTTAATCGCTATGCAACTAGTAAAATAGAGGATATAGATGATCTTTATTCACTTTACAGTTTAGGTTTTAGAGGTGAAGCTTTAGCAAGTATAGCTTCTGTGGCAGAAGTTGAAATGATTAGCCGTCATCAAGCTAGTAATCAGGCTATGAAAATTAAAATTAAAGGGGGAGACATTCTAGCAAAAAAACCCACTGGTTCAACTATAGGGACAGAAATTTCTGTTAGAAATCTATTCTATAACACTCCTGCTCGTTATAAGTATTTGAAAAGAACAACAACTGAGTTTTCTCATATTAGTAAAATAGTAAGTGCAGAAGCAACTGCCAATAGTAATTTAAGTTTTAAGCTTTATCATAATGGTAGAAAAATTTTGTCTACTCCAGGTAGTGGTAAATTAAAAGATACTATTTATGCTGTTTATGGAAGTGAAATAGCAGAAAATTTGATTCCAATTGAAACTGAAGATCGTTATATAAAATTAAGTGGTTATCTTTGTCGGCCAGAACTAACCCGTTCTAGCAGAAGTCATGAATTATTTTTTGTAAATGGAAGGCCAATTTATAATAATTTAACTGCTAAAGCAGTTGAAACAGCATATAATAAATTAACTAATCCAGGTAGAAAACCAATTGTGTTTTTATTTATTAAAGTTAATCCGATTTTAGTAGATGTTAATGTTCATCCAGCTAAAAGAGAGGTTAAGTTTAGTCGAAATCAGATTATTTTTGATGTCATTAAAAAAGCAGTGCGTCAATGTTTAAAAGCAAATGATCCAACCAGAAGAATAAAATTAGAACAAAATAAAACTGAAACTACTAAATCAGATAAAGCAGAAGATGAAATAAATCGCGAAAATTTATTTGAAAAGAATATAAAAAATACTTCTGATGAAAAAAAAGCTGGCTTAAATAAAAATCAAAAGCTAAATACGAGCAAAATTTCTAAAAAGGGGAAATATAAAAAACCTAATTACCCCCAAAAGCAATCTCAGCTTAATTCTTATGCTCAAAAAGATTATCAAAAGAATATTAATTATGGCAAAGATAATAAAGGCTTAACTAAAAAAAATGGGCAAAGTTTTAAAGAAAGCCAATCAAATCTAAATGAAATCAGAGCAGCTGAAAAACAAAAGTATTCTTTAGTAGAAAGTAAAGCTGAAGAAAAATATTTTATATTTTTAGGTCAAATTTTTAATAGTTATTTATTGATAGAAACAGACAAGGGTTTAAAAATAGTTGATCAGCATAATGCACAAGAGAGAATTCTCTATGAAAAATTTTATGCAGAATTTAATCAAAAAGATAAATCATCACAATCTTTATTAATACCTGTAAAAATAGAATTATCTATAGAAGAAAGAGAAATTGTTAGACAATATGAAAATGAAATTAAAAAATTAGGTATTGATTTTAGTGATTTTGGTAATAATACAATTTTAATTCAAGAAGTTCCTGTTTTATTAAAAAATAAATCAACCAGAAATATTATAGAAGAATTAATTGCAGATTTAGCTGAGGCTGGCAAAACTAAATCTACAGCAGAAATTCAAAAAAGAATGCTAGAATATTTAGCTTGCAGATCTTCAATTAAGGCAGGACAACCTTTAACAAAAAGAGAAAGTATTCAATTAATTAAAGACTTATATCAGACTGAAAACCCTTATCGCTGTCCTCATAGTAGGCCAGTTATGATTAACATTAATCGCAAAGAAATAGAAAAAGGACTTGGTAGATAATGAGAGATTTAATTGTTTTAACAGGACCAACTGCAGTTGGAAAAACAGAGTTGTCACTAGAATTAGCACAAAGAATTGAAAGTGAAATAATTTCAGCAGATTCAATGCAGATTTATCAAAAGATGGATATTGGAACAGCTAAGGCTTCTAAAAAAGAAAGAGAATTAGTAAAACATCATTTAATTGATTTTTTAAGTCCAGAAATGGATTATTCAGTTTCTGAGTTTCAAAAAGATTGTGACCAAATAATTTCTACTTTAAAAGCTAAGAAAAAAATACCACTTTTAGTTGGTGGTACTCATCTTTATTTAAGAGCTCTTTTAGAGGGGTTTATGCTCCCTGAAATAGAACCTGATTATAAGCGTCGGCAGCAATTAGAAACTTTAGCAGCAAATAAAGGTACAAAAGAAGTGCATAAAATTTTAGCTGAAAAAGATAAAATAACAGCTAAAAAGTTACATCCAAATGACTTAAGAAGAGTTATTCGAGCTATAGAAATTTATGAGCAAACGGGTAAAACCAAAAGTTATTATAAGCAAAAACAAAAACAAAGCCCACCAAGGTATTCAGCTTACAAATTTGCTTTAATCAGAAAAAGAGAAAATTTATATCAAAGAATTAATCAGAGAGTTGATTTAATGTTGGAAAACGGTTTAGTAAAAGAAGTTAAAGATCTTTTAGAAAAATATGATAATTTAAGTGATACAGCGCTGCAAGCTTTAGGTTATAAGGAATTGATTGAATATTTTGAAGGGGAATTTAGTCTTGCAGAAGCTGTTTATGAGATAAAAAAAAGAAGCCGTCACTTTGCTAAAAGACAGTTGACCTGGCTAAGAAAAGAAGATGACTTAATACTTTTTAATCTGGAGCAAGAAAATAAAAAAGATATTTTAAAAACTATGCTTGCTTTAATTAAAGGAGAAAAAAATTATGAAAAAGAATATAAAAAAAGAAGGAAAATTGATTTCTAGTGGAGATGAGTTTAAACAATTACTAGCTGCCAAAGATTCTTTTTTAATTTTATTTACTAGTCAAAGTTGCGGTTATTGTCAGCTTGCTAAAAAAAATATTCAACAGGTTATTTCGGATTTCCCTCAATTAGATTTTTATCAGCTGCAGCTAGCTGATGCAGCTGAAATTTTTCAGAGTTATGATATTAATTCTGTGCCTGTAATTAAAGTATTTAAAGCAGGTCAATCAGTATATACAGGCTTTGGAGTTCGTTCTGTTAATGATCTTTATTATCAACTTAGTTCTTATTTTAATAAAGTAAGTTTTTATCAAAAAGAATCTAATTAAGGCTCTCTTTAAATTAAAAACAAAATTTAGATGGACTTTCTTAACTTCTTTAGATAAAAAAAATCAATCTGTGCAGGAATTTTTGAGCTAATATTGAACTTAATTAATAAGGAAGCTTTTAAAAATATAGAGGGGGCTGCAAAGATGGATAAAAATATTAATTATCAAGATCATATTTTAAAACATGTTCATGAAAAACAAATTGAGGTAATTGTCTATTTTGTTAACGGCTACCAATTAAAGGGTAAAATAACTGCTTATGATAATTTTACTGTTATTTTGAGAAGTGATGAACGTGATCAGATGATTTATAAACATGCTATTTCCACAATTGCTCCAGTTGAAAAAATGAGTGGTCTTCTTGATTTAGAAGATAAATAAAAATTGAATTTAGTAAGTTGAATAACAATTAATTAAAAAGGAAGTTGATTTATTTTTGAAAAAGAATATAATGATTTTGTTTACTATAATATTAATCATATTTGTTTTCAGTTTAAATTCCGCTGCTGAATCTAATTATAATTGGGAACAATTGATTAAGAATACAAAAATCCAATTAGAAACTAATAAAAGTGATATAGTTTTAAATTACACTTTAGCAGTTGCTTATGCAAACACTGGTGAAATAACAAAATGCTATAATATTATAGATGTTTTTGGCAGCAGTGTTAGTAGGAAAGACTTTAACACTGCTGTTTCTCCATATTTAGCAGACTGGCAAGATTATAAAAATATGAATAATTTATTACTTTTAAATTATGCTGCCTTTAAAAAAATAATTAATAAAGATTATAAAAATGCAATTTCTATGTTTAAATATATTGCTCAAATTGATCCAGATAACATTTGGACTTTAAACCATATTGCCGCAGCTTTAGTTGAAATTAAAGAATATGAACAAGCTATTAAATATGCAAATCAAGCTCTTTCAAAGCAGGGAAATGAGTATTCTCACTTAATTAAAGGTTATGTTTATTATGAACAGGGAAATTATGTTAAAACAATTTTTGAAGCTGCTCGTGCTAGAAATTTAGTTAAAGAATTAGCTGATGATGAATACCAAAATTTTTTAGAATAAATTTAGCTATAAAAAAAGCCGCTGAACGGATAAAAGAACTATCCAGCAGCGGAAATTTGTAATTAATTTTTTATATTTAAACAAAATGATATATAAATTTATTAGCTAAGCATTAACTTGCTTAGCTTTTTTATTTTTTAATTAAATTTTCTAAAAAGACCTGTTACTTTACCTAAAATCTTTATATTCTTAGCAATTATTGGTTCATAAGCAGGATTTTCTGGCTGTAATCTAATATGATCTTCTTCTTTAAAAAAGCGTTTAACTGTTGCTTCTTCCTCTAATAAAGCTATTACAATATCTTTATTTTTCGCATAATTTTGTTTTTCAGCGATAACATAATCTCCATCGTGAATACCAGCTTCCACCATACTATTGCCGCTTACCTTTAACATAAATAAATCATTATTTCCAACCTTTAAATAGCTTAAAGGCAGTGGAAAATAATCTTCTATATTTTCTTCAGCTAATATTGGTGAACCAGCTGTAACTTTTCCAACTACAGGAATATTAATCATTTCTTTTTCATTTTTTGCTTCAGGTTCACTATTATAAATTACTTCAATTGCTCGTGGTTTTGAAGGGTCACGTCTTAAATAATTTAATTTTTCTAAAGTTTTTAAATGGCTATGTACAGATGCAGGAGATTTAAGACCTACAGCTTTCCCAATTTCTCTGACAGAAGGGGGATAGCCTTTACTTTTAATTTGATCTATAATAAATTGTAATATACTTTTTTGTCTTTTGGATAGATCATCCATATCAATTATGCCTCCATTCATTTTTTCTTTTATTATAACATAAAAAGTGAAGATAGACAAACAATCGTTCAAATAGACTTGACATTGAACATACGTATTGCTATAATGTAAATAACAAACATAAGTTTAGTACAGGTGTTTATTTTATAGGGGGTTTTTATTTATGAATAATTTAAATGTTTACAGTTTAAACTATAGTCAAAATAAAAGAACTAAAAATAAAGATCAAACTATTTTAATTAAATTTTTAACTATTTTAACTGTTATAATTTGTTTGAGTATCTTATTTATCTTACTATTTTCACTGCTAGGAAAAGGTAAAACTTCTGATAATTTTATTAAACATGAAATAAAAGTTGGAGAATCACTTTGGTCTATAGCCAATCATTATTATGATTCAAATAAGGTAGACTTAAGAAAAATAGTTTATAATATTAAAGAAATTAATAATATAAATTCTTCTTTAATAATCCCAGGTAAAAAGTTATTAGTCCCACTTAATTGAAAACAAAGGCTTATAAGACAGTAAATTACTGTTTTATAAGCTTTTTTTAATGTCTAGGAAATTATACCTAATGGTCTGTTGTGGATAATATTTATAGCTCTATAATTTCCAGCATCAACAAAATTTAACCTGACTGTATTACAGATTATCCGAAGGACATTTTGTTCATTATTATCTTTTAAATAATAATTTTATATAAATTAGTTAATTTTAGTTTTTAATCAACTGAATTTTTGCTATAATAAAAGAAAGAGGATGATTATTATGCAAAAGGCTATTATTTATACACGGGTTAGTACTCAAAAAGAAAGTCAAGATACTAGTTTGAAAAGACAAAAAGAAGAGCTTTTAAGCTATGCTCTAGAAAATAAATTAAAAGTGATAAAAATTATAGAAGAAAAAGAAAGTGGTTTTAACCAGAGTAGACCAGGGATTATTAAGAGTCTAAATTTGATTAAAAAGAAAAAAGTTGAAGTTTTATTAATTCAAGATAGTAGTCGTTTAGGAAGAGGTAATGCCAAAATGGCTTTGATTCATCAAGTGGAAAAAATGGGAGCAGAAATACATACTTTAGCAGATAAAGGTGCTATAGCTTTAAATGATTTAGAAAAAATGATTTTAGAAATTTTAGGTGTAGTTGAAAGCTATCAACAAGAACTTAGAAATCAAAATATTAGTAGAGCTATGAAAAACAAAATAGCTGCAGGTGAATTTAATCCAGCTAATAATCTTAAAAATATTGATCAAGGTGGTAGAAACAGAAAGGAAATACCAATTAAAGAAATTATTAGATTAAAAAAATTAGATTTAACTTTTAAAGATATAGCTGCAACTTTACGCGGTTTAGGATATAATGTTTCTAAATCAACGGTTCACAGGCGCTATCAAGAATATAAAAAGAATAATGAAATAATAATTTAAATTGCTCATTAACATAATCTAAATCTAGTTTGTAAAATATTTTACTTTTATTATTTGCTAAGATGCTATAATTAAGCTATAATAAGCAAAAAATGAGGTGAATTAATAAAATGAATAAATTAAATCCAAATAAAATCGCAGTAATTGGTGCTGGTGGAGTAGGAGCAACAACTGCTTATGCTTTAATGGTTCAGGGTATTGGTTCTGAAATAGTTTTAATTGATGTTAATAAAGAAAAAGCTGAAGGAGAAGCTATGGATTTAAGACATGGTGCTTCTTTTGTTAATCCTGTTGATATTTATGCAGGAGATTATAAAGATCTTGATGATGCTAAATTAATTATTATAACTGCTGGAGCAGCACAAAAACCTGGAGAAACTAGACTTGATTTGATTAAAAAGAATACTGGTATATTTAAAAATATAATTTCTTCAATAACAAAATATAATCAAGATGGAATTTTATTAGTTGTTACAAATCCAGTTGATATCTTAACTTATTTAACTTATAAATTATCAGGCTTTCCAGTTAATAGAGTTCTTGGTTCTGGAACAGTTCTTGATAGTTCAAGATTTAGATCATTATTAAGCAAAAACTGTGGAGTAGCCGCTAGTAATGTTCATGGTTATATAATTGGAGAACATGGAGATAGTGAAGTTCCAGTCTGGAGCTTGACTAATATCGCTGGTACTCAAATTAAAAATTATTGTCCTATTTGTGATAAAGTTTGTAAAGAAGAAGAATTAGAACAAATAAGCTCTAAGGTTAAAAATGCTGGTTATGAGATTATTAGAAAAAAAGGAGCTACATTTTATGCTATATCTTTAGCAGTGGCAAGAATTGCAAGAGCAATCTTAAGAGATGAAAATGCAGTTTTAACAGTTTCATCTTTAATGGAAGGTTATTATGGAATTGAAGACATGAGTTTAAGTTTACCGACTTTAATTAATTCAAATGGAATTGCTAAAGTTTTAGAGTTGCCAATTTCTAAAAAAGAAAAAGCAGACTTTAGAGCATCAGCCAAACACTTAAAAGATAATATTAAAGGTTTAGAAATTTAAATAAAGATTTTATAAAGTGATAGTAATTTTTTGATATTGATTACTATCACTTTTAAATTTTTTAATATCCCAAAATCTTGAGTAAACTTAAGAATTGGGATAAAAACTAAAACTAAATTTGTTAACTAATTAAGTAATAGTTTTAAGCTAAGCTTTTGATTATTTTAAATAACTTCGCAAAATCATAATTTTACGAAGTTATTATCTAAAAAATAATTTTTTACCTAATTTAGACTAAATTTTTGTTTTAAGCTCCTTTTCATTCAAGGCCCATAAATTAAAAAGCTGATCAAATCCCCAGTCATAAGAAAACTTTTTGCTTCTAGAGCCTCTGCTTTTTAGCTTATAATTTATCTAATTTCTTATTTTGCTTTAACTAAAATTTAAACTTATAAAAAACTCAACCTATTCACTTATTTAATAACTAGCTAACTAGTTTAATTAAAAAGTTTAAAGGTTGAGTTTGTATTTATTTAATTATTATAAACTTCTTAGCCCTTCTGCTTTTAAATGATATTTCTGAGGGTTATCAATAATATACTCTAATTTTTCTAAAATATTATTTTTATCTTCAGGTAAAGTTCCCTTGATAGCATAATAATTAGAAGCATGGTTACTTCTAAAAATACATTGTTCTTCTAGATCAAGTCTTTTTATTATTTCTTTCAACTCAATTACAGTTTGATAAGGAGTTAAAATCTCAAAATTTCCATTTTTTACATCTTGATATAAAGGAGCATCTTCTGGGAGCATTAAAGTTAGAGCGCTTAAATAATCTGGTTTTATTTGATTAATGATTGAGGCAGTTGCTTGAGCATGCAATTTTGTTTTTTCTTTTCCACCTAAACCAAGAATGATTGTTGAAGAATTAATAATTCCAGCTTCTTTCAATTTTTTACCAGCTTTTATTATTTCTTCTCTATTAGCTCCTTTATTAATTTTTTCTAATATTTGATCAGCTCCACTTTCAATTCCTAAATAAGTCATTTTAAGACCATTCTGTTTTAATTCTTTAAGCTCATTTAAAGATTTATGCAAAATGCTTTTAGGTGATGAGTAGCTAGTTATTCTTTTTAAGTTAGTGAAATTATTATTAATTGTTTTTAAAATATTTAATAGTTTTTCAAATTTAATTATTAGAGCATCACCATCTGCTAAAAATATTCTCTCTATATTTTTATATTTAGCTGCTGCAGCCTTAATTTCTTTTTTGATCTCTACTTCTTTTTTAATATGAAATTTTTTATTTTTATACATATTACAAAATGTACATTTATTGTGAGAACAGCCAACTGTTAGCTGAATTATTAAACTTTTTGCTTCACTTGGAGGTCTCCAAATTTTACCTTTGTAGTTCATAAGTTATCTCCTTTATTATTTAAATTATTTTATTTGTTTAGATTGATTAGTATATATTTTATTAAATATTTAATTTAAAAACCATTTAAAGAGCTGCTTCTGCAGCTCTTTAAATTATAAAATTACAAATTTTTAAAATTTCTTTGTTCTACCAAATGATTCTCTTTTTTCGTTATCTTTTTTAATTGTTATAACTCTAAATTCTTTAAACTTTTGATCATAGTTTAAAAAATAATATTGATTAAGTTTAAAACCAAGCTGCCCTTTATAACTATGGCCATCTAAATCATTTTGCACTTTAGCTTGTTTAATAGATTTACAGCCAGAAACAATTCCAATTGGATAACCATTTTCTTTAACTAAGACATCAACCCCTAAAGGGCAGGTATCTTCTGCTTCATAATTAATTAAATAGTTTTCTTCTACATAAGCATTTGGAAGCTTGATAAAAGTTTTATTTTCTTTTTTATCTTTAAAATAAATTAAATGTTGATTATCAATTTTAATTACATCATCTAAAATTAGCCATTGACCTGAAATATTAGCTATCTCAGAATTAGCTTGAATAAGTTGACTTAAATTACTTTCTTTAAAATAATCAGCTTCTATTTTCTCTTTTGAATCAAGTTTAACTACTTTAGCTTTTTTATCTAATTCAAATAAATTAATAACATCCACTATTTATTCACTCTCCTTAGAATTAAAGATCTTAGTTAATTAGGTGCCGACACTGACTGATTCTGGTAAAGTACTACCTCCATCAATAATATTTTGAGTACCTGTCATATAGCTTGATTCATCACTACCTAAAAAAGCAGCTAGTTCTCCTATTTCTTCAGGTTCAGCAAGCCTTTGCATTGGAATTGCTTTAGCCATTTCTGTTAAGACTGCTTCTGGTTCTTTAGGATTTGATTGTTGAGCAATTGATTCAGCCATTGGAGTTCTGACATAACCTGGACAAATAGCATTGACTCGAATCTGAAAAGGCGCTAATTCGACTGCTAATGATTTTGTTAACCCAACTAAAGCCGACTTGCTTAAAGCATAAGCAGTTTCTCCAGGATCAGCAACTAAGTCTCCAGTAACAGAAGAAGTGATTACAATACTACCTTTGTTATTTTTTTTCATTTCAGGTAAAACAGCCTGAATAGTATTCCAAGTACCTTTAATATTAACATCAATATGAAAATCTCTATCTTCAGCTGTCATTTCTAAAAACTTTCCTAATTTACAAACTCCTGCATTTGCAACTAATATCTCAATAGTTCCAAACTTATCTTTAGCTTGAGTTACAGCCTTTTTTAAATCATCTAAATTACGAAGATCAGCTTGGATAGCTATTACACTACTATGACCTTCAGCCTTTAAATCTGATGCTAAATCTAGTACATCATCTGCTATATCTACTAACACTAATTTTGCTCCCTGCTGTGCATAGACTTTAGTAATTCCTCTACCAATACCACTAGCTGCACCAGTAATAAAAGCAACTTTATCAGTTAACTTAGCCATTTTAATCACTCCTTTTTTATATTGTGAATAAGAGAACTTAATTATAATATAATAAATAAAAGAGCTGATGTCAAGTTTTATCTTGCTCAATTTTAAATAAAAATATCATATATTATCTAAAAAAGCAATGGTTTAATAATTTTAAGAATATTTAAATTTAAATATTCTAGTTAAAAAAAGCAGGATAATTAAAATTCATCTTTAATATTGTATAGTAGATATAATTTTCACAAATATTTTTAAGAGGTGATTTTAATGTTAAAAAAAGTTTCAAATTTTTTCGTGTCTATGGTGCAAAAATATTTACCAGATCCCTTTATTTTCGCTATTATTTTAACCTTTATAGTTTATTTAATGGGGATTTTTATTGCTGGTAACTCTCCTTTAGACATGGTTGCACATTGGGGTACTGGTTTTTGGAGTTTATTAGCTTTTGCAATGCAAATGTCTTTGGTTTTAGTTACTGGACATGCTTTAGCTAATAGTGATTTCTTTAAGAAAATTTTAAGAACAATTGCTTCAATACCTAGTAGTGCGGGTCAAGCTATCTTTATGACAACTCTAATTTCAGCTGTAGCTTGTTGGATCAATTGGGGATTTGGTTTAGTAATTGGTGCTTTATTAGCTAAAGAAATGGCAAGACAGATTGATGATCTGGACTATCCTTTATTAATTGCAAGTGCTTATTCTGGTTTTGTAGTTTGGCATGCAGGACTATCTGCTTCTGTTCCCTTAACTGTTGCTACAGAAGGAAACTTTTCTCAATCAATGATTGGAGGAATTATTCCAATTTCCGAAACAATTTTTAGTCCTTTAAATTTAATTTTAAGTGCAGTAGTTATTTTAACTATTCCCTTTATTAATAAATTTATGTTACCAGATAAAGAAAATAGAATTATAGTTGATGCTGATATTTTATCAGATCGGAAAGAAGAAGAAAGTTCAGGTCGAATTATAGAAAACAAAGAACAATTTTTTGCAGATAAAATAGAAAACTCACCTCTCCTTTCCATGTTACTTGGAGCTTTAGGGTTGAGTTACATAATTTATTATTTTATCAATGGTGGCGGTCTGAATTTAAATATAGTAATTTTTATATTTCTTATTTCTGGAATTATCTTACATAAAACGCCCCATCGTTATTTATTAGCTTTTAATGAAGCAGTTAAAGGTGCAGGCGGTATTTTACTTCAATTCCCTTTATATGCTGGAATTATGGGAATGATGGTTAGTTCTGGTTTAGCTACTATTATTTCTGAATGGTTTGTATCTATTTCAACTGTTCATACTTTCCCATTTTTCTCTTTTTTAAGTGCTGGTCTAGTTAACTTTTTTGTTCCTTCTGGTGGAGGTCAGTGGTCAGTTCAGGCCCCTGTTATGGTTCCAGCTGGAGCAGAACTTGGAGTTGATGCAGCCAAAACTGCTTTAGCAGTAGCTTGGGGAGATGCCTGGACTAATATGATTCAACCATTTTGGGCATTACCAGCTTTAGGAATTGCAGGACTTGGAGCAAGAGATATTATGGGCTATTGTATTGTGATTTTAATTTGGGTTGGAATTATCGCTTCATTTGGCTTTATGGTCTTTTAAAGTAGAATTGAATTAAATAGTTTAAAAAAAGAGCTGCCTTAATTGGCAGCTTTTTTTTAAATCTTATTTTTTTGATACCAATTATTAATTACTCTTTTTACAGATTTTAGCTGCTGATTTTCTCCCTTTTCATCAATAAATCGATAATTTAAACCTGGCATAATTTTAAAAGTAAAATTATCTTTTTCAGCAAATTTATCTGCTAAATATTCTACTCCCTCTGGTGGAGTAAGTTGATTTTCTTTTCCAATGACATATAAAACTGGAATTTCTAAGTTTCTTAAATAAGGTTCAGACTCATAATCTAAAAGACTAGCAAAATGCTTATAAGTAAGATTTAACCACTTAGCATCTGGAACTGGATACTCTCTAATAATATCAAATTTAGCAGCAAGCTTTTTTTGAGTATCTATCTTTACCCTATTGAAAAATTTACCTTCATTTACTGGGTCCTTAATTTTTTTAGCCAATAAAATTTTTAGTTCTTTTTCGAGTGAATAACCACCAGCTGATAAAGAAATCAAATGAGTTATTTCTGGTATTTCAGCTGCAATTTGAGGAGCAATTTTGCCTCCTTCTAATCTACCAGCTAAAATAATATTTTTTAAATCATTGTGATAAACAGAATCTAGAACATAATTTATAACAAACTTAGTATCTTTAATTCTTCGGTTAATATTATTTGTTTGAGCAAAAAGTTCTGGGTCTTTAAAAGCATACTTTTCTATTAATAATAGATCAGTATTTGGTGGCAAATAATTTTCCCAGATTTCAAGATTAGTATAAGGTCTTCTGCCAGACCCCTCTAAAGCAATAAATAAATTTTTATTTAATTTATTTGGAGTTCTACTACCTAAATGATAGGTTAATTTTTCAGCTTCTAAATTAACTGTTTCCTCTGATTTAAAACTAATGGCTCTCTCTTCAGCAGCTGTCTTAAAAGTAAAGGCTAAACTAAAAATTATTATTAAAATAAATATTTTTTTAAACATTAAATTATCCTTTCTCAGTTATCTTTATTTTTTGATCAACATAATCTATTTGATAAACTTTTTGATAAAAATTTAATTGATGGCCTAAAAAGGCAGAAGTAACTATTTTATCATTTTTAATATTTTCTGCTTTTAAAAAATTATTGACTTCAAAGTTACGGAAATAGCCTCTTTTTATTTCATCAGTAAAATATTGCTTATATTTTTGGGGAAGTACTAAAATATTGACGTCTTGATTTTTAGCTAAATATAATTTTACTTTTGCTAAAAATTCTTGATCTTTATTGACTGTAAATTGTCTTTCTTTTGCAAAAATAATTATCTGATATTTTCCTGAAGAATGAAACTTAACAAAGAAATCTCTATTTGATATTTTTTTAAAATTTTGAGCTTTATCTTTTAATTTATTAGTAAATGATAAAGCAGATAACTTTGAGTGTCTAACATTTCTTTTGATTGTCAGAGGAGAATCTATAAGACCTACTTGGTCTTCTTTATAAGTATGGCCAATCAAGAAATTTATTTCTTCTTTTTTATCATGAAGATATACTGTACTATAACCTACAGTTTTTGGTAAAAATTTATTTGACCAGTTATATTTTTTTCTGTAGTCTATAATCTCGATCTGATTATCAAACTCTTCTTTTAAAACTTTTTCTACTTCTCTTTTTGGAATTGTAAGTATAAAAAAAGTTATTGCTCCAACTATAATTACTAAGATTAATAAAACAGCGATAATTTTCATTTTGTTATTTTCTCCTATTATCTTTTGTTTTTTACTGCTGATGTTCTATAAATTGATCATTAAGAAAGTCATATTTTAGAAATCTAATTTTCAGCTCTTCTTTTTGGTTAATTATGCTATCATAAATTTCAACTTCAAAACGATTTTGATCCCAAATTAAAAAAGAGTCTATAAAATCAATATCTAAATTCTTATTGTATTTTTTTTGATATAATCTTTTAATTAATTCTTCAGTTTTAAGACCTAAACTAATATCTAAATTACTACCTTTATTTAGTAAATATAAATAATGTTTTTTTGAAAATTCTCCTCTAACTTCTTGTATTTTTGAGCCGTGATAGCGCCCTACATCTTCATGCATATCTTTTTGATCAATATAGCTTATCCGATAAGAGCTTAAGTGTGGTAAAAAAGAACCAAACATTCCACTATTTAATACTTCTAAATCTTGAATTCCATTTTCTTTGAAAATTTTATTTTTTTCAAAATAGCCAAAATAAGATTTTCTGATTTCTTGACTAAAATATTTTTTATATTTTTTAGGAATAAATATAATTTTATCGGCTTGGTTTTGAGATAAATATAATTCTAATTCATTAAATATTTTTTTAGTTTTTTCAAATGAAAACTCATTCATATCTAAAAAAAGAATTATTTGATATTCTTTATAAGTATGATAATAATTAACGAAAAAATCTCTATTTGATACTTTTTCAAATGCCTGAGCTTTATTTGTCAGCTTATTAATAAAGGTCAAAGCTTCTGCTTCGGCTTCATTTATTTTTTCAACTAAACTTTTAAAGCTATCTTTTTTTAAAATATCTTTATTTTTTTTATAATCATGACTAATGAAATAATTTATATCTTTTTCTTTGTCATGTAAATAAACAACACTAAAACCCTTGCTTCTTATCCGATCCCAATAATACTGCTTTTTATATTTAACAATTTCAATTTTATTTTTAAATTCTTCTTTTAAAACTTTTTCAACTTTTCTTTGAGGGTTAAAAAAAGCAAAAGCATTTAAACTGCTAATTAAAATTATTAAGATTAATAAAGTAGTTATAATTATCATTTTATTATATCCTCTCATTTGACTAGACCGATACTTTCCCTTTAATAAGTGGATGAGGATTATAATTTAGTAATTTAATATCTTCATATTTAAAATCAAATAGATTATTAATCTTTGGATTTAATTTAATTTGAGCTAAATCTCTTGGCTTTCTTTTTAATTGTTTTTTTATTTGCTCAAAGTGATTATGATAAATATGAACATCTCCTCCAGACCAGATAAAATCTCCGACTTCAAGTCCTACAACTTGAGCTATCATATGTGTTAACAAACTATAACTAGCTATATTAAAAGGTACGCCTAAGAAAGTATCACAAGAACGTTGATATAATTGACATGATAGTTTGCCGTCAGCAACATAAAATTGAAAAAGTAAATGACATGGTGGTAAAGCCATATTTTCTAAGTCTCCTACATTCCAGGCATTTACTAATAATCTTCTAGAGTTAGGATTTGTTTTGATTTGTTCAATAACCTCAGAAATTTGATCTATTGTTCCATCTTTACCTTCCCAATTTCTCCACTGGTGACCATAAATATGACCTAAGTCTCCATGTTCATCTGCCCATTCATCCCAAATATGCACATTATTGTCATTTAAATATTTAATATTAGTGTCTCCTTTTAAAAACCAAAGAAGTTCATGTACAATTGCTTTCCAATATATTTTTTTAGTTGTAAGTAGTGGAAAGCCTTTTTTTAAGTTGAATCGTAGTTGATAACCAAAAACACTTCTAGTTCCTGTACCTGTTCTATCTTCACGATCTACTCCATTATCTAAAATATGTTGACACATTTTAAGGTATTTCTTCATTTAAATTTCACTCCTAGATATTTTGTTTTTACGTTGATAAATATAATAATTATAATGATAAGGATTTTCACTATTATACTTCCCCTTTTTTTTCATTACTTTTAACCAATTATCAAAATTAAGTGGGGGGAAATAAGTATCTCCTTTAAATTCAGCTTCTATAATAGTTAAGTATAATTTCTTAGTATATGGTAAAAATAGTTTGTAAATTTCAGCTCCTCCAATAATAAAAGCTTCTTTTTTAGAATCTAAAAATTCATCTAATATTTTTTTAACTGAATGGATTATTTCAGCTCCTTCAGCTTGATATTTTTTATTTCGTGTTAAAATAATATTTCTTCTACCAGGTAAGGGAAATCCAATTGATTCAAAAGTCTTACGTCCCATAATAACTGGAGCTCCCATTGTGGTTTGCTTAAAATATTCTAAATCTGCTGGCAAATCCCAAGGGATTTCATTCTTATCACCAATTAATTGATTTTTATCCATTGCTACAATAATTGCTAAACTCATAATTACACCTCTTCAACTTCATTTTTAGTTAAAATCCTGCTTTAACTTAAAACAAAGCAGAAAATATATTATAATTAGTATAGCAAGAATCTGAATAATGGTAAAGTAAATATTATAAAAAAATATACTAAAAAATATTTATAATTTTTCGAATAAACTGTGCATAAAAAAAGAATGCCATTAGAAATTGTACTAATTAGCATTCTTTAGTTGATAATTTTAAATTTAAATATAGTTCTTTGTTAAAATAGCTTTAATTTGATCTTTAGCTAGTGGTTTACTAAAATAATAGCCCTGAATATAATCACAATTATGTGCTTTTAATTGCAAATACTGTTCTTTAGTTTCAACACCTTCAGCAACTATAGGTAGATCTAGGCTGTGGAGCAGATTAATTAAATTAATCAAAGTGTCTATCTTATCTGCCTCCATAAAATTATCTGCTAAAAATTTATCTAATTTAACCTTATCTGTTTTTAAATAACTAAGGTAGCTAAAAGAAGAATAACCAGTACCAAAGTCATCTAAAGCAATTTGAACTCCTATATTTTTTAATTGGTTAATAAAAGTAATAGCCTTATTATCTTCAATTAAGATGCTTTCTGTAATTTCAATTTCTAAATAATGAGCAGCTATTTTATATTTTTTAAATTCTTTTTTAAAAAGTCAAGATAGCCGTGATCTCGAATCTGTTTTGCAGAAAAATTAATTGAAATTGTAATCTCTGCTTGATATTGATTTTTAATTAAAGCTAACTGTTTAATAGCAGCTTTAGTCACCCAGCGTCCAATTTCAATAATCAAACCACTTTCTTCAGCAACTGGAATAAATTCTCCTGGAGAAAAACTATTGTCTTTTAATCTCAGTAAGGCTTCTAGAAAATCTGCCTGACCTGTTTTTAAATTGATTTGTGGTTGATATTTTAAACTAAAACCATTATTTTTAGGGCATTTTGTAATTTGTTTTTTATTTTTTTGCGACGTTTAAGCTGATCAATCATTTTTTGGTTATAGTAAAGATAATTATTTTTCTTTATTTTTTTAGCTTCATACATTGCTATATCAGCTTTAGTAATTAATTGATCTGTAGTTTTAGCATCTTCGGGATAAAGGGCAATACCTAAAGCAAATTTGATAAAAATTTGATCATCTTTGATGGCAAAAGGCTGATTAAATACTGCTTTTAATTTAGTAACTTCTTTTTCTATTTGATTAATATTTAAGTTTTTAATTAAAATTAAAAACTCATCTCCACCATAACGGGCTACTGCAATATTTTCTGAACTAAAAGCAGCTAATCTTTGGGCAACTTCTGTTAAAAGTCGATCACCATAAATATGACCATAATTATCATTTATTTCTTTAAAATCATTAATATCTAATAAGGATAGTGCACCTTTAGCATCTGATTTTAATTCTTTTTCTAAAATATTAATAAAGCGTCTGCGGTTTGGTATTTCTGTTAGTGGGTCATGAAAAGCCTGATAACTTAATTCTTCATTTAAGGCTGTTATTTCTTCATTATATGCTTCTAGCTGTTGGTAAGAAGCATTTATTTCTTCTATCATATAGTTAAAATTCATAGCTAAAAGACCAATTTCATCATTACTATATTCTTTAATTTTGTTATCAAAATTAGTTTTATTGATATTTTTGATCACTTTAATTAAATTATTTAATGGTTTAAAGGCTTTTTTACTAACCAATGTAATAACAATTATTAAAGCTAGTGTTAAGATTAAGGAAAGCATTATTAAACGATTCCTTAATACAGCTACCCTTATTTTATAAAAATAATCTGTATAAGTAATTTCAACTTCTCCTAAAAATTTATCATTAGAATAATAAATTTTTTGGCTAGCTTTAAGTAGTTTACCTTTTTTAATGGCTGGTGATCTTAATTCAACTAATTTTTCACCTTTTCCATCTTTGATAATAATTTGAACAAGTTCTTCTTCTTGAAAAAAATATTCTGCATTTTCTTTAAGATCTTTAAACTCAAAATCCCACAAATAATTACTGCTTGTATTAGCAAGTAATTCTAAGTTTCTTTTAAAATTTTCTTGGTAAATATCAGCTTCATCTGCTGCAAAATCATTAACTAAATATATTGTAAATAAAGTCATTAAAATCAGGATTATTGCTACTAAATACATACTGAATTTAAAACTAAGTTTATTAAAAAAAGGTAATTCAGCTTCTCTCATTTTAAATTTAACCCCTTTTAAGCCCCATTTTTAGTCAGTTATCTGGATTATAGTTTTAGCTAATTAGTTTTGATATTTGTTAAATATTTCAGCAATTTGCCCATTTGCTTTAAGCTCATCAAAAGCTGCTTGAAAAGATTCAATGATATAATCAGGAGTATTTTTATGAAAAGCAAAATTCATTGATTTTTCGCCAAAAGAATAAACATTTTCAAACCAATCAGTATTTAGTTCTAAATCATGACTAGTTTGAACCATGGTTTTATTAGAAGTTGCAACTAGATCTATCCTATTCTTATAAAGTTTTTTAGTGTTTAAAATGTTTGAACTAACTCTATCTAAGTTGTTTTTTTCTAAATTTGTATTTGTTAATAAAATACTTTCTAAGACATCATAGCGTAAAGTTCCAATTTGATATTGATTTAAATCAGCAACAGAATTAATTTCTATATTTCTTTTTTTAGCTGCCCAAAGATTAAATTCAATTTTAAAAATTGGACCAACCCATTTAAATAGATCTTCTCTTGCTTTAGTCCGAGCTGTAGTATAAAGAATTGTATTTGCTTTAGTTTGGGCTTGGTTATAGGCTCTGGCCCAAGGATAGATTTCAATATCTGATCTATTTTGCTTAGAGCCTATTTTGTCTAAAATTAAAACTAATATATCAGTCGAAATCCCCTTTATTTGAGAATCTTCACTAAAATTATAAGGTCTCCATTCTTCTGTCATAATAGTGAATTCAGGAATTTGATTAGCATAAATTGGAGTTGAAATTAAAAGAATTAAACAGCTAATAATTATCACTTTAGTTTTCATCTTTTATCTCTCCTTCTTTAAAATGAATTTTAATTTAAATAAATTTATCATATATATATTTAATTATAGCATAGTTAAACTATAGATGTCGAAAATTTGAGATAATTTTATTAAAAATTTGAATATTATGGTTTAACATTAATTTATTTAGCAAAATAATTAAAGCTTGTTTTTAATAGCTAACTAGAAATTTTAGTGAAAATAAGATAAAATTATTATAGTAGATTAATAATTTAATGACTTTAATTTGGGGAGGCAAAAAATGAATAATGATTTGACAGCTATTAGAGGTTTAAAAATAGGTCATGCTGAAAATCAAAAAAATGCTACTGGTTGTACAGCTGTGCTAACAGAAACTGGGTTTACTATTGGAGCTGATATTAGAGGTGGAGCTCCCGGTAGTAGAGAAATAGCTTTAACTGATAGTAGAGCAGCAGTAGATAAAGCTCATGCTGTTTTTTTAAGTGGAGGAAGTGCTTATGGACTTGATGCCACTGGTGGAGTAATGAAATATTTGAGTGAACAAAATATTGGTTTTAATACAAGTGGAGGAGTTGTTCCCATTGTTCCAGCAGCAGTTATTTATGATTTAGAATATAAAAGTAACAAATATCCTGATGCCAAAATGGCATACCAAGCTTGCCTTAATGCTTCTAGGCAAAAACAAAAAAATAAAAGTATTGGGGTTGCAGCTGGAGCTACTTGTGGAAAAATTATGGGAATGCAAAATGCTACAAAAACAGTTTTAGGTCATGCAGCCCAAAAAACTAATGATTTAATAGTTGCTGCTTTAGCAGTTGTTAATCCCTTTGGAGATCTTAAAGATCCAGATTCTGGTCAAATAATTGCTGGAGCTAAAAATAAAGCTGGCCAATTTATTGATACAGAAAAAACTATTATTAATAATTCAGATATAGATTTAAATTTTTCTAGACAAAATACTACTTTAATTGTTTTAGCTACAAATGCTATTTTAAATAAAGCTAAAGCTAATAGAGTGTCTATGATGGCACATAGTGGTTTAAGTCGCTGTATTTATCCTGTACATACTCTTTTAGATGGAGATAGCATTTTTACTTTGGCTGCTAATGAAGTCAAAGCTGATATTAATCAAATTGGAGTTTTAGCTGCTAAAGTTGTTGAAAAAGCAATTTTAAGTTCAGCTTTAATGAATTTTAAATAAAAAAATTTTACTATTAATAATATAAAAAAAGGCCTATTCCATAATTAAAATGGAATAGGCCTTTTAAGTTTTTTAAAAAGTATTAAATATTAGGACTAGAATAAAAAATTAAATGACATTTCTAAGCGATGCAAAAGATTTTCTTTATTATCAGAATTATTTTTATTAACAACAGTTAAATTCTTATAATAGTTTGCATAATGGTCATTACCTGTTGTTTTAAAATAATTTTCTCTAAAAGCTTGAGCATTACTGGCTTGAGCGTAATGAAAAACACCATTTGCACCTTTAGCGTTATGAAAAAAATCACCTTTTGAACCTTTTGTAGCATAATAATCTTGATTAAACATTATAATTCCTCCTTATAAAATTATAGTTAATTTATAACTTCTTATTAGTAACAAGAATTATTACTGATAATGTCTATTATAAAGTAATTTTAATTGAATTTCAACCTTTTTTAGAGATTTTATATAATTTAATTATAGTTTGAAAATTATATTTTTAGAGATAATTAATTTAGGGTTTAGCTTATAGTCTTATAATTAATAATATCTACTAAAAAGTCTTTTTTTATTAGTTTAAAATCTTTATAAAAAGCCTTATTCTTCAACTTAATAGACTAACTTATCAACCTAATTGATATCTTACTCCTTAGTTAGGTCAATGTCAAATGATATTTTAAATTTATTAAAATTATTTAAGATCTGAAAAAATTTCATGTATATTCCCATCAGGATCTGCAAACAATGCTGTTCTCTGATCCCAGGGCATGTTTTGAGGTTCATGAACAGGCACCCCACCTTTTGCAACTATCTCATTATATGATTTATCAACGTCTTCTGGGCTTTTAGCTGGAAAAGCTAATTCAAAAGATTGACCATTTTTTGTTTTTTTATAATCTTCACTATAATTATACATAACCTTTCTAAGACAAAGAGCAAATCTAACACCTTCATTTTTAAATTCAACATATTCACCCAAATCATTTTCAATTTCAAATCCTAAAATTTTATTATAAAATTCTTTCATTGGGATTAAATTATTTGTCCAGATTGTAATCAAATTAATTCTTGCTTCCACTCTAATGCCTCCTTTTTATATCATTCATATCTTTATTTAACAATTTTTTTAATGAATCTGAAATATTTGATTCTACTAAACCTCCATGATAGCAAATCAGCTTTTTAATTTCCATTTTTTTTATTTTTCTTATACTATTAATGCACTCATCAATATCTAATGTGAATTCTGGATTAGCTATACTGAGTTGATTATTTTCATAAGCTAAGGCATCTCCAACTAATAAAACTGATTCTTCTTCTAGAAATAGTGACAAATGACCTGGAGTATGTCCTGGAGTAGAAATAACTCTTATTCCGCTTGCTATATAATCATTTTCTTTGACAGTTATATCTACATTGACTGTATTAATAGTTTCTAGATACTTAACAAAGGACTCTCCCACCTCGCGTTCTTCTTCAGCTAATGTTTGATTATATTTTTCTGCTTGCACTAATCTTAAGGATTTTTCACTACCATCAATAAATGATTTTTCAATTTTGGATGATATAACTTCTATAAAAGGATTTTTCATTTTTAATGATTTCAAAGATCCTATATGATCATGGTCATGATGTGAAATGAATACTTTTGTCAGATCATTTATACTAAATTCTAATCTATTTAATTCTGATTCAATTTGATTTAATTGATTAGGATATCCAGCGTCAAATAAAATTAATTCTTTTCCCTCTTTAATTAATACTGGATGTACTTTAATTATATCATTTTTAATTTTAAATTCTAATGTTAATATATTATATCGTTTCATGATTTGCCTCCGATTTATTATTTTATTTTTAGTATGTGATGTGTGTCAATGAACTATTATTCTTTATTCCAAATCATTAGATATTCTTCTTCTTTTAAATTTTTATCTATTAATTTTTCTTTAATTTTAAATCCGTTTTTTGAATAAAAATTATAAGCCCTGTTATTTTTTTTGAACACTTTTAATTTTATATAATTTCTATCTTTTTTTACATAATCTAATAACTTTTTTCCAAAACCTTGGCTTTGAAATTTGTCAGCAATAAAAATTGCAGCTAAATAGTTCTCAATCATTGAAATAAATCCATATATTTCGTTATTACCCTCTAAAATATATGTTTCCGAATTTGGGATATATTTTTCTTTCATATCTACTTTTGCTGTTTTCCAATATTCTTTATCAATAAAATTATGTGCTTCTAATGACACTTCATACCATAAATTGACTAATTTATAAATATCATCTTTATTGTTTTTTCTTATTTTCAATTTGATCTTCCTTTTTTATGAAAACTATTAATTTCTAATAACTATAGAAAATTTCTGTTTTATATTCTGATTCTTCTTTATTTTTCAATTCTATTAATAATGATTTAACAAATCCGCCTAAGTCATAATTATCTATATCTTTTAAATCTACCCATTTATATTCCTGAGCTTCTTCATTTAATATTACATTATATGAATCAGTTTTACATATGTAATCAATAAATATAAAGTGCTTTTTTTCATGAAAAGATTTATTATTTACACTTTCTTTTATGCTTATTAACTGAATATCATATATTTGTAGTCCAGTTTCTTCTAATATTTCTCTTTTTAAAGCTTCTTCCATTCCTTCACCTAATTCAATATGTCCACCAGGAATTATATATTGATTATTCCATTTGTGAGATTTACAGAGAAGTATTTTATTATCTGGATTAAAAATAATAGACCCAACAGTTGGTTCAGGATATTTCATTATTTTCTCCTTTCGTTTTCCTTAAAAGATTACTTTAATTTCAGACACATGTCACATAACGATTCTGAGATTTTGTGCTCGTGCCTGATTCCGTTAGGAACTGGCGTAAAGCTTGCTTTTCCATATCCGTGATTGTTTTAACTGCAAGCTTTATGACAAAAGATATGGTGCCAATCCCATGTTATGTGACTTACTTTTTATTTTAAGCGTTTCCATTTAGCATTTCTTCCTTTTCCTAGAACTTCTATTATATTATCTTTTTTTAATTGTCTCAAAACTCTATCAATAGTTGAATCAGATACATCAGGACAGGCATTTCTAATATCATCTTTAGAAAAAGTTCCTATAATATTCTTTACTGCCTGTTCAACCCTATAGCTTTTATTACCTTTCTTTGACTTCACCATACCTACACGATCTTCAAATTCTTTATAGGCTGCTAAAAGTGTTCCCAAAAAGTATTCTAACCAGAAAAACAAATTATGTTTTCCCTCATGCCAGCCCATGGAAGATTTATTTAATGTTTCATAATAACTTGATTTACTGTCTTCTATGATCTTTTCTAAACTTATATATCTTCCTACTTTATGATCATATTTATATAATAATAGTAATGTTAATAATCTTGATATTCTTCCATTTCCATCATTAAAAGGGTGGATACAAAGAAAATCTAAGATAAAGCTTCCAATTAAAATTAATGGTTCTATATTTTGTTCCTGTATTTCATTGTTTAAAAAATTACAGAGAGAATCCATGGCAGTGGCAGTATTTGATGCAGCAACCGGTTTAAATCTAACAAATTTTTCACCATTAGGTAGGATCTCACCAATAATATTATTCTGACTTTTCCAACTTCCACCTTTTTCAGATATATATTTATACATATCACGATGTAACTGTAAAATTATATTTGAAGTTACAGGTATTGCATCATAAGAAGTATGAATAGTATTTAAAACATCTCTATAACCTGCTATTTCTCCTTCTGATCTTTCTCTAAGATTGGTATCATCTTTCATTATTTCTTTTAGTCTTTTATCAGTAATTACAATTCCTTCAATACTGTTTGAAGCTTTTGTACTCTTTATAACAGCGACTTCTTGAAGCTTTTCTAATATTTGTGGTGACTGTTCTATATATAAATCCTGTTTTCCCTTATATTCGTTTATTTTACCAATTAATTTAACAATATTCATTGGTATATTTAACTTTTTTAATCTATCATTGACCCTCCCCCAATTTGTAGGACACTGAGTTAAGATATATAATAAACTCAGGAGGTGCCCAAAATGGGAAAAAGAAGAAGTTACACTGAAGAATTCAAAAGAGATGCTGTTGAACTTAGCATAAATTCAAATAAGACAGTACAAGAAATAGCTGATGATCTAGGAATAAATTACGGTAATTTAACCCGCTGGCGTAAAGAATATAGAGATAGTGGTGAACATGCTTTTCCTGGTAATGGAAAGCAAAAACTAACACCTGAACAACAAAAAATAAAAGAGCTTGAAGATGAACTTAGAGAAACTAAATTAGAGCGTGATATATTAAAAAAAGCAGTGGGCATCTTTTCGAAAAAACCGAAGTAATATACGGTTTTATCCGGGACCACAGAGATCAATTTCCTGTGACGAAAATGTGCCAGGTATTAGCAGTTTCCCGGTCAGGTTTCTATGATTGGCTAGATAGAGAACCCAGTCAAAGAGAAATTGAAAATAAGAAACTGAAACTAGAAATAGCTAAAATATACTGGCAGCATAGCGGCCGCTATGGAAGTCCAAGAATACATCGTCAGCTGGTAAAAGAAGGCCATAACTGTAATATAAAAAGAGTTGTGAGACTTATGCAAGTAATGGGTCTTAAGGCAATTCAGAAAAAGAAATTTAAAAAGACAACAGATTCAAATCACAATTTACCGCTAAAAGAAAATTTGCTTAATAGAAATTTTGATGTATCTAAGCCAAACAAAGTTTGGGCTTCAGATATTACATATATACCGACAGCTGAAGGCTGGCTCTACCTGGCTGTAGTAATAGATCTTTATTCACGAAAAGTGGTTGGCTGGTCAATTAATAAAAGAATGACCAGGCAGCTTGTAATAAATGCTTTGGAAATGGGAATTAAAAATAGAAATCATAAAAAAGGTTTGATCTTTCATTCTGATAGAGGCAGCCAGTATGCAAGTCATGATTTTCAGAAAGAGCTATGGAAAAATGGAATAAGATCTTCAATGAGCCGCAAAGGAGACTGCTGGGATAATGCAGTAGCAGAAAGTTTCTTCTCCACAATAAAAACAGAATTAATTTATCAAAAAGATTACAAAACTAGACAACAAGCAAGACAGGATATTTTCGAATATATAGCTGTTTATTACAACAGAATCAGAATGCATTCAACTTTAAATTATAAAAGTCCAGAAGACTACGAAAACGAGAGAAAACTATCTAAACTATGTGTCTAATTTAATGGGGGAACCTCAAACAGTGACTAATTTACTTTTGGCTATATGTAAATAATTTTGTAAATTATAATCCTTCAAATTCATTGTTAAAGCCACTGGAGCCTGCAATTATTATTTACTTCATTTGCAGAAGTTAATATATCTCAGTTAGCGGTGCCCCAACCCTTCTTTTATCTTTTCCCTTTTTTGCTGATGTTTAATCATTATTGCGTATAACGTTACTGGGATTTGCGTTCGTGACTGGTTCCGCAGGAACTGGCGTAAAGCTTGCTTTTTCATATCCGTAATTGGTTAACTTGCAAGCTTTATGACAGAAGGCATGACGACAATCCCATGTTAGCCGAAGTTAAAAATAAAATAATATTAATCTAACTTTAAAACTTTATTTAACCCCATATGTAATGTGAAATCTTTAGAGAAATCAATTTCTGCCCTTTTATCAATATAAGAATAGCAATATTTATATTTATCTTTTCCTTTTACATACCAACTATTTCCAATTGCTCCGAATTTAAAAAATGTTTTTAATATTAAATCCAAATTTAAAGAAGCGTATCTTTCTTTGTTTTTTTGATAATATTGCTTAATTTCTTCATAACTAAAATGTTTTTTATGGAATTGTCTTAACAATGAAAACCCTTCTTCAATTTCCCTATCTTTTAAGTGTCCTTTTAACTCATTTCTTAACTCATCTAGAAAGTATTCTGAGTATTTAATTTCTAAATCAATTATATAGTCATTTCTAAAATGATGACCATTTGGATACTTCTCTTTTATAAATTTTAAATAAGTAATTATATCTCGTGGTCTAAAAAAGCTTCTTTGTAATAAAAATATTTCAGGAGATAATCCATTATTATATCCCACTTGAATTTTTTCTTTAAAAAACATATCATATATATCATTATGCGCAACTTTTGCTAATTCAGGGATAGAATTTTTTATTCTATTTGTAATCATTTTCATAAGTGGTTCATACTTTCTTATTCTAGAACTTGTTCCCCATTCTATTTCAATAGAATTATCTTGTTTTATTTTATTTAAATTTGAATCATTTAATATAGAAAATATGTCACTACGCAAAAGAATTATAACTTTTATTTTAAGCTTATTTTTACTAAAGTTCATATTTAACTTATCTACTATTTTTATAGCACTAATTATAATATTTTTATAATTCTTATCATTTTTAAATTTGTCATCTAGTTCATCTAAAATTAATGTATATTCCATATTACTTTTTTTTAATAAGTAAAATATCACTTCTTTTAAATCATTTATATAATTTAAATATGAACCTTTATTGGACTCATCTGAAATTGATGCTGAACCAGTTAAGCTATTAAAAATTCCTCCTTTAAAACTAGCTTTTTTAGTGGTTTTTACTATATCATTTGTGTTTAATTTTAAATTTTTAAAATTACTTTTAATAAATCTCTTCAATTTTGATAATTTAATTTGAAATTTAAAATCAAATCTTATTGGTTCTTTTTCAATTATCATAAGAGCAATTTCAATTAAAATTAACCACTCCCAAATTGCAATAAATTCATTGGGACTAGTTTCTTCAGATTTAAAATATATAAATTCTTTTAACTTAAGTTCTTTGAAATCGCTAATTTTTACATAATTATTTTCTTTGAATTCAGCTTTTTTTTGTATATACTCAGCTAAAAACGACTTTCCCGTCCCTTTTCTTCCTAATAAAAGGAATTTTTCTTTTTTAAGTATTGATTCATAAATATTATTATAATTATAATAATATTTATGGAAATTAGAAATATATTCAGCTTCTTTTTTTCCATCATTATATCCTATAGTTATATCTTCTAATTTGTATTTTGACATTTTATACCTCCAAATTTTTAATTTCGGCTAACGTTCCTGGGATTTAAGAAGTTCATGAGGCTTAGGGCGACTGCCCTTGCCGAATGAATTTGGATGGAGCGATAGCGGAATCTTCAATCCCATGTTATGCGCAGTTTCATTTTATTAGTTAAAAAAAATTATTCTTTTGAAAAAACTAATTCATTACTCAAGTCTGAAACATACTTAAAGCTATTTATTATTTCTTTTAGAGATTTTATTTCTAACCGTTCTAATCTTTTTAAAGTTCTATAATTAATTTTTAAAGATTCATTATTAATAGAGCCATCATCTTTAAAAGGATGCGCTACTTTATTTCTTAATTCATGAATTTCAGAAAAGTTTTTATAACT
The DNA here is from genome assembly GCF_000165465.1 of Halanaerobium praevalens DSM 2228. Taxonomy (GTDB): domain Bacteria; phylum Bacillota; class Halanaerobiia; order Halanaerobiales; family Halanaerobiaceae; genus Halanaerobium; species Halanaerobium praevalens. Next base: position 1,164,221 of record NC_017455.1, read on the forward strand.
AATAGGAAATTTATTCACAAAAAAATTCATATTTAAAATATTACCATACTTTTTTGGTTGCTTTACTTCTTCTCCACATATTTCTAAAGTTTTTTTAACAATTAAATGATTAAAAAGATCAATTTTAATTAACCAAATAATCGGTTCTACTTCCTTATATTTTTCTGATTCTTTTAAATCATACTTTAGACGATTTAATTCATCTTCTGAAAAATAAGACAATCTAAAATATTCTTCTCCATTCTTGATATCATATTTCTTTAAAAAATCAAGTATATAACTAACTGGAAAACCAGTTTTGTCTTCTGCTATATTTTTTATAAATGTATTATTTGAAACTTTAATATCTATTGATACTTCACTATTAAAACAACTATTAATACATTCATCATAATATAATCTCAAACCGTTTAATGCAATAAGATTATTTTCTGATTTAATCATTTTAGTTAATTTTGAATTCTTAATACTAGTTTGATTAATATTATTATATTGTAATGAAATTCGTTTTCTTTCTACAATTAAGTTTTTATTTTGATTTAAATTATTTAACCAATCAGGTTCATTATGATATATCCAATCTAATAAGAAATAACTTATGTACCAATCTTCACTATTATAATAATACTTATCAATTATTTTATAATCAAATTTAATTATTTCATAGAAAAACTCAAAAAATACAGCAATGATATATTTATAGATTATTTTTTTCTTATATATTAAATTATTAACCCATTCAATTACTTTTTTATCATTAATAAAATATTTAGATAAATAAAAACATACAGCTTCAATATAAGGGTATAAGTCTTTATATTTGTCTATTAATAAATTTTTTAATTCCTCATTCCCCTTTACTTTAAACAGTCCAAACTTGATAAGAGTTTTATCATAATTTCCTGATTTTAAATTTTTTATTAATCGTTTTGTATACTTTCGATTATTACTTGGACTTAATTCTCCTTTTTCTTTATACTCAGATGCTACTCTTGAAAAATCTTTATTGGTTTTTATGTAAAGATGTATATTATCTACTTTTTTTACTTTAGTTTTGTTAGCTTGAGGAATAAATCCTAATTCTCTAGCTAACAAATCCAAATAGACAATATTTTTTTGAGCAAGATATTTGTCTTTAGTAAAAATCCTTATATCATCAACATATCGCATATATCTAATATTTCTATTTTCTAAAACTAATTTTCTCATTTTTTTATCTATATTATGTAAACAAATTTCTGCAATAAAACCAGAACCTAATGGACCTTGGGGAATTCCATGTTTAAATCCTTGATTTTGAGTTTGATTTTTATTCCATGATAATAATTGAGAAGATAATATATCAATAATTTTCTTATCAATATTCTTTTCTTTTAAAAGATTTTTAACCAAATAATGATCAACTGTATCGTAAAAAGAGGCTAGATCAAACTCAGTAATATATTCATAACCATCATTATAATGTTGTTTGGTTAAATTCTCATACTTTTTCCATTGTTGTTTCCAATGTTTATAGAAAAAAATTTTATTTTCATTATTAGTCTTGTTATAAATATTACCAAAAACAAAATGATTATAATAACTATGAAAACTTTTATAAAATTTTTCCGCTAGTAAATTAACTATAGCTTGATAAACTAATAAATCAATAAAATTCAATACTGAAATTGGTCTAACAAGTCCAGTTGATTTAGGAAAGTATATTTTATAAGATTTATTAGGCTTATATAAGTCTTCTTTTAATAAATGAATCAAAGTATTAATATTTTTTTCAAGATCAAGTCCAAAATTATATAAATCATTCCAATAAAGATTTTTATAATAATCTCTAGATGTCGTTTGTAGTCTTTTAAAAGCAATATATATATTTTCATATGAAATTAAATCATCAAAACTCAATATTAACCCTCCAATAAAAAATAAAATGAAATTGCGTATAACGTTACTGGGATTTGCGCTTGTGCCTGATTCCGTCAGGAACTGGCATAAAGCTTGCTTTTTCATATCCGTGATTGGTTATTAGCCTGCAAGCTTTATGACAGAAGGCATGGCGCCAATCCCATGTTATATGAAGTCAGTCTTTTTGAGAAACATTTGCTTGTATATATATAGCTTTGTTATATCCAACCTCTTCTATATATTCAATTAATTCACTAGGCTTGTTAAAAAAAGGAGCTATTTTATGATCACCTATAAAACATTTGAAAAAATTTTTATAAAAATCTCCAAAATTGAAGTAATAATGATCAGAAGATTTTATTGAATTTTTATTTGACAATTTAACTCCTAAAGAAGGAACAACAATAATTCCTTTTTTTGTATATAAAAAGAAAAAAGAATCTGAAGTAATATTTAACATATTATTTGTTTGCCTTAAAATATCTTGATTATAACAATAAATATACTGACTTTTATTAGATTTTCTTTTTTTAATATCAGCAATTTTTCCCTGAGCTAAATAAGCTTTAGATATTTTTTGACCATTATAATTTATCTCTAATATTCCAATTAAATCTGCTCCAGTTAAGTTTTCTTCTCTCTTTTTATATGATTTAACTCTAAATTTAACTCCATTTATCTTTTTTCCATTTAAAGATTTTTCTATTTCATCAATTAAATGAAGTGTAATTTCTGAAGATAATTGATGATTAAATTCTTCCTCTTTACCTTTAATATTCCCGTTAATATCTTTATTGAGATTAATTATTTTTTCAACAGTATTATCACACACTTTCCCTAAAATATCATCTATTTCTTTCATGATCTTATTATATTTAAACATGTTTTTCCTCCTTTAGACTGATTTCATATAACGTATCGAGCATTTGCGACGTGGCTGTCCTGTTCTTTAGGTTGGCGCATCTCTTGCCTTCCCTCAACATTTTCAGCTTAAACAGCTGCAAGAGATATGACAAAAGCCATGTCCTGAAGGGCGACGGTTTTTTTACAGTTAAGCTACAAGCTCAGTCAGCGCCAATGCTCTGTTATGTGCTGTAATAACTTGCTAAGTAAAAATTTATACTTAACTTCAACTTATTTACTTCTGATATTAATTCTTAACCAGCTAAAAAAGTTCGTTAACTCTTTACTATATTACATCTTCACGAAGTGCGTGAAGATCTAACAGTGACTAATTTATTTTTTGATATATGCAAAAAATTTTGTAAATTAAAATCCCCCAAGTTTATTGTTAAAACTTTATAAAAAATATTGATTATTATTTCCTTAATGGAGAAAGTTAATTCCTTCTAGTTAGCGATTCACCAACCCTTCTTTTATCTTTTTTGCCGATATTCAGTTATTATGGCACATAACGTTCCTGGGATTTGCGCTCGTGCCTGGTTCCGCAGGAACTGGCGTAAAGCTTGCTTTTTCGTATCCGTAATTGGTTAGCCTGCAAGCTTTATGACAGAGGGCATGACGCTAATCCCATGTTATACGATGGAGCTGGTTTGCTCTTTTGATAAAATTTAGAAATTTTTATAAATAAAAAAAGGGGTTTATCTCCCCTTTTCAAGTATTCTTTTATATGCACTTATATAAACAACTTGATCTTCTCTTTTACCAACAGACCAAACCATGACTTCATCCTCGTTCAATATTTGATAAACAACTCTATATTTTTTCCGATAAAAGTAGATTTTTAAACAACCTGATAGATCGATTCCACTTTTATTTCCAAGTGGTTTTCCTAATTCAGGTGATCTTTTAATTTTATTAAGTGTGCTTTTAAGTCTTGGTTTAACACTTCCATCTAAATTTTCAATATCATTTTTAACTTCAGGATGAAATTTAAGCTTCATCAACCTAAGCCCCCTAAAATCTATTCTTTATCTAATAAATCCATTATTTCTTTTTCGCTTACTGTATCTTTAAGATCAAAGTTTTCTTTTCTTTTGGCTATAATCTCTTCAATGTGGGCATCTTCTAATTGATCTTCCAGAAATTCTATTTTTTCTAGTAACATTTCATATTCCTCAATATCCATCATAATACCTTCAATATCATTATTTCTGGTAATAAATAGCGGGGACTCTTTTGTTTTATCTAACATTTTACTAAAATTACGAACAATTTCAGAAGATGAGACCATATGATCTCTATCAATTCTTAAAGTAACCATTATCTGCACCTCCATAAATTAAAATATTTCATAAATGATTATCTTAATTAAATTATACATTAAATTTTATGTAAAATCAATTGTAATATTTTTAGTTTTAATTTATAAAGGTATTTTGATTAAAATTATTGTTTATTGAATAAGGATTTTTAAACCAGCTCTTTCGTATAACGTTACTGGGATTTGCGCTCGTGCCTGGTTCCGCCAGGAACTGGCGTAAAGCTTGCCGTAATATTTCTTGCTATTTAATATTGCAAGCTTTATGTCAGAAGGCATGACGCCAATTCCATGTTATACGACTGTTAAACGACAGCTATTTTAATTTTTTCTCTTTTATTATTTGGTTCTCTTAATAAATATATTCAATAACTCTTAAACATACTCATTAGTGATTTAAATGAGTATGTTTAATTGAATTAATTATTATTTTACTACAAATTATTAGATCTTCACGAAGTTAAGTTCATAATATTTTTATTTTCTTTAAGAATTGCAATTAATATTCCCGAAAGTTGCAAATTAAAATTCCCTATTATTGCATAATAAAAATCTATTAATTTAGTTTTACTTGCAGAAATCGATTTATTATTAATATACTTCATGTAAAAGAAAAAAATTCCTGCATAGTAACAGGTTTAATTATTATTTCTCTTTTTTGATTTTCTAAAGCATATCTCGTCAATCCATCTCGATACTTCTACGACTAAAGATACTGAGGCAGCCTAATGTCAGGAATGTGACTGTTAGGCGGATAAATCTTTTATTATCTCTTTTCTGTTTTTAATTCATTTATTATTAGTTGCTGCTACTTATCATTGATACTTTGAATTTGCTATATTCATGAAACTTATTTCATTAATATTTACAGCAGAAAATTTTAAAATGCTAAATAATTTTTTACACTTTTCGCTCATTAAGACTTTACACTTGAAATTTTTCTAATGCGATTTAACATTGAATTATTTTGATCTTAACCAAAAAATTTAAAATTAATGGATTAATTATTATTAATGATCTTGAATTATTCGAAAGGGTTTTACAAATCCATCTCGTTCTTTCCAAGCTGAAAACATACTTACTTAGTTTAATGTCGTATAACGTCCTGAGCATTTGCGACGTGGCTGTCCTGGTCTTTAGGTTGGCGCATCTCTTGCTGATCATCAGCATTTTCAGTTCAAAAAATTGCAAGAGATGTGACAAAAGCCATGTCCCGAAGGGCACGGATATTTCACAGCCACATATCATACCCAGTTAGCGCTAATGCTCTGTTATGTGCTGTAATAACTTGCCTCGTTAAAATTTGTACTCAACTTCAACTTACTGAATTCTGATATTAATTCTTCATGAAGTTCGTGAAGATCTAACAGTGACTAATTTACTTTTTGCTATATGTAAAAACCTTTGTAAATAGTAATTTCCCAAATTTATTGTTAACATCTACTAAAAAATATTACTTAATATTTCCTTAATGGAGAAAGTTAATGAATTATAGTTAGCGATGCCCAAACCTTATCTCTTATCTTTTTAGCCGATTTTTAGTTATTATTGCACATAACGTTACTGGGATTTTGCGCTCGTGCCTGTTTCCGCCAGGAACTGGCGTAAAGCTTGCGTTTTCATATCCGTTATTGGTTAACCTGCAAGCTTTATGACAGAAGGCATGGCGCCAATCCCATGTTATGTGCTGTACTAACTTAGCTGCGCTAAAAAAGTTTAATTTTTCTTCAACCGGCTAATCACTGATATTACCTCTTAACCAGCAAGTACTTCGTAAATTATGTACTATATTAAGTCTTCACGAAGTGCGTGAAGATCAAACAGTGACTAATTTACCTTCTGATATATGTAGATATCTTTGTGGATTATAATCCTTCAAGTTCATTGTTAAAGCCACTGGAGACCTGCAGTTATTATTTACTTCATTTGCAGGAGTTAATATATCTCAGTTAGCGGTGCCCCAACCTTTCTCTTATCTTTTTCCCTTATTTGCCGATATTTAAGTTAGTATTGCACATAACGTCCCTGGGATTTGCGCTCGTGACTGGTTCCGTAGGAACTGGCGTAAAGCTTGCGTTTTCATACCCGTAATTGGTTAAATTGCAAGCTTTATGACAGAAGTCATGACGCCAATCCCATGTTATATGATGCCGTAGCTTTATCTATTAATTTATCAATTATTAACTTACTTCATGCAAAAGAAAAAAATCCCTGCATTTATACAGTAAATGTTTTTATATAAACTTAATTTTAAATTTTTACTTCCTTTTATCACATATATGTGATATAATAAATTTAGAAATTGGAGTGAATAGATTATGTATAAAATTAAGTATTATGCAAAAAATAATAAATCTCCAGTAATTGAATTTATTAAAAAACAGTCAGCTAAAGAAAAAGCTAAAATTCTAAGAGAAATAGAACTTCTAGAAGAATTTGGTCTATTCCTTGGTATGCCCCATCTTAAAAAGTTAAAAGGATATGATGATCTCTGGGAATTACGAATAAAGCATAGTTCTAATATATTTAGGGTTTTCTTTTTAAATTATCAGGATGGTATCTTCGTTCTTTTGCATATCTTTAAGAAGAAATCTAATAAAACTCCACAGAGAGAAATAGATATTGCGCTTAACAGACTTAATTCTATCAAGTGAGGTGAAAAAAATGGAACTTATAGATCATAAAGAACTTAAAAATGAACTTTTTGAATCTGAAAAAATTAAGGAAGAATATGAAAAACTGAATGTTATGTATGAAATCAAAAAACAAATAATTAGGTATAGAATTGAAAATAATTTAACTCAGAAAGAATTAGCAGATAGAATAGGAACTAAACAGTCTGCTATTTCCAGACTAGAAAATGACGATTATAATCCGAGTGTTGAATTTCTTGATAAAGTTGCTCACGCATTTGGTAAAAAACTTGAAATCAGATTTAATTAACAGTGCTGAAAGTTTTGTAGCACTGTTTTTTTATTTGACAAGTTTTTAGTTATTAAAGCTTTTGCTACGGTTTCATATAACGTCCCGAGCATTTGCGACGTGGCTGTCCTCCGGTTGGCACATCTCTTGCTATTAATCTGCATTTTAAGTTTAAGCAGCTGCAAGAGATGTGACAAAAGCCATGTCCCGAAGGGCGACGGCCGTTTTACTGCCAAATTTATAACTAAGTCAGCGCCAATGCTCTGTTATGTGCTGTAATAATTTACTGCGTTAAAAGTTACTCACTACTTCAACTTACTGAATGCTGATTTTAACTCTTAACCAGCAGATAAGTTCATTAACTCTTTATTATATTAAATCTTCACGAAGTGCGTGAAGATCAAACAGTGACTAATTTACTCTCTGATATATGTAAATATCTTTGTAAATTATAATCATCCAAGTTAATTGTTAAAACCACTGAAAACTAGCAATTATTATTTTCTTCATTTGCAGGAGTTAATCCATATCAGTTAGCGATGAACCAACCCTATCACTTCTCTCTTTTTTGCTGATGTTCAATTATTATTGCACATAACGTTACCGGGATTTGCGCTCGTGCCTGATTCCGTTAGGAACTGGCGTAAAGCTTGCTTTTTCGTATCCGTAATTAGTTAAATTGCAAGCTTTATGACAGAAGGCATGATGCCAATCCCATGTTATCGGAAGTTCCACCTCTTCCTTGACTTTAAATATTATCTATTGGTTTTTTTTCTTAGTTGAATTCTATTACTAACTGTATTTAAATTTTAAAGTTTATTATTATAAAACCATTATATGAGACTTTTATTATACTAATATATTTTACTATTAAAAAAAGGTGCATTATTAAAATCATCTTTATAGGGCAACTTTCCCTTATCAATTAAGTTTTCATAAATTGAAATGCAATTTTTTAACAAATCATAAATATCATTATAATTTTTTATAATAGAATGTTTTTCATTATAAATTTTCAATGGAGACTTTCCTTCATCAGGAAAAACATATCTAGAATAAATAGCATGAGAAGAAGATATAACTATAGAAAGTGAACCTAGGTAAAACCAAATTAACATAAATTCTCCTATTTCTTTTTTTGCTTCTTCACTAATTGCACTATTAGCATTTTTAATTTTTTCAACTAAATTGTTATTTATTTTATTAATTAAGTTAATGTAATTAGACATTTTGTCATCTGATATTGTTAAAAATTTTCTCTGATTTTTTTGAGCTTTATCTAAGCTATTATCAAATTCATCTAAAATTTTTATAAATTGAGAAATTTGATCACTATTTAAATCTATCTGTTCAATAAACCATGGTTTTTCTACTTCCGATCTAAAATATTGAATTTGATTTTCAAATAAATCTTTAAATATATTAAAAGGTTTGTGGTTTTATGGTTTTAGGTCTTTTTCTGTTATAATCTTGATAGAAAGACTAAAAGATTTGATTGTTTTCTCTAAACTTTGATGATAATTAAAAGCAGCTTGCGGATAACATTGGTTTTCAAAAAGTAATTTGGAAGCCTCTAAATCTTTTATTCCAATTTTTAGTAATTCTTTGTAAACCTCCATATTAAAATTCCTTTCTTTGATATTCTCAACATAATATATTGGATAGATCTTTATTACATTTAAATTTATGCTACATTAATATATTTGATTTTATTTAAGCAGATTTTGTGGAATTTCCGATAACGTTACTGGGATTTGCGCTCGTGCCTGTTTCCGTTAGGAACTGGCGTAAAGCTTGCCTCAATATTTCTTGCTATAATTATTGCAAGCTTTATGACAGAAGGCATGATGCCAATCCCATGTTATACGACTGTTGGGCTCTTCTTTTATTAATTAAGAGCATTAATAATATAATTCTTTTAATAGAAAAAAATACCTGCATAAATATCAAAAACATTATACATGCATATTGCATGCATTAAAATTAAGTGATATAATATAAATAGAATAAAAAATTAATTATTAGATGAAAGGAGTTTTTGATTATGCCATCTTTACAAGTTAGAGATTTACCAGAACATCTTTATCAAGAAATTGTCCAATTGGCTGAAGCTGATAGAAGGAGTATTACCCAAGAAACAATAGTATTATTGGAAAAAGCTTTAAATATAGAAAAAGAAAACAAAAAACGTCGTCAACAACTTCTAAAAAAAATACAAGAAGAAACCCGTAAAGAACAGAAAGAGGAAGAAATATTAGATCCTGTAAAATTAGTTAGAGAGGATCGTGAAAGATGAGAATTACAATTGATGTAAGTGCAGCTGTTGAAGTAGTAATGGGTGGTAAGCGTCAAGAAGAAATTGTAAATATATTAAATGATGCAGACTGGGTAATTGCTCCTTCTCTTTTTATTTATGAAGCTAGTAATACTTTGTGGAAATATCATGAATACCAAGATTATAGCAAAGAAGATATTATGAAAAAAATTGAATATCTTTATAAAATGGTAGACCAATTTATTGATGCAAAAGATATTTTTGAAGAAGCTTTGCCACTTTCATGCAAGATAAGTCATCCTGCTTATGACGCTATGTATTTAGTTACAAGCAGGCGTAAAAATGCTACTTTAGTAACTCTAGATAAAAGATTAGTTAGAGCAGCTAAAAGTATTGATGTTCCAGTAGCATTAATTACTTAGCCCAATGTCGTATAACGTCCCTGGGATTTGCGCTCGTGCCTGGTTCCAAAGGAACTGGCGTAAAGCTTGCTTTTCCATATCCGTGATTGGTTAATCTGCAAGCTTTATGACAGAAGGCATGACGCCAATCCCATGTTATACGCTGTAGCACAGCTTTACTTTTGTACTATCCAGAATCGGCACTCAGTTGAAAACTCTTTAACTTCTTTATTTTCTTTAAATAGATCTTCTCTATAAAAATCTTCTATTAGCTTCCAGCCTGTTTCTTCTAAACATTTTATTATCTCTTCTCGGTTTGGAAAATGTATAAATAAATCTCTATCATCATTATCCGATGGTAGGATCTTATCTCCATATTCATAAGTTCTTTTATCCTGTTTGCCTTCTTTCCAGATTTTTTCTTCTTTTTCCCAGAACTCTTTAAAGTTCTCGTTATTTTCACGATCATGAGTTGTAAAAATAAAAATACCATTTTCGGTCAAAACTCTTTTTATTTCTTTAAATGCTTTAATTCTATTTTTTCTCTCTGGTATCTGCATCAATCCATTAAATGAGAACAGTGCTTGATCAAAAGAATTATCTTCAAAGTTTAAGTCAGTTGCATCTCCAACTATAAATTCAATTTCAGTCTTTTTTTCTTTATTTATTGTTTTAGCTGCAGATATCATTTCCGGAGTTAAATCTAAACCTATAATATTTTTATAGCCCATTTCATAAAGGTTAAATGTTGTTCTTCCTGCTCCACAACCGACATCTAATATTGATTTATTCTTATCAAAATACTTATTGATTACATATTTCTCTGATTCCCATAACCCGATATTTTCAATCGCATTACTATAGTTTTCTGTAGCTTTTTTAAATGATTTTTTTACAAAGTTTTTTGTTATTTTTTGCATATTATCCCCCAGATTCAGTTAATGTTTATGTAAAAAAGATCTTTTTGTGCTATTGCGTATAACGTCCCGAGCATTTGCGACGTGGCTGTCCTGTTCTTTAGGTTGGCGCATCTCTTGCTCATCATCATTTTCAGCTTAAACAGCTGCAAGAGATGTGACAAAAGCCATGTCCCGAAGGGCGACGGCCGTTTTACTGCCAAATTTATAACTAAGTCAGCGCCAATGCTCTGTTATGTGCTGTAATAATTTGCTGCGTTAAAAGTTACTCACTACTTCAACTTACTGAATGCTGATTTTAACTCTTAACCAGCAAAAAAGTTCATAAATTCTGTACTATATTAAATCTTCACGAAGTGCGTGAAGATCGAACAGTGACTAATTTACTCTCTGATATTTGTAAATATCTTTGTGAATTATAATCATCCAAGTTAATTGTTAAAACCACTGAAAACTAACAATTATTATTTTCTTCATTTGCAGGAGTTAATCCATATCAGTTAGCGATGAACCAACCCTATCACTTCTCTCTTTTTTGCTGATGTTCAATTATTATTGCACATAACGTTACTGGGATTTGCGCTTGTGCCTGGTTCCGTTAGGAACTGGCGTAAAGCTTGCTTTTTCGTATCAGTGATTGGTTAGCCTGCAAGCTTTATGACAGAAGGCATGGCGCCAATCCCATGTTATATGACGTACTTATCTATAAAAATCAAAAGATTATTGTCTAGTTAATTTTTTAATAAAAAATTTATCAACATTATCTAGATTTATTATCATTATAAATAAAGTTTTTTCATTTTCTGATATATATAAATATCCTTTCTGGTTATCTTTTTTAAACTTCTCTGCACTACTAGAAAAATCAAATTTTTTAGTATACTTTTCTAAAGATGCTGCTCTATTAAACATTTCTCCATTAAACTTACATTCTTTACTACCCTGATACCAAAAACCTTGTATTATTTTTCCGGATTGCTTAATCTTTAATTCTTTTTCATTTTCAAATTTCCATAAACCGTCAATGATTATATTTTTATCAATAAGATTGAAATACGCTTTAGAATAATTTCTTAAAAACCTTTGTTTTATACCAGCATTTTTTATAATTTTTTCTTTTCTTTTTTCTTCATTATTTTCTAAATTTCTTAATCTATTAAGCTGATAACCTACATTTTCATGAGTATTATCTTCTAGCATCGCTTTATTAAGAACATCAGAAGCTTCTTTATAAAATCCAGAATTTATATAATCTTGAGCTAAATTTGCTGATGATAAAGTATTATTACATTTTTTTATAGATTTTTTATAGGCATCAATTTTCATTCCAGCTAAGTTTAATTTTCCATAAATTACACCAATATTGTTTAAAGCATAATTATACTCAAAATCAGAACTTACTAAATTATCATAATGTAATAATGATAAATCATTAAATTCGCTTAAATTACTATATCCATACGCCATATTAAATATTTTTGATTTTTCTGATTTGAATTCCAATGCTTTTTCTAAAGCAAACACTCTTAACTCTTTTTCATCAGCTTTTTTATAAAGCGAAGCAAGTGACTTATAATATATAAATAAAATATTTTCATCTGTTTCATTAGTTATTAATGACATGATCTTTTTATAAGCTTTTTTATTATTTAATTCAAAAACACACTCTGAACTAAAAATCATATCTTTTGCTTTTTGCAATAGATCAGTCGATTTTTCTGCTGCTTTTTCAAAATAATCTTTTGCTTTATTTAATCTATTATTTTTTTTATAACAGAAACCAATAATTCTCAATATATATTCTTCAACCTTAGGGTATTCATTATTTTTTTCCAACTTTTTTAATTTTTCTAAAGCTTCTAAATCGCCTAAAAAGTAACTGAAATAAAGATAAATTGCAGTGTCTTCTGTTTTTTCTAAACTTTCTGGTTTCTCTTCACTCATTTTTTTATATAAGTCATCTAATGACTCTTTATCTTTATCCAAGAATGCTATCTGTAATTTATCTTTCCAATTCTTATCTTCTTCTTCATATTCTAAATTAATATCCATTTCTTCAGTTTCCATTAAACTAGAATCATCTTCTTGTGAAATATCTACTTCTTCACTAGTATTATTTTGTGAATCATTTTTGCTTTTTTTAACTTCTACTTCAGCATCTCTCATTTTAATTTTAAAATCTTTTCCTGTTAAAATCATTTTTAGTTCTTTTCTAAATATAATGATAAGTATAAATACACAGATTATTAGAACTATTAACCATGATTCACCTATTGAAGTTATTAAGTCTTTAGACATATACATTTCCTCCCTATAAATTAAGTATGTCATATAACGTTACTGGGATTTGCGCTCGTGCCTGATTCCGTTAGGAACTGGCGGAAAGCTTGCTTTAATATTTCTTGCTGCATAATATTGCAAGCTTTATGACAGAAGGCATGACGCCAATCCCATGTTATGTGACGTATCATGGTTTTTATCTTAATAAATCGAGTAAATTATAGTAATAATATTTTCTATTTCTCATTTTATTATCTGAAAATATTACTTTCTCATCTTCAAGAGTGGAAAGATATCTTCTACATGTAGAATCATGTATTCCTGTTAAGGAACTTATTGTTTTCACATTAAATATTGGCTTTTGAAACATTGCTTTAATTAGGTCTACTACATTAGTACTATTTATTAAATTCATTGCATTTTCTAAATCTCTTTCATATAAATTATCAATTTCTTCAATTAGTTCAATATTTTTGAGTACTTGTTTATTTACGCTTTGCAGGAAGAATTTAATCCATTCATTCCAACCATTACCCTCTTTTCTTGTTCCATTCAGCAATCTATAGTATTTATGTTTATCTTTTTCTAATACTTCACTGATAAATAAATTGGGAGAATTTATGAGATTTACATCATATAAATACAGCGGGATTAATATACGACCAATTCTACCATTACCATCTAAAAATGGATGAATGGTTTCAAATTGAGCATGTATTATTGCTATCCTGACTAAAGATTGTAAATTATCATTTGGATTATTAATATAATTTTCTAGGTTAGACATATAGGAATCGACTAATTGTGGCTGAGGTGGCACAAAAGTAGCTGTTTCTAAAGTACATCCTTCTGGGCCTATGAAATTTTGAATAGAACGATATTCTCCAGGAGCTCTATTTTGACCTCTAACACCATTACTCATTAAAATTTCATGTAATTTTTTGAATAGACGTGTTGATATAGGATATTTTTCTAAAGCACTCTCACCATAGTTTAATGCATCATAATAATTCAAAACTTCTTGAGCATCATTGTTTTTTTCATTTTTATCAATATCAAATTCTAAAACTTCATCAAAAGTTACTTGTGTACCTTCAATTTTGCTGGACTGTACAGCTTCCTGTAAACTAAAAGGAGTAATAAGAAAATATTCATTAACTTTAGATTTTTTTAACATAATCTGATATTTGCCTACATTTGTACTTGCATTAATTAGTTCATTATAAAATTCCATAGGATTAATTTGTTCTTCTATTGGTAATTCAAAGGGTTTAAAAGGTTTCATTTAAATCATCCTCTCTTTTATTTTCATTTTATACATTTTATTATAATATAATTCGTTTTATATTGCAATTATTTTCATATTTTTAATTTATGAAAATAAAAAGAGGTTATTTGGTTTTATGATATGTCACATAACGTTACTGGGATTTGCGCTCGTGCCTGGTTCTGGAAGAACTGGCGTAAAGCTTGCTTCAATATTTCTTGCTGCTATTATTGCAAGCTTTATGACAGAAGTCATGACGCCAATCCCATGTTATATGCTGTAATAACTTGCCGCGTTAAAAGTCATTCTTTACTTCAACTTACTGACTTCTGATATTAAATCTTGACCAGCAGATAAGTTCATAAATTCTGTACTATATTATATCTTCACGAAGTGCGTGAAGATCGAACAGTGACTAATTTATCTTTTGATATATGTAAATAACTTTGTAGATCAAAATAATCCAGGTTAATTGGTAAAGCCGCTGAAAACTTACAATTATTATTTCCTTCATTTGCAGGAGTTAATACATCTCAGTTAGCGATGCCCCAACCCTTCTTTTATCTTTTTCTATTATTTGCTGATGTTTAGTTATTATTGCATATAACGTCCCTGGGATTTCCGACGTGCCTGTGCCCTTAGGCCTGGCGGAAAGATTGCCTTCCAGATTTCTTACTACCTTTATTGCAAGCTTTGTGACAGAAGGCATGTCCCGAAGGGTAGGCTTGCTCTTTAGCCTAACGGCAATCCCATGTTATACGCTGTAATGATTTGCTGCGTAAAAGTTATTCCCTTCTTCAACTTACTGACTTTTGATATTAACTCTTACCCAGCAAAAAAGTTCATAAATTCTGTACTATATTACATCTTCACGAAGTGCGTGAAGATTGAACAGTGACTAATTTTCTTTCTGATATATGTAAATAATTTTGTAAATTATAATTCTCCAAGTTCATTGTTAAAGCCACTTGAAACCTGCAATTATTATTTTCTTCATTTGCAGGAGTTAGTTCATGCCAGTTAGCGATGATCCAACCCTTCTCTTATCTTTTTCTCTTATTTGCTGATGTTTAATCATTATTGCGTATAACGTCCCTGGCATCTTGCGACGTCAGTTGCTACTGCTATATAATCTTGATTGTCATACTAAATTTCATAAGTCATTGCCATATCCCAGCCATATCCTAGGCAACTGATGTCGTAAATGCCATGTTAAGCGACGTGCGTCTCTAATATTAATTTCTTAATATATCTTTTATACTTTCACCATCTAGAAATTTTACTGGATAACTTTTATTGATTTTTTCTATAATTTTCTTTTTAGCATGATTTGTGTACTTACCAGAACAAATAATCAATAATTCTTTGATATGAAATCGATTATAAGAAGAATTTAATTTTTTATCCACAGGAACATCAAAAGCATCTTCAATTTGATTAACAATTTCATTTAAATCACTTGTAGCGCTTCCTGACATATTACCTAACTTAACTTGAGCTCCACCATGAATTGTATTACCAAACTCATCTTCCTTTTTATAAAGAATATCCTTCCCAAATTCCTCTTTACCATGATTATATTCAACCTCTTTAAATATTTTTTTTAAAGATGGAATAACTAAATTTAATGTGAATTCTTCTTCTGAATTAAAATCATTAATCTCTAATAAATTTTGATTTTCAGGAAAAATAGGATAGATTATTTTTTTTAATATTTCACAGATAATATCTTCTATATTTCTTTTTTCAATATTATCTATTATATATTCAAAAGTTATAAGTTCTTCATCAGTATATACATTTTGTATCATATCATTTTTTAAATTTATAAATTCTTCAATAAGATTAATCTTTTGAATTTCTTCATCTGAATCATTATTATTGCTAAATCCAAATTCATAAATAATTTTATTACCTCTACGAACGATATCTCCCCAAAAATTATCCTGGTCAATTTGCACAGAAGTAAAATTCGTGCATGGAGTAATTTTTATATTTTCAGGTAAATATATAGCTTTAAATCCTTCTAAATAATCCTCTGTTATTGCTAAACAACCTTTTTCATAATAGAATTCTCTATCGTCTATCACAACGCCAATTACTTCATCTAATATACTAACATTAGGATCTACAATACTTTCATCTTCTAAAATCAATCTAATTTGATTTTCTTTCATTTGTTATTCCCCCTTATATAATTAATTTCTAACATTATCTAAGAAAAATAATGCATGTCGCTTAACGTCCCGAGCATTTGCGACGTGGCTGTCCTGTTCTTTAGGTTGGCGCATCTCTTGCTCATCATCATTTTCAGCTTAAACAGCTGCAAGAGATGTGACAAAAGCCATGTCCCGAAGGGCGACGGCCGTTTTACTGCCAAATTTATAACTAAGTCAGCGCCAATGCTCTGTTATGTGCTGTAATAATTTGCTGCGTTAAAAGTTACTCACTACTTCAACTTACTGAATGCTGATTTTAACTCTTAACCAGCAAAAAAGTTCATAAATTCTGTACTATATTAAATCTTCACGAAGTGCGTGAAGATCGAACAGTGACTAATTTACTCTCTGATATTTGTAAATATCTTTGTGAATTATAATCATCCAAGTTAATTGTTAAAACCACTGAAAACTAACAATTATTATTTTCTTCATTTGCAGGAGTTAATCCATATCAGTTAGCGATGAACCAACCCTATCACTTCTCTCTTTTTTGCTGATGTTCAATTATTATTGCACATAACGTTACTGGGATTTGCGCTTGTGCCTGGTTCCGTTAGGAACTGGCGTAAAGCTTGCTTTTTCGTATCAGTGATTGGTTAGCCTGCAAGCTTTATGACAGAAGGCATGGCGCCAATCCCATGTTATATGACGTACTTATCTATAAAAATCAAAAGATTATTGTCTAGTTAATTTTTTAATAAAAAATTTATCAACATTATCTAGATTTATTATCATTATAAATAAAGTTTTTTCATTTTCTGATATATATAAATATCCTTTCTGGTTATCTTTTTTAAACTTCTCTGCACTACTAGAAAAATCAAATTTTTTAGTATACTTTTCTAAAGATGCTGCTCTATTAAACATTTCTCCATTAAACTTACATTCTTTACTACCCTGATACCAAAAACCTTGTATTATTTTTCCGGATTGCTTAATCTTTAATTCTTTTTCATTTTCAAATTTCCATAAACCGTCAATGATTATATTTTTATCAATAAGATTGAAATACGCTTTAGAATAATTTCTTAAAAACCTTTGTTTTATACCAGCATTTTTTATAATTTTTTCTTTTCTTTTTTCTTCATTATTTTCTAAATTTCTTAATCTATTAAGCTGATAACCTACATTTTCATGAGTATTATCTTCTAGCATCGCTTTATTAAGAACATCAGAAGCTTCTTTATAAAATCCAGAATTTATATAATCTTGAGCTAAATTTGCTGATGATAAAGTATTATTACATTTTTTTATAGATTTTTTATAGGCATCAATTTTCATTCCAGCTAAGTTTAATTTTCCATAAATTACACCAATATTGTTTAAAGCATAATTATACTCAAAATCAGAACTTACTAAATTATCATAATGTAATAATGATAAATCATTAAATTCGCTTAAATTACTATATCCATACGCCATATTAAATATTTTTGATTTTTCTGATTTGAATTCCAATGCTTTTTCTAAAGCAAACACTCTTAACTCTTTTTCATCAGCTTTTTTATAAAGCGAAGCAAGTGACTTATAATATATAAATAAAATATTTTCATCTGTTTCATTAGTTATTAATGACATGATCTTTTTATAAGCTTTTTTATTATTTAATTCAAAAACACACTCTGAACTAAAAATCATATCTTTTGCTTTTTGCAATAGATCAGTCGATTTTTCTGCTGCTTTTTCAAAATAATCTTTTGCTTTATTTAATCTATTATTTTTTTTATAACAGAAACCAATAATTCTCAATATATATTCTTCAACCTTAGGGTATTCATTATTTTTTTCCAACTTTTTTAATTTTTCTAAAGCTTCTAAATCGCCTAAAAAGTAACTGAAATAAAGATAAATTGCAGTGTCTTCTGTTTTTTCTAAACTTTCTGGTTTCTCTTCACTCATTTTTTTATATAAGTCATCTAATGACTCTTTATCTTTATCCAAGAATGCTATCTGTAATTTATCTTTCCAATTCTTATCTTCTTCTTCATATTCTAAATTAATATCCATTTCTTCAGTTTCCATTAAACTAGAATCATCTTCTTGTGAAATATCTACTTCTTCACTAGTATTATTTTGTGAATCATTTTTGCTTTTTTTAACTTCTACTTCAGCATCTCTCATTTTAATTTTAAAATCTTTTCCTGTTAAAATCATTTTTAGTTCTTTTCTAAATATAATGATAAGTATAAATACACAGATTATTAGAACTATTAACCATGATTCACCTATTGAAGTTATTAAGTCTTTAGACATATACATTTCCTCCCTATAAATTAAGTATGTCATATAACGTTACTGGGATTTTGCGCTCGTGCCTGTTTCCGCCAGGAACTGGCGTAAAGCTTGCGTTTTCATATCCGTTATTGGTTAACCTGCAAGCTTTATGACAGAAGGCATGGCGCCAATCCCATGTTATCGGAAGTTTATTTATTCTTATAATAAACCATAGCCAAATAAATCTTTTACTCTTTCTCTTTCTTTTTCAGTCATTTCTCTTAATACCTTTTGTCCTATTGCTGTAAAAAAATGTTTAATTTTTTCATCTGTAACATCAGTAATAATATTAGTATTATCCTTATAAATATTCATGATACCAAATAGATATCTTAAATATACTGTAGGTTTAATTATATCACCAATATCTTCCCAAGAGCTTGTAAAACCAGAATCAACATAATTTTTTTCTAATTTTCTATCGCATTCACCCTTACAAGCCCAATATATATCTTTATAAATAGTTTTTTCTATTTCTGAATCTTCATTACGTTCAACTTTTTTTACAAAAACTATATTGCTTCCATATTGGTTATTATATAAATCAGGAAGTAGATCTTTACCACAAACACTACACTCTAAAGGTAAATATTCATCTACTATTAGATGTAAGGGTTTGATTTCTTTATAGTTTTCAGGTAAATACCTCATTAAAAGTTTTGAAAACCCTATTCTAATTAAATAGTTTTCAATAAGTTTATGATCAAATATTTTATAGTCTTTAATATTTTTATTATTTTTTAGATCAAATAAACGCTTATTTAAATTAGAAGATGCTATAGTAGAATAAAAGCCAATAAAACCATCTGCTTTAAAACTTCTTACCCGTTCCAAAATATTTTGTTCATTACTTTCATTTACTGCTCTATTACTATTAGCAAAGTTTTTACAACTAACTAACCATTTGAATTTATATTTACCTAAATTGCCTGATATTTCTTCAGATACAAGTATATCTTTTCCATGATCATTTCCTCTATCTGGAGTTGATTCTATATAAAAACCTACTTCTTGAAGAAAATCTCGAGCAAATAACTCCCATACTTCTCCATCTGGATCCAATTCACTAAAATCAATCATATATTATGCACCTCATTTTAAATAAATTTCCGATAACGATTCTGGGATTCGCGGTGTGCCCGGTGTCCACAGACCTGGAGCAAAGTTAGCTATCATATCCACAATTGTTTAAGTGCTGACTTTGTGCCAGAGGGCATGCCGTTAATCCCATGTTATCTGTCTGTTATGACAATATCGACTCTACTGCTTATCATTTATCTTCAAACTCCGAACCTCTATCTTCTTTTTTGCCACGGGCTTCCCGCAAAAAACCTTAACCATCAGTCGGAAGTTTTGAAGATAATGCTATAACCTATCATAAGATTGATCATGATCTTCCTCAGAGCACCAGGCTGAGATAAAAACTCTGCAGTTTCTATTTATCTTCCCCGAAGAAAGCTTAAAAATATCATCCACCGATGACCAAAAACCCTTCTCTTGGTCTTATTAGCTGCAGTGACATTGTCATAATGTCAGATAACGTTACTGGGATTTGCGCTCGTGCCTGGTTCTGGAAGAACTGGCGTAAAGCTTGCTTCAATATTTCTTGCTGCTATTATTGCAAGCTTTATGACAGAAGTCATGACGCCAATCCCATGTTATATGCTGTAATAACTTGCCGCGTTAAAAGTCATTCTTTACTTCAACTTACTGACTTCTGATATTAAATCTTGACCAGCAGATAAGTTCATAAATTCTGTACTATATTATATCTTCACGAAGTGCGTGAAGATCGAACAGTGACTAATTTATCTTTTGATATATGTAAATAACTTTGTAGATCAAAATAATCCAGGTTAATTGGTAAAGCCGCTGAAAACTTACAATTATTATTTCCTTCATTTGCAGGAGTTAATACATCTCAGTTAGCGATGCCCCAACCCTTCTTTTATCTTTTTCTATTATTTGCTGATGTTTAGTTATTATTGCATATAACGTTACTGGGATTTGCGCTCGTGTCTGGTTCCGCAGGAACTGGCGTAAAGCTTGCTTTTCCATATCCGTTATTGGTTAATCTGCAAGCTTTATGACAGAAGGCATGACGCCAATCCCATGTTATGCGTCGTTTTGCTGCACTTTATTATTAATATCATTGATAATATTATCTATCATTTTTTCTTTATAAATATCATATAAATCATTATTTTTAATGATTTTATCTAACTCTAGATTTTTAAGTAGAAAAGTTTTAGGAAAATTGATTCCTTTTAAAGTTAAATTGATATCATTTTCTTTAAATTTATTATTAATATTCTTTTTAGTTTCATCTCTCCATTTAGAAGTTATTTCGTCTTTTTCTTTTTCAGAAAATTTATCAACTGGTTTTTTGTAATTATTATAAAAATCATTACTTAAATATTCTTCTTCAATTATTTCAAGAATTTTTTCAGCTTTTTCTTGATCTATTTGAGCTTTTATTTCATTAAAGGTGAAGTTTGATATAATTTTTTCTGAATAAAAACTAATTAATTTTTTATTTTGTTCTTCTAGTAATTTCTTATATTCTTCACTTTCATCTAATAATTGTTTCCCCATTTCATTAACCATTTCATTAATACTATCTGTAACAATTTCTAATTTATCTATTGTATCAGTGATTCTGTTTTCCTTCTCATCTGTTCTTAATTTCTTTAAATATTGTTGAAATAATCCTGCCCATTGCTCTTTCAGTATTCTTTCAATGTCTTCAAATTTTTCAAATTTGAAAATAATATTATTGGCAAAATTCTCTTTTAATTCATCTACAAATTCATAAATATTAATACTATCTGAGTGAGCATAAGATATCTCTTCATTTCCTTTATTATTTAAGTATGTATAATATTCACTATTTACATTTTTTTCAATAAATATATATATTGGTATATTTTCCTGGTATGCAGTTCTATATTCTTGAGAAGTTATAGATGTGTATCTGTCATAAAATTTTTTCTTATCATTATCATCTTCATCAATACTTGAGCCATATCTTCCCCCTACAATAAGTATTAACATATCGCAATTATCAATTTCATTAAAACATGATTTATCTAAAGATTGATTTGGTTCATATGTAATATTACCAAATTCATTTAGTATAGGTGTATAATTAAATTCTTCAATTAGTCTTTTCATATTTTCTCTTATGTATTTCAAATCATAATATGTTGAACTAACAAAAATTCTTGGATTAGCCATTTTAACACTCCCTCATTAAATTAAGTTTAATAATCTATAACTGTTAGCAAAATGTCGCATAACGTTACTGGGATTTGCGCTCGTGCCTGATTCCGTTAGGAACTGGCGTAAAGCTTGCTTTTTCGTATCCGTGATTGGTTAGCCTGCAAGCTTTATGACAGAAGGCATGGCGCCAATCCCATGTTATACGACGTCGAACTCTTAAAGTCTAATATTCAAGAGATCTATATCTTCTTTTTGTTCTAATTTTTGCAAGAAATTTTGTAAGTTAACATAACTTTTAGTTAAGATTTCTTTAATACTAATATTTTTATCACTATATTCTTTTATAATTTTCCTTAAAAGATTACCTGAATATTCATTAGCTTTTTTTGCATAAAATGGAATAATAGTATTTTCATAATGTGCATTATGAACAATTTCATTTCTATACCTATATATCATTAAAATATCATTTTCAATTTGAGAAATTTGGTTGTCAATTTCTTTTTTAAGAAAATTATTATCTGAATAAAATTGTTTTGCATATTGAACTTTATCTTTTACTATTTTTCTTTCTACTTCATTTTCAATTAAGGATAAAGAATCAATAAATTTAGAAAGATTAATTTTGGAATTGGGAGGGGGATCAAGATTTGATTTTTCTAATAATTCTTCTGACAGCTTTAGGTTGTATCTTCTCTCAGACGCTCCTTGAGAAGAATTTAATAAATGCCAGATATACCAATATAACTCCCATCCCATATTATATATAAAATTATTTATTTCTATTGGGATTAATAGTTTTAATGAAAGATCAATAACTTTTTCATTATTACTAAAAACTCTTGATGAAAAATTTAATAAACTTTCTATAACAACCCAATAATTAAGCAATTCATCTTCTTCTTTAAAAGTTTCTTCCCCTTTTCTTAACCAGTGTAAAGAATATATAATTTTCTTTTCAATCTCATTAAGATTATTAATTGGTTTATACAAAAAATCACTAACTGATTCAAATAGTTGATTTAACTCAGGTTCTATTTTATTTTGTTTTAAATCAGGTGAATCATGCCATTTATGATATTTTGTTATAGCAACACTGACATTATCTCTGATTAATCTACCATTTTTATCAACAACAATGCAAGCCTTATTCACTTTATAGTTGACCTTTTTAGGACTTTTATAAGATCGCAATAAATCTAAAGCACGTTCAATTAATTCTAAAGCTTTATTTTCACCTTCTTTTATATCAATTGTCTCAATTTTTACTGCTGCATTTAGAAAAAGTTTGTCGTCATTTTCATTATTAAAAAATTCGCTATTTCTTTTTTGTTTTTTATTTTTAATATATTTTTTTATTTTTGGATTATAAAAATTAACCTTTCCTATATTAAAATTAACTTCACCTCTTAATCCAATTATTTCAAATATAAAATAGTACTCTTTTTTACCAGACCAATATTCATAAAACTTATTTAGTCTATCTTCAATTGATAAATTATCAATTATGGTCTTTATTTTTTCATTAAAAGCAGCTTGATCAAATTCTCCATTATTTTTGTAGTCTTCCCAGCTTTCATTGTGCGGGAAATTAGTAGATATTACTTCACCATGATTATTATATTTGTCAAAAATATTCTCTGGTAATTTTTTGATAGTTTCTAAATTGTAACCTTTAAGTAATAACTCAACTATGAGGGTTTGACTCAAAGTACGAATTTTATTATAAGAACTTTCTTCATTATTAGAATTTAATAATATATTTTTTAACATACTAAATGTTTTCTTGAAATATTTACCTTTTGTAAAGAATTCAAGTATTTCATAACATAATATTCTTAAAAAGTCGTTACTATTATTTTTAAATTCTTTTTTTAATAATGAAAACTCTGATTTGAAATTACTTTTTAATATTGGATCTTGACTAGTCATTACCTTTAATTGATCATAAAAATAGTCATTATTATTTTTATTTTTTAATTCATTAAAATTAATTTCATCAATTATTAATTGAGGATTTATTAGATCTAATCCATAATATTTTTTATTAAAATTATCAATTAAATCACTCCAAATATCCACCCAATATTTTATTTTTTCATTAATTTCATCTTCCTCATAATAATCCCATAAAAATAGATTAATAAGTATCCCTCATAAAAAAGTTCGATGTCGTATAACTCAATTATTTGTGTAAAACATTTCATTATTTGTAGAAATGCTGGATCTTCACGACTGTTATTTCGGTAAAATCTTTATTCTGTTAATTATAATGCATCAAAGGGATTGGTGATTTCAATTAAATTCTTATTACTTACATGAGTATAAATTTCAGTTGTAGTTGAACTTTTATGCCCCAGTAAATTCTGAATATATCTTAAATCAACTCCCTGTTCGAGTAAATGTGTAGCAAAAGAATGTCTCAAGGAATGAATTCCAACCTCTTTTTTTATACCAGCTTTCTTACAGGCCCGCTTAAAAACTTTTTGGGCACTTCTTTTTGAAAGGTGTTTATTCTTTTTTTGCCCAGGGAAAAGCCACTGCTCATCATATTTTTGTACTTTAAAAGCCCTTTGAGGTTCCCCCATTAAATTAGACACATAGTTTAGATAGTTTTCTCTCGTTTTCGTAGTCTTCTGGACTTTTATAATTTAAAGTTGAATGCATTCTGATTCTGTTGTAATAAACAGCTATATATTCGAAAATATCCTGTCTTGCTTGTTGTCTAGTTTTGTAATCTTTTTGATAAATTAATTCTGTTTTTATTGTGGAGAAGAAACTTTCTGCTACTGCATTATCCCAGCAGTCTCCTTTGCGGCTCATTGAAGATCTTATTCCATTTTTCCATAGCTCTTTCTGAAAATCATGACTTGCATACTGGCTGCCTCTATCAGAATGAAAGATCAAACCTTTTTTATGATTTCTATTTTTAATTCCCATTTCCAAAGCATTTATTACAAGCTGCCTGGTCATTCTTTTATTAATTGACCAGCCAACCACTTTTCGTGAATAAAGATCTATTACTACAGCCAGGTAGAGCCAGCCTTCAGCTGTCGGTATATATGTAATATCTGAAGCCCAAACTTTGTTTGGCTTAGATACATCAAAATTTCTATTAAGCAAATTTTCTTTTAGCGGTAAATTGTGATTTGAATCTGTTGTCTTTTTAAATTTCTTTTTCTGAATTGCCTTAAGACCCATTACTTGCATAAGTCTCACAACTCTTTTTATATTACAGTTATGGCCTTCTTTTACCAGCTGACGATGTATTCTTGGACTTCCATAGCGGCCGCTATGCTGCCAGTATATTTTAGCTATTTCTAGTTTCAGTTTCTTATTTTCAATTTCTCTTTGACTGGGTTCTCTATCTAGCCAATCATAGAAACCTGACCGGGAAACTGCTAATACCTGGCACATTTTCGTCACAGGAAATTGATCTCTGTGGTCCCGGATAAAACCGTATATTACTTCGGTTTTTTCGAAAAGATGCCCACTGCTTTTTTTAATATATCACGCTCTAATTTAGTTTCTCTAAGTTCATCTTCAAGCTCTTTTATTTTTTGTTGTTCAGGTGTTAGTTTTTGCTTTCCATTACCAGGAAAAGCATGTTCACCACTATCTCTATATTCTTTACGCCAGCGGGTTAAATTACCGTAATTTATTCCTAGATCATCAGCTATTTCTTGTACTGTCTTATTTGAATTTATGCTAAGTTCAACAGCATCTCTTTTGAATTCTTCAGTGTAACTTCTTCTTTTTCCCATTTTGGGCACCTCCTGAGTTTATTATATATCTTAACTCAGTGTCCTACAAATTGGGGGAGGGTCACTTACATAAAGCCTAAGCTTAGTTAAAGCTTCTTTAGATAGCAAAGTGTACCTATCTTTATATCCCTTAGCAGAACGAATATAAAGCAGCATTCGCTCTGAATCAATATCAGATAGTTTAAGCCTTACAACTTCACTTACTCTTAAACCAGCAGAATAAGTTAAAATCAAGATAAGTTGATGTTTTAAATTATCAACAGCTGCAATAATATCTTTAACCTCTTTTTTGTTTAAAACCTGAGGTAATTTCTTTTTCTTTTTTGGCCTCAGTAGTTTATTATTAATTCCATCTAATTTTAAAATCAAAGTATTAAAAGTTTTAAAAGCACTAATAAATTGATTAGCATAAGAATGAGTATTATTTAATTCTTCTAATAAAAATAAAATATAATCATTAACATCATTCTTTTTGATACTAAACAGATCTTTTTTTAGATATCTAATAAATGACTTATTATGATTTAAATAAGCTTTAATTGAGTTTGGAGAATAGCCTTTAATTTTTAGCTTTTTTTCAAATTGAGGTAAATAATAATTAATCAAATAATTAGCAATCAGTTCTGGGCCAGCAAAGTTTTTTAGTTCTGAATCAAAAATCAGATAATGCTTTTTAAACATTTCCAAAAAAAGAGCCAGATTATTAGAATTATTGGCAAAAGTCCAATATCTTTTTTTAGGATTCCAGCGACTCCCCGGAATTGAATTAATTTTTTTAACCACTACTTTATCATAATCAAAGCTCAGACAAATTAAATCTTTAGTTTTATTTAACTTTAACCTCATTTAATTTATAAGCTCCTATCCCTTAATAGATTCCATATTCTTATATTTCTTCATCTGACTTATTTTTCCTTTATTTAGTTTAAATTAATTTCGTTCACCAAATTCAAATAAATTCTTATTTAATTAAATCTCCAAAAGGGCCAGCAACATAAAAAATACATTCTAACTAAAAAATACTTCAAACTAAATTAATTATCAAATTAAATAAAAAAACAGGCCAGTAATTAAACCAGCCTGCACCAATACTTAAAAAATTATTTAAAATGTTTATTCAAATTAAAAACCTATACAAACTTAAACTCTCCCTCTTTAAAATCAACCTCAATTTGATCTCCAGCCTTAATTTTTTCTTCTAATAATAACATAGCTAATTCATCTTTAATCTGATTTTGAATAACCCTTCTTAAAGGTCTGGCTCCATAAGCGGGATCAAATCCTAATTCTAAAAGCTCTTCCTTAGCAGCTTTAGTTAGTTCAATTCCAATATCCTGCTCAGATAGGTTATCCTGCAGATATGAAATTTGAATATCAATAATTTCAAAAATATCTGCCTTAGTTAAAGAATGGAAAATAATTTTTTCATCAATTCTATTTAAAAACTCAGGTCTAAACTGACCTTTTAATGCCTCATCAATTTCTTCTTTAATTTTTATTTCATCATCTAAGTCTTGAATATATTGTGAACCAATATTTGAAGTCATAATAATAACTGTATTTCTAAAATCAATTTCCTTACCCTGGCTGTCAGTTAAAACACCATCATCTAAAATTTGCAGCAAAATATTAAAGACATCTGGATGAGCTTTTTCTATTTCATCAAATAGAATTACAGAATAAGGATTACGTCTTACCTGTTCTGTTAACTGTCCCCCATCTTCAAAACCTACATAACCAGGAGGTGAACCAATTAGTTTAGAAACAGCATGTCTTTCCATATACTCTGACATATCAATTCTAGTCAATGTTTTTTCATCATCAAAAAGATATTCAGCTAATGTTTTAGCAAGCTCAGTTTTGCCAACTCCAGTTGGCCCCATAAACATAAAGGAAGCAAGCGGGCGATCTGCATCCTGAAGTCCTGTCCGTGAACGCCTAATTGCATTACTTACTGCTTTAACAGCATCATGTTGACCAACAACCCTTTTTTCTAATTCGTCTTCTAAGTGAATTAATTTTTCTTTTTCTGCTTCCATCAGCTTCTGCAGTGGTATATCTGTCCACATAGAAACAATTTCTGCTATATCTTCTTCTGTAACTTCTTCTTTAACTAGATTATTTGAATCCTGCTGTGAAGCTTCTACTTTCTGGCTGACTTCTGCAAGTTCTTTACGCAGTTCATTTAATTTACCATAGCGAAGTCTAGCGGCTTCTTCGTAATTAGCTTCCCTTTCGGCTGCTTCTGCTTGATATTCAATCTGATCAATTTTTTCTTTTAATTCCTGCATTTTAGCCAGCTGATCTTTTTCATTTTTCCATTTTAAACGCAGTGGATCTCTTTTATCTTTTAAATTCTGCAGATTTTCTTCAATTTCTTTTAAACGCTCTTGGGCCTCATCGGTATTTTCATTTTTTAAGGCCTCTTTTTCTGTTTCCAGCCTTCTCACTCTGCGATCCAACTCATCAATCTCAATCGGCATCGAATCAATCTCAATTCTAATTTTAGATGCTGCCTCATCAATTAAATCAATTGCTTTATCAGGTAAAAACCTTTCTGTTAGATATCGATCAGAAAGCTTAGCTGCTGCTACTATTGCATTATCAGTAATTTTAATTCCATGATGAATTTCATATTTTTCTTTTAAACCTCTTAAAATAGATACTGTATCTTCTAGATCAGGTTCAGCTACTTGTACAGGCTGAAATCTTCTTTCTAAAGCTGCATCTTTTTCAATATGCTTTTTATATTCAGTTAAAGTAGTTGCTCCTACACAGTGAAGTTCACCTCGGGCCAGCGCTGGCTTTAAAAGATTAGCTGCATCCATTGAACCTTCAGTTGCTCCCGCTCCAACTAGAGTATGCATTTCATCAATAAAAAGAATAATCTGGCCCTCTGCTTTTTTAATCTCTTTTAAAACTGACTTTAATCTTTCTTCAAACTCACCTCGAAACTTAGTACC
This sequence comes from Halanaerobium praevalens DSM 2228, assembly GCF_000165465.1. Taxonomy (GTDB): domain Bacteria; phylum Bacillota; class Halanaerobiia; order Halanaerobiales; family Halanaerobiaceae; genus Halanaerobium; species Halanaerobium praevalens. Next base: position 1,192,848 of record NC_017455.1, read on the forward strand.
GGCAACTAAAGACCCCATATCTAAAGAAATAACCTTTTTCCGCTTTAAACCTTCAGGTACATCTCCATTTACTATCCTCTGGGCCAGCCCCTCTACAATTGCAGTCTTACCTACACCAGGTTCTCCAATCAAAACTGGATTATTTTTACGCCGCCTCGATAGAACCTGCATTACTCTTCTAATTAAGTTATCACGACCAATTACAGGGTCCAACTTACCTTTTTTAGCCATTTTAGTGATATCAATAGTAAATTTATCTAAAACATTAAATTCTTCCTCTCCTTGTTGAGACTCAATTTTACTACCTCCACGTACTTCTTTAATTATTTGTTTTAAATCATTATAGTTTAGATTCTTTTGATAAAGCATTTTACCTAATTCATTTTTTCTATTTTTTAAAATAGCAAGCAAAAAATGCTCAGTCGATAGATACTGATCATCAAGTCCAGCTGCCTGTTTTTCTGCTTCCCGCATTATATCATTTAGTTGCTGAGACATATAAGCTTGTCCACCCTGATCTGAATAAACTTGTGGTAGTTTTTCTAAGATCTTTTTATTTTCTTTTTTCAACTCTGCTAAATTAGCCTCAGCCTTTTGGAGCAGTGGAATCACTATTCCATCATCTTGATTTAATAAAGCTTTAAACAAATGGGAAGGAAATATCTCTTGGTGCTGATAGTCCCTTGCTATATTTTGTGCTTCTACCAGACTTTGCTGTGCTTTACGTGTTAATTTTTCCATATCCATTTTTTATTCCTCCTTTAAGCCTCAACAGATCTTAATATCTAATTTTTAATATTATTTTCTTCTCTATTTTCATTATAATATAAAGGTCAGAGAAGGTCAATAGCCAAAATAAAGGGTTTTGTACTTTTTAATTGAATAAATATAAGTATAGAAGTGATTATATTTTGGTACCTGGTTAAAAAGAAATAATTCACTAAGTCAAAGGAAGTGGTTAATATTTCAGAACTTAATTTTTTACAGGCTCTCAATAAATTTAAAAAATATTTAAAAGTAGAAAAAGGTTATTCTCAATTAACTATTAAAGAATATAATAGTGATTTAAATCAATTACATAAATATCTTAAAGAAGAATTAGATTTTAAAGCTGACTTTAAACCAGCTGAGGTTGATCGCCTTGATATTTCAGAGTTTTTAGCTGATGCAGTAATTATTAATGATAATAAAGCTGTGACTAGAAATCGTAAGCTCTTTGCTATTCGCTCTTTTTACAAATACCTACTCCATTATGGAATTGTTAATCAAAATCCAGCTGAAGCAATAGAAAGTAGTAAAACAGAAATAAGATTAGAACCAATTTATTTAAAATTAAAAGAAGCAAAACAGTTTATTAATGCAATTAGTGAAAATGGAGGAATCAATCGTTTAAGAGATTTAGCTATAGTAAAACTCTTTTTATATGCAGGACTTCGAATTTCCGAATTAGTTAATTTAGATTTTGATAACCTTGATTTCGAAGATTGCTCAATTAAATTCTATGGTAAAGGCAATAAAGAGCGTTATGTTCCTTTACATCATGACGTTATTTTAGCTATTAAAAAATATTTACCTGAAAGAAATTCAATTAAAATCAAAGAAAATGATGCTAGGCAAGCAATTTTTATTTCTCGCCATGGCAAAAGAATCAGTCCGCGTACTATTCAACTTTTTGTCAAAAAATATGCTAAAAAATCAGGTTTAGGTCGGGCAGATAAAATAACTCCTCATAAACTACGCCATACTTTTGCTTCTACTCTTTACCGCCAGACTAAAGATATTAAAGTTGTGCAAGATCTTTTAGGCCATGCTAATTTATCTACAACTCAAATTTATACTCATGTTGACACTGAAGAAAAGAAAAGTGCTATTGACGAAATGCCTGATTTTTAAATAAAAAAAGACACTGACTCAATTTGTTTAAACTTTGAGTAGTGTCTTTTTCTAATCATAATACTATTTTTATTGGCCTCTTTAAAATAAATATTTAAGCTTAAATTATTTTAGCTAATTTTTCTACAAGCTCATCAATTTCATTTTTAGTAATTGTTAAAGCTGGTAAAAGGCGAATAACTTTAGTTTGAACAATATTAAGTAGTAGACCTTCTGCTTGAGCTTTATCTCTTAAATTAGGAATTTCTTTTTTAAGTTCTATACCTTTCATTAAGCCTAAACCTCTAATTTCTTTAATCTGAGTAGAATCTAATTCCTCTAATTTTTGAGCAAAATATTTCCCTTTTTCTAAGATAGCAGGCTGCATTTTTTTAAGCTTTTCTAAAACCACCCGAGACCCACTTAAAGCAAGAGGATTCGGAGCAAAGGTTGAACCATGATCACCTGGTTTTAAAACCTCTGTCATTTCTCCTTTCATAATAACTCCACCTAAAGGCAGTCCACCACCTAAGGCTTTAGCAACAGTAATTAAATCTGGTTTTAAGTTATAATGTTCATAAGCATATTTTTTAGCTGTTCTATAAAGACCTGCCTGAATTTCATCAGCTACTAAAATTAAGTTATTTGCTTGAATCTGTTTTTTAAGTTCTGCTGCAAATTCTGGACTAGCAGGTTGAACTCCACCTGAACCTTGAATTGGTTCAAAAAAGACTGCTTTTAAATCTGGATTATTGCTAATAACTTTTTTTAGGCTTTGCAGATTATTAAATTCAGCTTCTACAATATTAGGCAATAAAGGTTTAAATTGATCTTTAAGTTTAGGAAAACCATTTACCGAAAGAGCACCTAAAGTCCTACCATGAAAAGAATTATTAAAAAATAGAATTTTAGCTTGACCAATTTTCTTTTTAATAATTTTTAAAGCTAAATCAGTTGCTTCAGTTCCTGAATTAACAAAAAAGGCTTTATCACCTGGATCAGTTATTAATTCAGCTACTTTTTCAGTATCTTCATCTAAAAAAAAGTTAGATGTATGTGCATATCTATTTAATTTATTAGTAATTGCATTTATTACATCTAAATTACTATGGCCCAGGGCCAGCGCCCCAATCCCTGCAAAAGTATCAAAATACCTATTACCCTGTTGATCATAAATATAAACACCTTGAGCTTTATCAATTTTAAAATCATAATTATCATAAAGTTTTAAATAACGCATCTATTAACATCCTTTATTAATTTTTTATTTAAAGTTGACGCAAACTTGCCATTAGTTCAGTTTTTTGTTTAGTACTATCATCAACATCTTTAATTTTTTTGGCAGGAGAACCAGCATAAACACTGCCTGCAGGTACATCATCAATCACAATTGACCCAGCAGCAATAACAGAGCCCTGGCCAATATGTACTCCCTCTAAGACAACACAATTAGCACCAATTAAGACATTATCTTCTACTATTACTGGCTCAGCACTAGGTGGCTCAATAACTCCAGCTAAAACAGTCCCTGCTCCAATATGACAATTAGCACCTACTGTTGCTCTTCCACCAAGTACTGTGTTCATATCAATCATTGTTTCTGCTCCAATTTTTGCTCCAATATTGATTACAGCACCCATCATTAGGACACAGCCGTCTCCAATTTCAACCTGATCTCTAATCTGCACTCCAGGTTCAATGCGGCAGTTGTACTGACTATAATCTGCTAAAGGTATAGCTGAGTTTAGTCTATCCATTTCAATTCTAGATTGTTTTATTTTAGTTCCCAATTTTTCTCTAATAGTTTTTAATTCTTTTTGCTCACAAAAAACAACCCCGGAATTATCATCACCATAATATTCATAGTTAGCTAAATCACTTTTTAGTTCTTTTCCTTGTAGATAAAATTTAACAGGTGTTTTTTTAGTAGCTTCAGAAATATAATCAATTAAATCATAAGAATTCATTTTTTGACCTCCGATTATTTATTTTAAGACTAGATAGTCCATTTATTTTAAAATTTGACTGAATTTATAGAAACCTGGCTCCATGTTTATAATTTTTTGAGCACTAATTAAAACTCCTTTGCTAAAAGCTTCTCGCGAATAAGCTCTATGTTTTAGAGTTAAAAGTTCACCAGTGCTTGCAAAATCAATTTCGTGTTCTCCAAATTCAGATCCAAGTCTTTTAGAATGCATTTCTGGATTTTGATCTAAAAGCTCACTCAGCATAATTGCTGTTCCAGAAGGTTTGTCTTTTTTAAAACGATGGTGAGTCTCAGAAATTTCTATATCCCAATCTTGATCAAGATAATTATTTACTTTTTGGATTAGCTCAGACAGGATATTAATTCCAATAGAAAAATTAAAGCTCTGAATTACAGCTACTTCTGCTGCTAATTCTTTTAACTTAGCAAAATCTGCTGCTTCTAAACCAGTTGTACCAATGATTAAAGGTACCTCTTTAGCTTTAACTATTGCCACAGTTTCTGCAAAAGCTTCCTTTAAAGAAAAATCAATTATTAATTCTGGTTTTTCTATTTCTTTTGTAGTCTTTTCGTCTTTTTTATAGACTAGCTGATGTCCAGCTTCAGCAAATAATTCTTCTATTGCCTGGCCCATTCGACCAGAATAACCTATAATACCATATTTCATAAAATATCAAGCTCCTTCATTTCAGTTAAAATTAAATTTTGATCTGCTTTACTTAAATTAACTAAAGGACGGCGCAAATTATTATTAGCAAGTCCCAGCTGCTGCATAGCAAACTTAATTGGAATTGGATTAACATCTATAAAAATTAAGCGCATCAACTTTAGATATTTATAATGTAATTTTCTAGCTGCTACATAATCCTCAGCCAAAATAAGAGAGCTTATCTCTTTCATTACCCCAGGTAATAAATTTGAAAAAACAGAAATAACTCCATCTCCTCCAGCCATCATTAAAGGTAATACTTGGTCATCATTACCAGAAAATATAGCTTGTTGAGAATCTGTAATTTCAATTAAATTTAAAATTTGACTAATATCACCACTAGCTTCTTTTAAAGCAACAATATTAGCTTCAGCTGCTGCCATTTTCTTAAAAGTTTCTGGTTCAATATTTACTCCAGTTCGCGAAGGAACATTATAAGCTATAATTGGTAATTTAGTTCTTTGAGCAATATAAGTATAATGATCAATTAAACCTCTTTGGTTTGTTTTATTATAGTAAGGTGTTACAATTAAAAGTCCATCTGCTCCATTTTTTTCAGCTAGTTGATTTAATTTAACAACTTTTGTAGTCTTATTAGTTCCAGTTCCTACAATTACTGGTATTTTACCAGCAGCTTTTTGAACAGCCATTTTAGTTAATTTTTCTCTTTCCTGAAGTTCAATTGTTGGTGATTCACCAGTAGTACCTAAGACAATTAAAGCATCAATTTCATTTTCTAATTGCTGCTCTAAAAGATTTTCAAAGATCTGATAATCAATTTCCCCATTATCTTTAAATGGAGTAATTAAAGCAGTACCTACACCTTTAAACATTTTAAATGCCTCCTATTTATAATATTTATCTAAGTATTGAAACTTTTTTAGCTTCAGCCAATTTTTAATTTTACACTTAAAATTATTTTATCATAGTTTCTTAAAAAATAAAAGTTGATATGTTAAAATAAGCCTTTTTTAAAATAAAAAATATCCATGTATACAAGAAAACATCCATCTATTTGATTGATTTAAGAAGCTTGTTATATTAAGATTAGTCTATAACTAGTTGATAATAAAATTTGGGGAGTGAAGAGTTTGCATAATTATATTGAAAAAGTTTTAACAAAATTAAAAAAGAGAAATCCTGGAGAAGTTGAATTTCATCAAGCTGTAGAAGAGGTTTTAGAATCATTAGAACCTGTTTTAGAAAGTGATTCAAGCTATGAAGAAAATAGTATTTTAGAAAGAATAATTGAACCTGAAAGACAGATAATTTTTAGAGTACCTTGGGTAAATGATGCAGGTGAAACTAAAGTTAATCGTGGTTTTCGAATTGAATTTAATTCTGCTTTAGGCCCTTATAAAGGTGGTTTACGTTTCCATCCTTCTGTTTATACTGGGATTGTTAAATTTTTAGGTTTTGAACAAATTTTTAAAAATGCTTTAACTGGTAGACCAATTGGTGGAGCTAAAGGTGGTAGTGATTTTGATCCTAAGGGTAAATCTGATCAAGAAATTATGCGTTTTTGCCAGAGCTTTATGACTGAATTAGCACGTCATATTGGTGATAAAACAGATGTTCCGGCTGGTGATATTGGTGTTGGCGGCAGAGAAATAGGTTATCTTTTCGGTCAATATAAAAGAATCAAAAATAGATATGAAGCTGGAGTTTTAACTGGTAAAGGCTTAAGTTGGGGTGGTAGCTTAGCTAGAACAGAAGCAACAGGCTATGGTTTAGTTTATATTTTAGCTGAAATGTTTAAAGATAAACAAATTACTCTAGAAGGTAAAGAAGTTATAGTATCTGGTTCAGGTAATGTTGCAATTTATGCTAATGAAAAAATTAGTGAACTAGGAGCTAAAGTAGTAGCAATGAGCGATTCTTCTGGTTATATTTATGATCAAAATGGAATTGATCTTGACTTAATTAAAGAAATTAAAGAAGTTAAAAGAGGAAGAATTAAGGAATATCTAGAAAAATATCCAGAAGCAGAGTATTATAATCAATGTCATGATATTTGGACTGTTGACTGTGATCTTGCTCTTCCCTGTGCTACTCAAAATGAAATAAATTTAGAAGCAGTTAAAAAATTAATTGAAAATGATGTAATCGCAATTGCAGAAGGTGCAAATATGCCTTTAACTCCAGCTGCAATTGAACTTGTACAAGCAAATAACATTTTATATATCCCTGGTAAAGCAGCTAACGCTGGTGGAGTTGCAACTTCTGCTTTAGAGATGACTCAAAATGCTATGTTTGCTGAATGGAGCTTTGAAGAAGTCGATCAAAAATTAAAACAAATTATGATTAATATTTATCAAGAAGCAAGTACTACTGCAGCTAAATATGGTAAAAAAGGTGATTTAGTAGCAGGAGCTAATATAGCAGCTTTTCTTAAAGTAGCAAATGCTATGTTAGACCAAGGAGTAGTTTAATTCAGACTTAAATTAAGCTTAAATATAGAAAATCCCCACTTAAATTTTTATTAAGTGGGGATTTTTATTTATATTTTTTTATTTATAATTAAATTTTAGTTTTAAGCTAAATTTTTAATCTCTACCAAAAATTCTATCTAATACCATCGCTATAATTACTACTCCTAAACCAGCTTCAAAACCTAAACCAATATTAACTGTATTTAAAGATCTTAATACAGGTTTACCTAGGCCTCCAACTCCAATCATAGCTGCTATAACAACCATAGATAAAGAAAGCATTATACATTGATTAATCCCCATCATAATTGAGGGCATTGCACCTGGTAGTTCAATTTTAAATAAAATTTGCCACCACTTAGCTCCAAAAGCATGACCTGCTTCTTTTAATTCTTCATCAACTTGTTGAATTCCCAAATAAGTTAGTCTAATTGGAGGTGCAATTGCAAAAACTACTGTTGCAATTACTCCAGAAACATTTCCTAAACCAAAAAACATTAAAGCAGGAATTAAATAAACAAAAGGTGGAATGGTCTGCATAAAATCTAAAATTGGTCTTGTAATTAAATCTAAAGTTTTATTATGAGCCTTAATTATTCCAACTGGAATCCCAACTATTAAAGCAATAAAAACTGAAGTCATAATTGAAGCTAAAGTTACAATCAAGGGATCCCACATTTGTAGATTTAAAACTAAACCTAAGCCTAAACCAGCAAATAAGGCCATTCTTTTACCCTTAAGCTTCCAGGCTATTAAAGCAAATATTGCAATTAAAACTAAAGGGTGTGGAAACTCCAAAATTGCTTCTACTCCACTCACAATACCACCTATAAAATCAGAAAAACTATTTAGTGGTCCTTGAAAATTATTTATTAAAAAATTAACTAAATTTTCTACCCAGTTCCCTAGAGGGATTTTAGTAGTTAATAAATTTATTATATTGTTAATAATCATCACCATCCTTATTAAATTATTACTGGTGGCACCATAAATTGATGCCACCAGCCTTTATTTTATTTGGTATTAATTAATATTAAATTGATACTATATTTTACTTTAGTTTAGTTATTATTTATTTTATTAGAAATAGCTTTTCTTGCCATTTGACCATCAGTTGTTTTTACTCCAAATACCCATTGATTAACAATATCTAAATTATTCGCAATCCATTCTTCAGCAACTTCTTCTGGATCGCGTCCTTTATTTTGATACTCATCAATCCATTTATTTTGAATTGGAGCTGGAACTGCAAACTGCTCTAAAAACTTATAGAAATTAGGATTTTCAGCCTGATATCCATTTCTAGCTACAGTATGAACACTATCATTTTCTCCCCAAATACCTTCAGGATCTTTTAAATATTTTAAGTCAAAAAGAACATTCATATAATGTGGCTTCCAACCATTAAAAGCAATCCATTCTTCATTTCTATATGCTCTTTTAACTGAAGAAAGCATACCAGCAGTACTACTTTCTCTTAAAGTCCAATCTTCTAAATTATAGGTATTATTTTTAATTGCTTCTTGAATAATTAAATTACCATCATTTCCTGGCTCAATCCCATAAATTTCTTGATCAAATTTATCAGCATGTTCATTTAAGTCAGCTAGAGAACGAACACCAGCTTCCCAAACATACTTCGGCACAGCAGTTCTATAAACAACATCTTCTAAATTAACTCTAACATTGTGTACAGCACCTTTTTCTTGATATTTATCAAAATGCATTTTCATTGTTGGTAACCAATTACCTAAAAATACATCTAAATCTTTTGTTTCTAAACTCTTAAAAATTATTGCCTGAGAAGCAGCAGTCATTTTAGTTTCATAACCTAAATAATCAGCTATTTTTGCTGCAACATGAGTTTTAATAGTTACTCCAGGCCACTGCACATAACCAAAGTTAATAGTATCATCAGCTGCATTAACTTGTGGCACGATGGTAAAAACTCCAAAAGCTAACAGAACAATTAGTAGACTCGAAATTAATTTTATTTTTTTCATTGATATCCCTCCAAGTTATTTTTATTTAACTAAAAAATTATATATCTTCTGAAGCTAAATTAGCCACTACATTAGTTTTTACAATTACTCCTCTTAACTTCTTTTGCTCATCTAAAACTGGTAAAGGAGTATTAATATCAGCAATTTTAGCAAAGAGATCATTTACACTCTCTTCTGGCTTTGCTGTAGGTGAACTTTGGATAATTGAATCCAAATTCTTTTCTTTTTTATTAATTGATTCTACAACATCTTCAATTGTTACAATACCTCTATATTTTTGACCTTCTCCTAAAACAAAGATACTGCCTAATTCATTTCTTCTCATCTTGTGTAAAGCAGTTCTTAAACCATCTTGTTTATATAAAACTGCGCGTGGATTATCCATAATATCCTCTGCATTTAAAACACGAGAACGATTAACATCTTGGACAAATTCAGCCACATAATCATTTTCAGCATTTGTTAAAATTTCTTCATGGTTTCCAATTTGAACAATTTCTCCATCTTTCATAATTGCGATTCTATCACCTAATTTTAAGGCTTCATCTAAATCATGAGTTATAAAGACTATTGTTTTATCAAGATGTTCATATAAATCTAGTAATTTATCCTGCATATCTTTTTTAATCAGTGGATCAAGAGCACTAAAAGGCTCATCCATTAATAAAATATCAGTATCAACTGCTAAAGCTCTTGCTAAGCCAACACGCTGCTGCATACCTCCACTTAATTGATCAGGTTTTTGATCTTCATAACCTTCCAGTCCCACCTGACTTAAGGCAGTTAAAGCTTTTTCTCTGCGAGTTTTTTTATCAGCACCCTGAATTTCTAGACCAAATTCAGCATTTTCTAAAATAGTTCGGTACGGAAAAAGAGCAAAATTTTGAAAAACCATCCCAAATTTTTCTTTTCTTACTTCTCTTAGTTCTTCTTTACTTAAATCTACAATATCTTGGCCATCAACTTTAACTGAACCAGCAGTTGGATCTACTAATCTATTTAAACAGCGAAGTAAAGTAGATTTTCCACTACCGGAAAGACCCATAATGACAAAAATTTCCCCTTCTTTAACTTCAAAACTAGCATTATTAATTCCAACAGTTGCCCCTGTTTTTTCTAAAATATCTTCTTTAGACATTCCATCTTTAAGCATTTCTATTTCTTTTTGACCATTTCCGTTGAAAACCTTATATAGATTTTTGGCTTCTATTTTCAATATTTTCACCTCTTTATTTTATTTTATTTAAAAATTAAATCACATTAAAAAAGGCTTAGAAACTGTTCCTTAGAACAAATCCTAAACCTTATCTAGATTCACATAATTATAATATATTTTTATCAGCTTTAAATACAAACTGATAACTAGTTGAAATTAAGCCAAGTCAGATCTTAACTTCTATTTTAGAATAACAAAAGAAAACTACCCTGTCAAACCACAGCAATAATTATAAATTATCATTATATTTTTAATTTACAGTCATCTTTTTGATTATTTTTGGTGCTTAAAGATTTGACTTTTTTTAAAAATTAGGATATACTTAAAAAGCTGACTAAAAAATTAGTGTTTAATAACTTAATAGATAATATAGCAACTAAGCCCTGACTATATAAATTTAGTCGGGGCTTTTTACGTATAGGTATAAAATTGACAACCGGCTGCAGTATTATTTGTTAAGAAAATGTGTGGTCGGTAGATTCAATTTGTTGAATTGAATAATATAATTAAAAAAGGAAGTGGAAGTTAATTTGCAAAAGATTAAATTTAATGAATTAAACGTCTCCGATGAAATTTTAAAAGCAGTTGAAGAAATGGGTTTTGAAGAAACAACTCCTATTCAGACAAATGCTATTCCAGCAGTGCTTAATGGTCAAGATATTGTAGGACAAGCTCAAACAGGTACAGGTAAAACAGCCGCTTTTGGGATCCCTCTTTTAGAAGAAATGGATTCTGAAAATAAAAATCCACAGGCTATTATACTTTGCCCCACAAGAGAACTTGCCATTCAGGTTTCTGAGGAATTAAAAAGATTGGCTAAATATAAAAGAAGAATTTATACTCTCCCAGTTTATGGAGGTCAATCAATTGGTAGACAAATAAAAGCTTTAAAAAAGGGTGTTCAAATCGTAATTGGTACACCTGGTAGAGTAATGGATCATATTCGTCGTAAAACTTTAAAACTTGATAATATAAATTATTTTGTACTTGATGAAGCAGATGTAATGCTTGATATGGGTTTTATTGATGATATAGAAACTGTGCTAAGAGATATTCCTGATGATAGACAAACTCTCTTCTTCTCAGCTACTATTCCTAAATCAATTAAAAGGTTAAGTAAAAAGTATCAGAAAAACTCAAAGTTTTTAAGAGTAGCGCATGAAAATCTTACTGTTCCTTCTATTGATCAGTATTACTATGAAATTAGAAGAAATGATAAGTTAAAAGCTTTAACTAGAATTATGGACTTAAGTAATCCCGAATTAGCCATTGTTTTTTGTAATACTAGAAAAATGGTTGATGAATTGAATATTAAACTTCAAGCTCGTGGCTATCTTTCTGATGCTATCCATGGTGGTTTAAATCAAAACCAACGTGATCGCGTGATGAAGAAATTCAGATCAGGAATCATCGAAGTCTTAGTAGCTACTGATGTGGCAGCTAGAGGTATTGATGTTGATGATGTTGAAGCAGTATTTAACTATGATCTACCGCAGGATACTGACTATTATGTACACAGAATCGGTCGTACAGGTAGAGCTGGCAAAAGTGGTGAAGCTCATAACTTTGTAGTTGGAAAAGATATCTATAAATTAAGAGATATTCAAAAATATACTAAATCCAAAATAAAAAGAGCTCAAATCCCTAGTCAAGATGATATTCAGGCAGCTAAATTTGAACAATTTAGTCAAGAATTAAGTGCTTATATGGATTCTGCTGATTTAGGTAAATATATTGATCTAATTGAAGAACTAATTGATGAGCAGTATTCTGCTATAGAAATTGCTGCTGCTTTAATGAAAAAATCTGTAGATAAAAAAGAGGAAGCACAAGAACCAGAAAATTCTGGTCAAAACTTTGGTGATACTGGAGCAGAGCCTGGAATGGTAAGATTATTTATTAATATTGGTAAAAAAGATAGAGTATCTCCTCGCCACATTGTAGGAGCTATTGCTGGTGAAACAGGAATGCCTGGTGGCTTAATTGGAGCAATTGATATTTATGACAACTTTACCTTTGTTGAAGTTCCTAGAGAAAAAGGTCATGAAGTACTACAAATCATGAAAGATAATTATATTAAAGGAACTAAAATCAATATTGAAGCAGCTAGATCTAAATAAAAAATAATTAAATCTTAAAAATGCCTGGAGCTAATTCCAGGCATTTTTTTATTTACTGATATTTATTAAGTTTTAAAATTTTATAATAAAGCCTTTCAGCTTCTTTTCCCATCTCAGCTATAGAATAGTCTTCTGCTACTTTTCGAGCTGCTTTCGAATTTTCTTCATATTTTCCATGTTCCTGCAGCAACTCTTCTATTTTAGCACTCCACTTTTCTAGATCTTCTTCTGTCTTATAACCATTTTTACCATTTTCAATTACATCATCTATTCCACTTGATTTAACAGCAACAACTGGATTATAGCCAGCCATAGCCTCTAATAAAACCATGCCTTGAGTTTCAGTTGTTGAAGCAAAAACAAATAAGTCAGCTGCTAAATAATAAAGTGGTATTTCTCGAAAATCAACTGCTCCAATTAATTCAATTTGCTTTTCTAAATTATTTTTTTTAATCATTTTTTCCAAATTATCTTTTTCAGAGCCAGTACCAATTATAATTAACTTAAACTTAAACTCTGTTTTTTCTTTTAATTTTTTAATTCCATTAACTAAAAAATATAAGTTTTTTTCTTTAGACAATCTAGAAACAGAAATTAAAAGTCGATCAGCTTCACCAATTAATTTTTCTCTTAAGCTTTTAATTTCAGCTTGGTCACGCTCATAATAATCAAAATCTATTCCTGTCGGTAAAACTTTTATATATCTACTAACTCCAATATTTCTTAAATATTCTTTAGTAGATTTAGTAGGAGTAAAGACTGCATCAGTATTATTAGCAAAATTTTCGATTAAAAAATGTGATAAACGATTAGCAAAAAATTTACGCAGAAATAGAATATCAGGTACATAATGAGCATATTTTTCTAAACGAGTATGATAAGTAAAAGCAATTGGTAATTGAAATTTATCTGCTAATTTACGCCCTTTATTGCCTAACCAAAAAGGATGATGAGCATGAACTAAATCAAAATCAAAAGCTGCAAAATCTTTTTTTATTTGGGTTGAAAAAATATTTGTTACAGGAAACTCTAAACCAGATTCTTGATAGTGATATAATGATTTACAACGAATAATATTTTCTTCTTCTTGACTTTTTTCCTTATATTCAGGTGCAAAAATTTTAACTTCATGCCCTCTTTTTCTTAAAGCTTTAGCTAGTCTTTTAATTGAGATAGGAACTCCACCGATAACTGGAAAATAATTATTTGTAAACATTGCTATCTTTAACTTTTTAGCTTCAAATTCATTTTCAGCATAAGCAAAATCTCGATAATAATCAACCTCTTTGTTTATTTCACGGTGTAAAATATAAAAAACAGTTAAAGCAATAAATAAAACTAACAAAATATTAATATAGTTGGCATAGAAAAAAGATTGTAAAGCTACCCAAAGGCTAACAACAAGTTTTGACAAAGAACTTGGATTAGTTTCTAAACGCTTCATTGTAAGTTCTATTCCTTGTGGTGAAACATTAACAACTAAATAATGATAAAAGCTTTTATCATTATCAAATATCAATTCCCCTCCTGCTCCACCACTAATTGTATAGTGTACACCATTTATAGACTCTTGGTGATAAAGACTAAGATTAGAAGAAAATACTTGATCAACATTAAATTTTGAAAATATATTTTGATAAAATTCCCTAGTTTTTTTAGAATTAATATACTTAGTCTTATTATCTAGTAGATAATCTGGATTTAACTTGATGGGAGCTTTATTCATAATTACAATTTTTTTCTGATACCCCTTTGCCATTTCTAATTGATTATGCAGCCATTTTTTCTGCCAATTTAAATTTGTATTAGCAGTTGTATCTAGAAAAATAAAATAGGAATCACCTAATTCGAAGGCAAAGTAAAAAGGACCAAAATATTTATAAAAGTTTTGATTACCACCATCATCAAACTCTTTTTCTCCAATTGCAGTTAAAAAAGGTAAATTTAATTTTGCTAAAGTTCTATAAAAAACTCGATATTTACTTTCATCACCATCTCTAAGATTATTACCTGTAGAAACTATAAAATCAACTTGACTTTTAGTTATTTGAGGTAAAATCTGATTATCAAAAATAGAAATTGAATTTTCTATATTCCCAACTACAGCAAAACTATATTCTTCTTTTTTAAGATTTGCTTGTAACTTCTCTACATTTTTAATATTAACTGCCTTAAAATCTTGAATTGTATAGGGAGCATAAATTTTATAACTAATTATAATTAAAATAATAATGACTAAAATTGATAAATATAATTTACTTCTATTTCTCACCTTCTACTCCCCCTTTAATAATTAAATAAAAAAAGACAAAAATACCTATAAAAATACCTATATATTTACTTAAAAATCTCCAATAAAATAAAAGTGGAAACAAATCTTTTTTGGCTATTAAACCTGCAAAAAGTAGTGAATACCCTCCTTCAGCAATTCCAGCAGCCCCAGGAGTAGGAGCAAAATACATTATAAAAACAACTAAAATTTGAAGAGCTAGTATTTTTGAAAAAGCAATTTGATAACCTAAACCTTTAATTATGAGATAAGAAAATGAAAACTCTGCTAATAAAAATACTGTTGTAAAGAAAAAAGATAAAAAAACAAAAATCTTTTTACCCTGAATAAAAAAAACTAGATCATTTGAAAAAAGCTCTAAATGTTTAAAAATATATCTGATTATTTTTCTAAACCTTTTTTTAGTTAAAAGATGTTTATTTTTTAAAAAATAAAAGAATTTATAAGCCATTTTCATAATCAATCTAACTCTAAAAATTATTAAATAGAAAATTAAAAGATAAAGAGCCAGAAAAATTCCTAAATAAATAAAAACATAATTACCTGGTAATAAGTTAAGCATTGATTGGTGAGTTAAAACAATAAATGGTACACTCAAAAAAAGCATTGTAGCAGATAATAAGGTTCTAATTAAGACTGCAGCAGAAGATTTGCCAAGTTCTACTCCTTTTTTCTGTAAAAAATAAACCTGAGCAAAACCGCCTCCAGTTGCAAGTGGAGTGATATTTGAAATAAAAATATTAATAAATACTAATTGATAAATATTCCAAAATGAAATGTCTGCTTTTAAAGTTTTTAAAACAAAATATAGTCTAAGAGCATCTAAAATAAAATATAAAAAAACTAATAGCAAAAGTGAAACTAAAATATTTTTGGAAAATGAAAAAATAATATCTAGGTTATTACCTTCAGCAAAAAATTTATTAAGATAATACATTGAAACAGCAGAAATTAAAACAAAAATTCCAAAGTAAAGCAGTGAACTTTTTAAATTAAAATATTTATCAATAAATGAGTTATTATCTTCTTGCTTAATCAAAATTAAATTCTCCTTTACTAGAAATAATTCTAATAATTGACTAAATCTATTTATTAGCTTAAAAGCTTTAAACAAATAAAAATCCCCAATAAATATAATTATCGACTCAATTATATTATATTGAGGAGTAAAAGTAAAAGTTAATTAATGATTGAGATTATAATTTATTTAATTTTTTGACAAGAAGATCTTTTGACTAACTTAGTTGGTACAATAGTATTTTGAGGAGTTTTGATCTTTTTATTAATCACTCCAATTAAAAGTTCAGTTGCCTTATTACCTAAAAGATAGGTATTGATATCAACAGTTGTTAAAGGAGGAGAAATAATTTTAGACATTGGATTATTATTAAAACCAATTATCGAAATATCTTGTGGTATTTTTAAATTTAAATCATTAAGAGCTTGGATAATAGTATAAGCTATTATATCACTCATTCCATAAAAAGCAGTAATTTCTGGCTGAGTTTTAATTATATTTTGAGTGAGTCGATAAATACTTTGATGATCTATTTTAGCTGATTGAATAATTAATTCTTCTTTAACTCTTAAATTATTTTTAATAAAAGATTTTTTATAACCACTTAAACGATCTTGATTTACAGTATAATTAGTATCTCCCAAAATAATAGCAATCTTGTGGTGTCCTTTTTTAATTAAATAATCAACTACCTTTTCACTTGCAGTAATATTATCATTATTAACCCAATAATATTTATCTTTTGCCTCTGGTCGACCTACAATTACAAATGGGAAGTTTATTGTATTTAACTCCTTAATTAACTGATCATCTTTTTTAGCTCTCAAAAGTAAAACACCATCAATTTGTTTACTGCGCACTGCTTTTAAAACAGTTTTCTTTTCTTCTACTTCTCCATTACTGGTTAATAATAGCAGATTAAAACCTTTAGAATGGGCCAGAACTCCAATAGCTCTTAAAATCTCCGAATAAAAAGGATCAGCAAAAGCTTCTTCTGTTGAATAAGGAATTACTAAACCTAAATTGTGTGAACGCTGTTTAACTAAATTACGAGCATTAATATTAGGATGGTAACCAAGCTCATCCATTATCTTTTTAACTTTAACTTTAGTTTGCTCGCTAATTCTTGGACTATTATTAATTACTCTAGAAACAGTAGATGGAGCTACCCCAGCTTTTTTAGCTATATCTTTTAAAGTAGGCATTTTATCATCCTTTAACTCCACCTAAGGTTAAACCGCCAACTAAATAACGAGAAAGTAATAAGAAAATAGCCATAACTGGAATCATAATTAAAACAGAAGCAGCAGCAAATTGAGACCAGGCTGTATTAAATTCACCTGCTAAGTTTGTTAAACCAACAGGTAAAGTATATAAACTATTATCTGTCATTACAACCCTAGCTACCATATATTCATTCCAAGCTGTCATAAAAGAAAATAAAGCAGTAATTACTAAAGCTGGTTTAGCTAAGGGGAGAATGATTTTGTAAAAAGCCTGAAACTGATTTAAACCATCAACCAAAGCAGCTTCTTCTAAACTTTCAGGTATAGTATCATAATAACCTTTCATCTGCCAAACACATAAAGGTAAAGCAGTAGATGAATACATAATTATCAAACCAAGATGGGCTTTAGCCAGACCTAAAAAAGGAACAACTATTGTTTGTTGAGTTAAACCAAACTGTGATAAAAGTAAATACATTGGTAATAATAACATAGTAGCTGGAAACATTTGAGTTACTAAAAAGAAAGTTAATCCAGATTTACGCCCTGGAAATCTTTTGCGAGAAAAAACATAACCAGCTGTTGCTGCCAGAGAGACTCCAATTGTAACAGTAAAAAAAGTAACTAATAAAGAATTTCTAAGCCAAATTAAAAAATCTTTTTCAAAAATTAATTCTCGATAAGCTTTAAAAGTAGCATTTGGAGGAATAATTCTTAAGCTTTTAGAATGTAGTGCATCATCTGGTCTCAGTGAAGTTCCAAAAACTCTTAAAGCAGGGTATAAGGCAATAATTACAGATATAATTAAAATAAGATGAAAGACAATTTTTTTCCATTTAGAATCTTTTTTAACTGACATTTAAAAACCTCCTTTAATTTTCATTAATGTAATCAATAAAACTAATTGCCCAAACTAATAAAATAATAAAAATTATTAAAGAAAAAGCGGCTGCATAACCATAACGATAAAATTCAAAAGCTGAGCGGTAAACATGGGTAACTAAAATATCAATTTTATTTGTCAGAGTATTTTTAGTTAATAAGTAAATTACTCGCAAATTATTAAAAGTCCAAACTACTCCCAGAATAACTGCTGGTAACATAACTGGCTTTAATAAAGGCAAGGTAATATGTTTAATTTGCTGCCAGCTGTTAGCACCATCAATTTCTGCTGCTTCGTAAAAATTAGGATCAATGCTCTGGAGTCCACCTAAAGCAATCATCATCATAAAAGGTATTCCTAACCAAATATTAACAATTAGAGCAGCTATAAAACCAGTATTTGCCTGACTTAACCAAGCTACTCCTTCAACTCCTAATTTTCTTAAAAATAAGTTAACTGCTCCATAGCGATAATTAAACATTCCTTTCCAAATCAAAACTACAATGTATTGGGGAATGGCCCAAGGAATTACTAATAAAGTTCTATAAACAGATTTAAACATTAAATCTCGGTCAAGTATAATAGCATAAAAAATACCAAAACTAACATGAGCTGTAACATTAATAACAGTCCAGGCAACTGTTCTTAAAAGAATCAACCAAAAAGAACTTTCAGTAATAATTCGGACAAAATTTTCAAAGCCAATATAAGTCAAATCTCCATTTTGAATAAATTGTCGCATATTATACATATTTAGATTAGAAAAAGCTAATTTAAAATTATAAAAAAATGGATAAATAACTACAAATAAAACTACTAAAAAAGCAGGTAATAACATTAAATATGAAAATTTATGTTCTCTCCAAAAATCTTTTAAAGAAAAATTAGCTAAACCAGATTGAAAATTCAATTTTTGCTCAGACTCGTTCATCTAAATAACCTCCCATTATTTAGCCTAAAAGAAAGGGGGCTTTATTTAAACCCCCTCTTTTTAATTGCAATTAAAGTCTTTAATTAGCGCATACTTTTAATATTTTTTTCTGCTTCTTCTTGCATTTGTTCAGCTGCTGCCTCAGGTGTTAAATCATCACTCATCACACTTTGTAAAGCAGGTCTAATAGCATCCCAAATTCCTCTCATTTCAGGAATTACAGGCATTGGTCGTCCATTGCGTAAGGCTTTGGAAGACCCTTTCATAATTGGATCATTCTGAATTTGAGGTAATTGATATGCCTGAGCATTACTTGGTAAAAAGTTACTATCTACAAATAATTCTTGAGCTGCTAGATCTGTCATAAAATCAATAAATTTCAAAACAGCAATTTGTTTTTCTTGACTAAGATTTCTTAACATAATAAAGCCTTTACCACTTGTCATTGGCTGACCATATTTACCTGTTTTTTTAAATTTAGGTAAAGGTGCAACTCCTAAGTCAATATTATCATTCTGCTGATAACTATCAATTATCCAGTCACCACTAATTATAAAAGCCACATCGCCGTCTTTAAATAAGCTATCAGCCATTTTATCATCGGCTTCTTTGGGTACAATTTGATATTTATATTTAAGGTCATGGGCAAACTGTAAGGCGTCTACTGTTGCTTCAGTATTTAAAGTTGGATTATATTCTTCATCAAAAACCCAGCCTCCAAAACCACCTTGGAAAGTAATCCACCAAAAAGGTTCATTTAAATTATAAGCTAAACCATATTTATCAGCTAAACCATCTCCATCCTGATCAATAGTATTTTCTTGAGCAATGGCAATTAAGTCTTCCCAGGTTGCTGGAGGTTGATCGACAATATTTTTATTATACATTAACATTAAATGATTGCCCATTGTAACTGGAACTCCATAATTTTTACCGTTTAAACTCATTCCAGCTAAGGCAGAATTAATATATTTATTTTTCATTTTATCACTCATCAAATTATCAAGAGGTTGAGCTAAGCCCATTATTGAAAATGGTCCAATATGATCAAAAGGACTTAAAACTACATCTGGACCCTGTCCTCCCATATAAGCAGTTTGAGTATTTTGTCTTAAGTCTTCTACTCCTTGATGAGTAGCCTCAACCTTTATATTTGGATATTTAGACTCAAATTTTTTGATTAACCCGTCTGTCAAAACAGAGTCTAAAGTAGCATCAATTGACTCCCAGTATTTAATTGTTACTTTTTGACTTAGATCTTTTTGATCAAGGCTTTGAGAAGTAGTTTCTGCTAAAACTCCTAAACTTAGACTGCAAATTAAAATCAAAACTAAAATGGAAATTTTGAAAATTGAATTTTTCATTAATAATTCCTCCTTTAAATTTTGATAAATCTAAACTTATTCTATGGTAATTTTATTTATAAGAGCTGGAATTTTAATCTCCAGAGTCTTATCAGAATAAATAAAGTTAGTTATTTTTTGGCCATCAGCATAGATTTTATTTGGAGTCTGATGAAAATTATTAAAAATCAATTTATATCTTTTAAATTCTTGCTGATAATTATTAACTACTTGATCTATTTTAAAAACTAATTTATTTCCAGCAGATTGATAGTTGAATTCAGTCATCTTATAATTTCCATTTTGATAATCATAAGATAGACCATCATCATTATATAATTTATAATTTTCTCTGCTCTCAGATTGATCTAAAAATATATTTAGTTCTAATTTTTCCAGCTTTTTTTCTCCAATATAATTTAATTTTTCATTCAGAGGAATAATACTTCCAGCTTTAATAAAAATAGGCAATTTAGCCAAAGGAGCATCAATAATAATATATTTTTGGCCTTGATAAACTTTTTTATTCCAAAAATCAAACCATTTACCCTGGGGTAAATAGACCATTCTCTTTTTTTGATCAGGTTTATAAACTGGAGCAATTAGAATACTATCTCCAACCATAAATTGATCAGAAAGATTTTGACATTCCTCATCTGAGGGAAATTCCATAATTAAAGGTCTCAGCATCGGTAATCCAGTTTTAGAACTTTGATAAAAAAGATTATAAATATGAGTTATAAATTTATATCTTAATTCAATATATTTTTTAATAATTTTTTCATATTTAGGGCCAAAAGACCACGGTTCTTGCTGGATAGCCCTTACTTCACAATGATTTCTAAAAAAAGGCATAAAAGCTCCAAGTTGAGTCCAGCGGCATAATAGTTCACCATTACTATTACCAGTAAAACCACCAACATCTGTACCACAAAAATTTATACCAGAAAGTCCCATATTCATCAACATTGGCATTGCTAATTTAAGATGATCCCAAAAACTTCTATTATCACCAGTCCAAACAGCAGCATAACGCTGAATTCCCGCAAAACCAGCTCTTGTTAAAACAAATGGCCTCTCATTTTTTAAAGTTGATTTCAAACCTTTATAAGTAGCTTTATTTTCCAAAAAACCATATAAATTATGAAACTGACGGTGTGTTCCAATATCTCCATCATTTTGATGTATTACTTCAGTATCCATAGTATCTTTTTTATTAAAAACAGCAGGTTCATTCATATCATTCCAGATTCCTTTAACTCCTTGTTTAACAAAATCTTTTTGTAACTTAGCCCACCATTTCCTAACTTTGCTTTGAGTAAAATCGGGAAAAGCACAGTCCCCAGGCCAAACTTCATCTATAAATACTTTACCATCAAGATATTTACAGAAATAATCATTTTTTATTCCCTCTTGATATAATTTGTATTCTGGATCTTTTTTCACTCCAGGATCAATAATTGTAACTGGTTTAATTCCATTTTTATTTAATTTAGCTAACATAGTTTCTGGATTTGGAAATCGTTTTCGATCCCAAGTATAAATTTTATATTGATCCATATAGTGGATATCAAAATGGAAAGAATCACAAGGTATTTCTTTATTTCTAAAATCTGCTAAAAGAGATTCGACTTCAGCTTGAGGATAATAACTATATCGAGATTGATGATAACCAAGTGACCATTTAGGTGGTAAAGGCATTTTGCCTGTAATTTGAGTATATTTACTAACAACTTCTTTTAAAGATGGACCATTAATAAAATAATAATCTAATTTTCCACCTTCAGCCCAAAAAGAAAAATAAGCTTGACCTTCACTACCTAAATCAAAAAAACTTTTATATGAATTATCAAAGTAAATTCCGTAACTATTTTGACTATTAAAACTAATTAAAAAAGGTATTGACTGATAAAGAGGATCTGTATCACTAACATGAGGAACAAAGGTATCATGATTCCACATTTGATAACGCTTCCCTTTTTTATCTAGCCAGCCTGTTTTTTCACCTAAACCATAAAATCTTTCAGTATTTAAAAAAGATTTCCAGGCTCTAACTTTTTTGCCCTGCCAGCCTAAGGCATGTTTAGTATAATCTTGGTGAATTAACTCTCCTGCCTGATTAAAAACTTTAAGAGCAAATTTATCTTTTCTTATTTTAAGTACTAAACTACTTGTTTTAATAATAAGTTGATTTTCTTTAGATTGTATTTTGAAATCTTGATAATTTAAATTATGTTCTACTACTGCCTCAGTTCTTTTTAAATCTATTTTTTTAGTTAAGGGTACCATAATTAATCTAAAAATATCAGCTTTTAAAAATTTAATAATTAATTTAGCATTTTTAAATTTTAATTTTATTAAATTTTCTTTAATTTCATAATCTGAGATTGCCTTTAATTTGTCATAATCAGAACTTGTATCTTTAGTTTTAGTAGTTAATAAAGCTTGGCTGTTATCCATAAAACTTTCCCCTTTCAAAACTTAAACTAGAATTTAAAATTTGCGCAATCGTTTGCACAGTTTGCAAAAAAATAATAATCTTTTTATTTAATCCAATTATATATTAATATATAAATCTAAAATTTGCAAGTTTTCTAGCCATTTATTTTCAAATTATTTAAAAAATTCAATTTAAACATAAAAAACCTCCTCAATTAAAAACAAATCTAATTAAGCTGATTTGAGCTAAAATATGAGGAGATCTTTAAAACTAATAGTCTTTATTTAACTTTTATAGTTAACTTTGATATAAATTTTCAGCAATTTTTTGAATCTGTTCTAATTTTGTCAATTTATTCAACCATTTTTCTGGAATTGAATTATAGCCATAATAAGCACCTGCTAATTGACCAGTTACTGCTGCTACAGTATCTGAATCACCACCGAGATTAGCTGCTTTTAAAACAGCTTTTTCAAATGAATCACTATTTATAAAAGACCAAAGACTGGCTTCTAAAGTATTGATTACAAAACCATCTGATTTAATATCTTCTCTTTTTTTATTAAAAGCACCTTCTACTGCTTTAATTACTCTTTGATCTAAATTTAAGTCAGCTGCAGTATCTTTTAAAACTTTCTGCTTAAAAACTTTCATTTGAATCCGAGAATTAATAAACTGCTGTAATAAACCACCGAAATAACGGCAGCTATCAACAGCCATTTGATTATTATGAGTAGTTAAAGAACTTTTTCCAGAAAAATCAATTGCTTTTTCAAAATCATTTTTAAAATAAATTGGAACTGGAGCTAATCTCATCAAAGAACCATTACCAGCTGCTCTATCTCTTTGAGGTGGTAATTCTTTGTTTTCTGCAAAATATTCTAAAGATCTAGCTGTATTTGCACCTATACTAAAGCATTCTCCAGTTGAACTCAAATAACCTTCTTCATACCATTTAAGATATTTATGACATTGATTTTCAAGATCATAACCCTTTTCACTTAAGCTTTCTGCTAAACAAAGAGCCATTGAACTATCGTCTGTCCAAAAACCTGCTGCAAGAGCATTAGGCCCACCTGCTCTCATATCTTTAAGTTTAGGAAAAGAATCTCTTTTTTTAAATTCAACTGCTGCTCCAAGTGCATCTCCAATTATTAAGCCAAAAAAAGAACCAAAAGCTTTATTTTTTCTCTCTTTTTCAATTTCTTGCATTAATTCTTGATTATCAGATGGAGTTTGATTCATTTAATTTCACCTCTTATTTTCCAAATATATTTTTAATTTTATTTGTTGCATCTAAGAGTGGACTAATAGAATCATCATAATTAACTGTATCAATTAAAAGTGATATCAGTTTTGACATATCAACTTCTTCAAACCATTCTGCCTGCTTAAACTTTTCTGGAATATAAGTTAAGTTAGTAGAGAATAATTTAGAAATATAACCTTTTTCATAGTATTCATCCATTTTCTCTATTCCATTAGTAAAGAAGGTAAAAGACACTGCTACATAAATATTTCTAGCATTTTTTTGTTTTAACTCTTTCGCAATATCAAAAACTGAACCACCAGAAGCAATCATATCATCAACGATTAAGATATCTTTACCTGCTACTTCAGCTCCCATATACTCATGCTGAATAATTGGATTTCTACCATCTACAATTTTTTTATAATCTCTACGTTTATAAAAAAGACCAACATCTAAACCTAAAACACTGGCATAATAAATAGCCCGATCCATAGCTCCAGTATCTGGAGAAATAACCATCATTTGTTCATTACCAAAACAAACTTCTTCATCTAAGCCATTCATTGCTTTAATAATTTGATAAGTAGAATGTAGACTCTCAAAACCTGTTTGTGGAATAGCATTTTGAACTCTAGTTTCATGTGCATCAAAAGTAAAAATATTTTCTACTCCTAATTTCTCTAATTCTTGTAATGCCATAGCACAGTCTAGAGATTCTCTTGTATTTCTTTTATCCTGACGACTCTCATACAAAAGTGGCATAATAATATGTATCCGTCTAGCTTTACCTGCAATAGCTGAAATTAAACGCTTTACATCCTGAAAATGGTCATCAGGACTCATTCTATTTTCAATTCCAAACATATTATATTTCACATTATAATTGCCAATATCAGCTAAAATAAAAATATCTTTACCACGAATAGATTCTTTTAAGTGTGCTTTTGCTTCCCCATTAGCAAAGCGAATAATATCACTGTCAATAATATAAGAATCCTTAATTTCATCTAAGTGATATTCACTACATCTATCTGAAAACTCCTCTCTTCTCCTGTTTACAATATAATCGTCAACTTTCTGCCCAAGCTCTTTACAGCTTTTATGTACAATAACTCCTAGCTGCCCAAATGGTATTTTGGTTATCTTTTGTTCTTCCACTTTAATATTAACACCTCATTTATATATTTTTTTCTTGCCACTACTATTATTTCAAGATTAATTTATAAAACCCTTTTTCTATCGCAAATTAAAACAAAGTTTATATATTAATTATATTCTTACATTAAAAATATTATAAAAAATTACAATTAAATTAAATAAATTAAAAATGTTTTTGCTAAACCTAAAAATACAAAAAAGCCAAAAACATCAGTAACGGTTGTTAAAAAAATGGCTGATGCTAAAGCTGGATCAATTCCTAATGATTGGAGAGCAAGTGGAATTAAAAAACCAAACATGCCAGCAATTAATAAATTTAAAATCATTGCTAAAAAGATAATTAAACCTAAATAATAATTGCCATACATTAGATATAAAATAAAACCAGTCACTAAACCTGTGGCTGCACCATTAATTATACCAACTAAAGCTTCCTTAAATAACAATTTCCAATTATCTTTAAAATCTATTTCTCCTAAAGCAATACCTCTAATTACAATTGATAAAGTTTGAGTACCTGCATTACCTCCCATTCCAGCTACTATTGGCATTGCAGCAGCTAAGGCAACAACCTGTGAAATAACATCTTGAAATAAGGCAACAGTAAAAGTAGCTAAAAAAGCTGTGGCTAAATTAATAAACATCCAGGGCAATCTACTTTTAACAGATTTTAATAAGCTAGTATCAGAACTCTCTTCTTCATCAACACCATGCATTTTATACAAATCTTCTGTGTTTTCAGCTTCAATTACATCAATAATATCATCAACTGTTATAATTCCAACTAAAATATCACTTTTATTGACTACCGGAATTACTGTTAAATCATATTTAGCAACTTGCTGAGCAACGATTTCCTGATCAACATCAACAGCTACTTTAATTAAATTATCAGCCATTAAAGATTCTAATTTTTTATCATCAGCTGAACTCAAAATATCTCTTAAGTCAACTCTACCAACTAATTTTTTATTATTATCAGAAATAAAAATTGTATCTATAATTTCAGTATCAGGAGCAATATTTTTTATTTTTTTTAAAGCTTCTGTAGTAGTTAAATTTTTATTTAATAATAAATATTCAGTTGTCATTATTCCACCAGCAGATTCTTTATCATATCCCAGCAAATTTCGAACTACTAAGGCATCATCTTGTTTCATATGTCTTAATAATTCTTTTCTTTTGCGAATAGTTAATAAGCCTAAAATATCAGTAATATCATCAGCTGCCATATGAGAAAAAATCTCAATTATTGCTTGTGAACTCTTAGTTTTTAAAATATCAATTTGTAAATCTTCTTCTGCTTCTTCAAAAATATCAGCCAAATTCTCAGTTTTTAGTAATCCAGTAAATTCCTTTAGCCTAGAACTATCTAGTTCTGAAAGAGCCTCAGCAATATCAATTGGATGGTGTTCTTCTAACCATTTTTCTTTAAATTTTTCTTCCTCTTTAAGATGTTTATTTATATCTGCTTTTATGTTATTATTTTTTTCTACCATTTAAGCACCTCCAGTCAAATAATTTTAAAACATCTACTTTTTATTATAACAGTAAATAGAAAGAGATAAAAGGATCTTAAGCTATTTTCTCAATTATTATAAATATAATCAAATTTATGTTATAATTAAAATAGTTTAACTTAAAATTATTAAAAAAAGAAAGGATTGTTAAGTTGTGGATAAAAATACTACTTTAAAAGATTTATTAGCAAAATATAGCGAAATGGTTGATTTTAAGGCAGGGGAAAAACTATTTGACTATGAAGAAAAAGCTGATAAAATCTATTTTATTTTAAGTGGTTTAATTAGAGTATTTATAAAAGATAAAAATGAAACAAAAGAAATTAAAAGAAATAAAAATGGAGATTTTGTAGGAGAAACAGCCTTTACAGCTGCTAAATATAGTTCACAAGCAAAAGTTCATTTAGATAGTACAGTTTTAAAATTTAAAGTAGCTGATTTAAGAAAAATAATGGAGAATAATAATGAATTCGCCAATAAAATGATTAATAATCTTGCTAATTATATCGAAATATTACAAAGTAAAGATCAGATTCAGCTGACTCCTATCGCTGAGATTGATAAAAAAATTGCAAATGAAAAAGAAATTAAAAAAAATATTGAGACTAAAAAAAGTAAAAAATCATATGTTAAAAAAGCAGCTTCTGAAATCAAAAAATCAAATTTCTTTTATTTAGAAGGCCATAGCACTTATCATCAAAAAGCTAAAGCAAATGATCAATATTATCTTTATGATAAAGAAATAGAATGTCCTGTTTGTTCAACTGAGCTTGCTATCAAAAAATTAAGGAATTCTAGACTGCGAGTTTATGATATCAGAGCAGATTTAAGACCTATTTACAAAGACTTTAATCTCTATTATTACAGTGTTATTAGCTGTACCAATTGTCTTTTTACAGCCCGTCGCAAAGATTTCTTTGATTTTTCTAAAAGAAAAAGGAAAAAAATTAAAAATAATTTCAAAAAAATAATCACTAAAGAACTAAATTCTAAATTTAAAGTCAATTATAGTCAACCTAGATCTATCAATGAAGCTTTTGATGCCCATTATTTGGCGCTAAAATTATATAATTATTTAGATTTAGATAATGATAAAAGAGCTTTTCTATGGCGTGAATTAAGCTGGATGTACGAAGATTTAGAAGAAGAAGATTTAGCAAATAAAGCTTCTTTAGCTGCCTTAGAAAATTTAGAAGAATTTTATTTTCAAGATGATAGTAGTACCTCAAAAAAAGAAAGTGATAATTTAAGTCTTTTATTGGCTGTTTTATATTATAAACATGGACAAGCTAATAATGCTCTACCTTTATTAGATAATTTAATTAGAGATTCTCGAGTTCATTTGCGCCAAAAAAATAAAGCTAGAGAATTATTTCAAAAAATTAGAGAAGAACAAAAGCAAAAATAAAGCAAAAAAAGTGCGGTTTCCGCACTTTTTTACTTTCCTTTATAAACTTAAATAATTAAATAATTTTTGCGAACTACTTAATTCAAACTTGCCTGAATCTAATTTCCAGAATTGAATTGAATTAGAAATTTCAGCTAAATAAGATATGAGTTTGGGATGACAAGTCAAAATAAAAATTTGGTGTTTTGGAGCCAAAGTAGCAATTAATTTAAGGGTATTATAAAGATGTTGACTATCAAAATTAACCAAAGCATCATCTAAAAAGAGTGGTAAACTTGGTTTTATTTCTTTAATTCTACTGATCCTTAAAGCTAAAAATAATTGTTCTAAACTACCCTGACTTAATTCTTTTATACTTGTGATTTTTTTACCAGCTTTAGTTTTAAGTTTAAAATCCTGCTTTGTAAAATCTGCTGTTGTTTCTAATTTCTGATAATTTAATTCACTAATCTGATTCAAAATATCAGTAGCTGGTTTTAATAATTCTTTTTCTGCTTTTTTAATCATTTCTGATCTTAATTTTTTAAAAAGAAATTTAGTAGTTTGATTAAGTGCATATCTATCAGCTTTTTTCTCTAAATCATTTTGAGCTGAACTAATTTTAGTTTGAGCCTGTTCAAGTTTAGCTGAAGTTGACAACTCTTTTATTTTATTTTTTAAAGTTGTAATTTTTTCTTCTAGCTTCTCTTTTCTTGCTTTTAATTTGGTCAAAGTTTTAACAATATTTTTATTTTCTTTTTCTACAGCTTCCAAATCAGCAAATTGAGTTTTAAATTTCACTAAAGCCTGATAATTATTTTTATTTTTTATAAGATTATTGAGGGCTTTTTTTATTTCTGCAGCAGCATTTAAACTATAGCTTATTTGATCTTTTTTAGTTTGATAATTAATAACCAATTCTTTTAATTTATTTGCCAAAGCCAATTTTTCTAATAAAATCTGACTTTTAGAGCTTAAATAATTTGCTTTGCTTAAATTAAAATCAAAATCTGAATTTAAATATTTATTTAACTGCTGAGTAAAATTATAGATCTTATTTAATTCTGATTTCAAATTTTCTTTTTCTTTTTCATTTTCTTTTTCTTCTAATTTTAAATTTTGATAGCTTCTTTTTTTAGTTTTAATCTCTTTAAAATAAGAAGCTAATAAATAAAAATCAGAATTCAAATCTAAACCTAATTTTTTAGCTATTTCTGTTAAATAAGCTTTTATTTGCTTTTTTTCTTTTATTTTACTAGCTAATTCTAAATTTAAGTCTTTTAATTTTGTGTTTTTATGTTTTATTTCTATTTTTAAATCTTTTTTATTTTGAGCTTCAAACTTAGCATTTTTATAATTTGAAGCATAATAAATATAAGCTGTTAACAGGGAAATTAAGCTGAAATATTTAATTTGATCATAATCTAAAAAAAGAGATAAAGCTAAAATTAAAAAAGAAATAAATAAAATAAAATAAGTTTTTTTCAAAATTACAGCTGGAGCTTTTCTTTTAAAATTTAATAATTTATTTTCTTTTACTTCAATCTCAGTTTTTAACTCAGTAATTTTGTTTTTTAGCTCTTCTATTTCTTTTGCTAATTTTGTTTTTAATTTTAAATTTTGAGTTAATTTTTTTTCTTTAATTAAATCTAATTTTATTGCTTCTAAATTAGTAAAAGGAGCTTTCCAATTTGAATTAATTTCTTTTAAATCTAAAATTAAATTATCATATTTTTTATTTATTTTTTCTTCAATAAAATAATAATTTTCTATTTTTTCATCTAAAAACTTTATTTTTTGATTATAGTTTGTAATTTTTTCTTTATTTGCTTGAATAAAATTAATTAGCTTTTTTAATTTCTGCTCTAATTTTAAATTAGTTTTAGTATTATCAGTTTGATAATTACTCTGTTTTTTAATTTCTAATTTTATAACTTCTATTTGCTGAAGAGTTTTATAATTATTCATTAATAAATCAACTAAAATATACTTATTTTCATTTTCTGTTATTTTAGTTTTAATATTGGCTAATTCTGCTTTTTTATTTACTAATAACTCTCTTTTATTTTTAAATTCACTTACTTCCAGTAATGCTTCTGCTCTTAAATCTTGGCCAGTTTTAATTTCTTTAAAATAAGGTTTAAAAGAAGCCACAGCTGGATCACCTAAAATTCCTCCAATTGTTTTAGCTTGCTTAAAATATTTAGCAGCTAATTCTGGTATTTTGCTTAACTCAGATATTCCTGCTCCTAATAATAAAGAATATAAACTCTTTTTTTCTTTTTTACCTTTTGCAATTTGAGCTAAACTTTGTAATTCATTTAAACTAATTGTATATAACTGCTGATAACTTTGGGGATCTAAATTGTTAAATATTTGAGCTGGATCATAATTTTTATGTTTTTTATCCTTTATTTTAGGAGCTGAAAAACCTGTTAAATTCAAATTATAATCCTTATTTTTTCTTTCTAGATCTACTTCTATATAATATTCATTTTTAGCTTGCGGAAGTGAATTTTTAGCAGTTAAACCAAAAGGTAAATACTGCATTAATTTTAAAAAAGTACTTTTACCTGCTCTATTTTTCCCACCAATTACAACTATATTCTTAGATAATTCATTTAAATGTTGATTAGCAAAAATACCAAAATCACGAATATAAATATTTTTATAATGCATCTAATCAGCTCCCTCTAACAATTCAGAAATTATATTATTTTTAGCTTCTCTTAAAATTTCTCTAATTATTTTTTGATCCGGATAAAACTTGAAATTAGATCGATTTTCTGAATCAGAACTTCCATTCCATATTTCTCCCCATTCTGCTAAAAGCTCAGCTTCTAAGTCAGGATCAGTTTTTATTCTATTAATCAAATCATCTAAATGTTGATAAATAGGATTATTTTCTAATTCAGCTGCCAAAGAATCTAAAGCAGGAGCTGTTTTTAAATAAAGTGAATTAGGATATAAATACGGTTCTTTTTCTAAACACCTATTTTTAAGATAATCTTTTAAAGTAGCAGCAATTTCTGCTCTATTATTTTCAAGATAATTATTTATTTCACTTCGACCTTTAATTAAAATTCTTAAAATCACTGCCTTAATTTGATATTTATTATTTTGATTTTTTATTTTTAAGTTTTTGCTTAAACTCTCAGTTTTTTCGGCTAAAAGTATTTGTAAATCACTTAGATTTTCAATTTTCTTTTCTTTTTCTAATTCAATTTCTAGTTTTTGAAAAATAACTGGAGCCAAAGATATAAATTGTTCTTTTATTTTTAAATTTTGATCAACTTCTACTAAAATTGCCCCTTTTACGCCTTCTTCGCGAATATTATGAGCTTGTAAAGTACCAGGAAAAAAGATAGCTGGATTTTCTTTTTTTATTTTTTGATATTGATGTAAATGACCTAAAGCCCAATAATTAATATTTTTTTTAGTTAAAAGCTCAGTCTTATTAGTTGGCACATAACGCTTATTATTTTTATTTAAGGCTGTATGTAATAAAGCTATATTAAAAACAGATTGATCTGGAGCATTATAATTTTGATACATTTTTCTAGCTTCAAATTTTTGCTGATAGGATTGACCTAAAATTCTAGCTTTTAATTTAGAATTTTTATAATAATTTTTGATTTCAACTTCAGTACTAGAAAAGTAAAAAACATTAGCAGGTAAAGAAAATACTTCTTTTTCCACCCCTGCTGGATCATGGTTGCCAGATATAATATATATTTTAATATTTTTTTGTTCTAAATATTTAGCCTGTTTTAAAAAAAAGCGGCTAGCCTTAATTGATCTTGCTGCCTGATCATAAAGGTCACCAGCTATTAAAATAAAATCAACTTCTTCTTTTATGGCTAAATCTACTAAATTTTGCAAAGCTTTCTTAGCGGCCTGCTGCAGTATTTGCTTTAGCTTCTTATTTTCTGGTTGGTTATAACTTAAGTTTTGTCCCAAATGAATATCAGCTGTATGAATAAATTTTATTTTTTCTGCCATCTTTAACTCCCTCTTTAAATTTTATCTCTTTAAACTATTTTTTAAATTTTTATTATTGACTATAATCTCTTTCAGTTCTATTTTCCCATTTAGCAAAAAACCAGCTAAAAACAAAAATTTGAATTGTTACTTCTGGTATTCTAATTAAATGTTCTGTTAAAGACAAATCTGTATAAATGAAGCCTTCAATTGAACCTGGGATTGGAGCAACCGCCCCAACTAAAGAGAATCCCCAAATTAAACAAAATAGTTTAAGCCAATTATAATCACTTTTTATAATAATTTGATAAAATGGATATAAAATAAAAGCAAAAAAAGCAGCTCTAAAGATTTGAAAAAAAGGTGCCCATTGAATAATCTTTGCAGCTGGATCCCGAAAATTAGAAAACTCTTCAATCTGAATAAAAGCACTAGCATAATTCTCAAAATTCATAAAAATGACTCCAATAAAAATATAAGTTAGAACATAAACAAGAATAAAACGAATTGTAAAATAAACTAATTTTTTAGATGGTTTTAACATTTTATTCCCCTTCTTTTAATATGATAAAGCCCATCTGCAATTTATAATTTACAGATGGGCCTCTAAATTAAGTTTAAACTTAATTTAATTTATTCTAATTCTAAAATTAATTCTCCTGATTCAAGCTGCTGACCTGCTTGAGCATGAATAGCTACTACTTTAGCTGCTTTAGGAGCAGTTATATTAGTTTCCATTTTCATAGCTTCCATAATAACTAAACTTTGATTTTCTGCAACTTCTTCCCCTTCTTCAACTAAAATTTCAACAATATTACCAGGGAGACTAGCTCCAATCTCCATTTCATTTTTGGGATCAGCCATCTGTTTAGCTTGAGAATCATTAGCAGCTGTACTTGCTTCATCATAAACTTTGATTTCTCTTCTAAAACCATTAACTTCAAAATCAAGTCGACGATAACCCTGAGAATTAACTTTACCTATTTCTAAGAGTTTAATTACAAGTGTATTACCTTCTTCAACCTTTATTTCACTAGTTTCACCTTCTCTAAGAGCATGGAAATAGACATCACTTCCCATATGACTTAAATCTCCATATTCTTTAAGATAAGCTAAATAATCCTTATACACTTTTGGATAAAGGGCATAAGCTAATAAGTCTTTTTGACTTGGCTTAAAATCATATTCTGCTTCTAACTCAGTTTTTGCTGCTTCAAAATCATAAGCAGGCAGTAAAGTCCCTGGTCTAACTGTTATAGGCTCTTCACCTTTGAGTACAATTTCTTGTAGTTCTTTTGGGAAACCCCCAGGAGGCTGACCAAGCATTCCTTTAAAGTAAGCTTCTACAGAATCAGGAAAAGCCATATTTTTTGCCTTTTCACAAATATTAGCAGGAGTTAAATCATTTTTAAGCATAAAAATTGCTAAGTCTCCTACAACTTTGGAAGAAGGAGTAACTTTAGGAATATCTCCTAACATAAAGTTTACTTTACAATACATTTCTTTAAACTCTTTAAAGCGATGACCTAAACCTAGACTTGCCACCTGTGGTTTTAAATTAGAATATTGACCACCTGGAATTTCGTATTTATAAATTTCTGCTGTTCCAGACTTTAATTCTGATTCAAATTGAAAATAAACAGGTCTAACTGCTCCCCAATAGTTTGATATTTTCTGCATATCTTCTAGATTCATTTCTGGATCACGATAAGTATTAGTTAAAGCTGCTACAATTGAATTTAATGGTGGTTGACTTGTTAAACCAGCCATAGTATTAAAAGCAGTATCTATAATGTCTACCCCTGCTTCTGCAGCCATTAAAAGGGTTGCTCCACCATTACCACTTGTATCATGTGTGTGTAAATGAATTGGAATTGAAATTTCTGCTTTTAAAGCTTTAATTAGTTCATAAGCAGCATATGGCTTTAAAAGTCCTGCCATATCTTTAATTCCTAAAATATGAGCTCCCATTTCCTCAATTTTTTTAGCTAAATCTAAATAATAATCTAAGTCATACTTATCTCTTTGATCATCTAGAATATCACCTGTATAGCACATTGAAACTTCAGCTATTTTACCTTGCTTAATAACTTCAGCCACTGAAACTTCCATTCCTGGTAACCAGTTTAAAGAATCAAAAATTCTAAAAACATCAATTCCAGATTTAGCAGCTTCAGCTACTAATTTTTTAATTACATTATCAGGATAATTTTTATAGCCAACTCCATTTGAACCTCTTAAAAGCATTTGAAATAAGATATTTGGTATTTTTTCTCTTAATCTTTTTATTCTATCCCAAGGAGACTCTTTTAAGAATCTATATGCTACATCAAAGGTTGCTCCACCCCACATTTCAAGTGAAAATAGATCTTTAGCCAAGTGTGATGTTGCCTCAGCAATTTTTTCCATATCAATAGTTCTCATTCTAGTTGCCATTAAAGACTGGTGAGCATCTCTATAAGTTGTATCTGTCAAAAGAATTTTTTCTTTATTTTTTATCCAGTTAATTACAGCTTCTGGTCCACCTTGATCTAAAATTTGTTTTGTTCCTTCTAGACCATCAATTTTTTCAAATTCTGGTACTTTTGGTACATCAAATTCTGGTTTATGACCTCTAGTTTCATTAACAATTTTTTCTCCTAAATAACTTAGGATTTTTTGTTCTTGATCAGAACCAGGGATAATATCCAATAATTCTGGGTTTTTAGCTATAAAACTAGTATTACAATCTCCTTTTTTAAATTCACTGTGATTTAAAACATTAATTAAAAAAGAAGCATTTGTTTTAACACCTCTAACTTTAATTTCTTCAACTGAGCGAATAGCTTTTCTAATTGCATCTTCAAAACTACGCGACCAGGATACTGTTTTAACTAAAAGACTATCATAATAAGGGTTAATTATAGCTCCTGTATAACCATTTCCACCATCAAGCCTAATTCCATAACCTGAACCAGTTCTATACTGATCAAGTCGACCTGTATCTGGAATAAAGTTATTAGCTGGATCTTCAGTAGTAACTCGACACTGAATAGAATAACCATTCATTTTGATAGATGCTTGAGAAGGAATATTTATTTTTTTAGAAGCTAAACTATAACCTTCTGCAATTAAAACTTGAGCCTGAACTATATCAATCCCAGTTACCATTTCACTAACTGTATGTTCAACTTGAATTCTCGGATTTACTTCAATAAAGTAATGATTATTGGCTTGGTCAACTAAAAATTCAACTGTACCAGCATTTTTATAACCTGCACCTTCACATAATTTAAGTGCATCTTGCAAAATTTCTTCTCTTTTTTGGTCACTTAAAGAGACAGCAGGTGTAAACTCTACAATTTTTTGGTGACGTCGCTGGATTGAGCAATCTCTTTCAAATAAATGCACAATATTACCTTGCTCATCACCTAAAATTTGAACTTCTATATGTTTTGGAGCTTCTAAATATCTTTCTACAAAAATATCATCAACTCCAAAAGCTTTACGGGCTTCTTCTTTAGCATCTCTAAACTGAGAAATTAGTTCTTTATCTGAGCGAACAATTCTCATTCCTCGGCCACCACCACCAGCAGCAGCTTTGAGCATTAAAGGATAACCATGTTTTTCAGCAAACTTTTTTATTTCATCTTCTTTTTTTATCGGTTTTTCTAAACCTGGAATTGTAGGTACCCCAAATTCTTGTGCTAAAATTTTAGATTTTATTTTATCACCTAATTTTTCCATCACTTCTGCATCAGGTCCAATAAATTTTATTCCAGCTTCTTCACACTGACGAACAAATTCTGGGTTTTCTGCTAAAAAGCCATAGCCAGGATGAATTGCATCAACATCTTTTTTCAAAGCTAAATCAATAATTTCATCAATAGCTAAATAGGCCTCAATTGGACCTTTATTATTTCCAATTTGATAAGCTTCATCAGCTTTAGTTCTAAAAAGGGCAGTTCTATCCTCCTCAGAGTAAATTGCTACAGTTCTAATACCTAATTCTTTACAGGCTCTAATTACTCTAATCGCAATTTCTCCACGATTGGCTACTAAAACTCTCTTAAACTTTTTCGTCATACAATAATCTCCCTTCGTTATTAATAAAGTTTTATATTCAATAAATTCTACCTAAATTTGGTAGAAAATATCAGCAAAATAATTTTAGTCAGCCATAACTGACCAAAAGTCTAATTTGGATACTGTAAGATATTATAACATAATTATCAGATAATATCTAATCAAAAAAACAATTAATATTTAGTTTTAAATTATTTATTTTTATTTGTGTGAAGGATATTTTTTAGATTTAAAGAATATAAATATTAGATAGCAAAAGTAAGACTGTTAAAGAGGTGGCGAAAAATGAAAAGAATAAATAAGTTAAGTCAAAATTTAAAAGCGCTGATCTCTTTTGATTTAATAATATTATTTATAAAAAGAGTTTATCAAAAAGCAAAAGAAAATGATATTTTTATTCATGCGATGGGAATGGTCTATATAACTACTCTTTCGATTGTTCCTTTTTTAATTTTTTCTTTTTATATTATAACCATTTTTAATTTTTTTGGTAAAGTTAATATTATTATTGATGAAGTTAAATCATTAATTTTAACTAATTTAGCTGCAGGCACTGGTGAAAGCTTAATTGATTATTTAGAAGTCTATATTTTAAATGTTGATTTAGAGCAATTAGGTACTATTAGTTTTGTTTCTTTAATTTTTATTATTGTTTTTATGCTGGCCCGAGTAGAAATGACTTTCAATAATATCTGGAATTTAAAAGAACATCGTGATTTATTCAAAAGATTTGTTTCTTTTTGGACTTTTATTACTTTAGGAACTTTTTCTATAACTCTTTTATTAACTTTGAGCTTGCTTTTTGTAGAGAAATATTTAGGCTTATGGCTTAGTGGTGATCAAATAAGTCAAAGTAATATTTTAAGTCACATTCTATTTTCTTTTAATTTTTTATTTTTTATCAGTATTTATTATTTTGTTCCAAATACAGATGTAAAACCAAAAGCAGCTATTTTAGCAGGTCTATTTAGTGGATTACTGTTTATCTTATCAAAAAACTTATATGCTATTTATACAGCTAATATTATAACTTATAATCAGATTTATGGACCTTTATCAATAATTCCTATTTTTCTACTCTGGCTCTATTTAATTTGGTTAATTATATTGTTAGGAGCTGTTATTTCTTATGTCTTACAAAACATTTCCAGTCTGAAATATTTAATTAAACAAAAAAAGATTAATCAAAGTTTAAAAGCACTTATTCCTACTGCTATTTTATTAGCCCTATATAAAAATTATGATAAGGACCATTCTCAACCCTTAACTTTTAGTGATTTATTAACTAAGATTAAACTCCCAGCTGAAGACATTAAAGCAGCAATAAAAAAGTTAAAAAATAAAAATATTATAGTAGAAACAGAAAATGGTGGATTTTTAGCTTTAACTAAGGCAGATAAAATATCAATTTGGGATAGTTATTATGCTAATTACTCAAAGCAAGATTTTATTATTGAAGATATTTTTAAAGATCAAGAAATGCAAAAATTATATAAAAAAATTAAAGAAAAAGAAAAAAAGAATTTTGAGAAACTTAATTTTGCCGATTTTTTAAATTAATTTTCAAAAAGACTTTAAATTTATTAATATTTATGTTACAATTAATGATTGTGTCAGGCATTATGTATTGAGGAGGAATTTAAATGGTTAAAAAAGCTAATAATGAAGATAATGATAACCAAAATGAAAATACTGAAGAAGAAGAACAGGATTTAGATCTTTCCATTCCTGATGGAGCTGGTATCGATGATTCAGTCCGTGTTTATTTAAAAGAAATGGGAAAAGTTGATCTGCTTGACAAAGAAGAAGAAGTAGAACTTGCTAAAAGAATAGAACAAGGTGATCAAAGAGCTAGAGAGCAATTAACAGAAGCAAATTTAAGACTTGTGGTAAGTATTGCTAAAAAATATATAGGTCAGGGCATGTCTTTTCTTGATTTAATTCAAGAGGGAAATAAAGGTTTAATGAAAGCAGTAGAGAAGTTTGATTATACTAAAGGTTATAAGTTTAGTACCTATGCAACCTGGTGGATTAGACAATCAATTACTAGAGCTTTAGCTGATCAAGCTCGAACAATTAGAATTCCAGTGCATATGGTAGAAACCATGAATAAGTTGAGAAGAATTGAAAAAAGATTGAAAAAAGATTTAGAAAGAGAACCAACTTTAGAAGAAATTGGCGAAGAAATGAATATGGAACCTGAAAAAGTATTAGAAATTCAAAAACTTGCTATGAACCAACAGCCTACTTCTTTAGATACTCCTATTGGTGAAGAAAAAGATAGCCATTTAAAAGATTTTATAGAAGATCAAGATGCACCGGCTCCTGAAATGTTAGCCTCATCTGAACTTTTAAAAGATCAATTAGAAACAGTACTTGATACTTTAACAGATAGAGAAAAAAGAATTATTAAATTAAGATTTGGACTTGAGGATGGTCGTCAGAGAACTTTAAAGGAAGTTGGAAGCCAGTTTGGAGTTACTAGAGAAAGAATTAGACAAATCCAAGCTAAGGCCTTAAGAAAGCTAAGACATCCTACCAGAAGTAAAGAATTAAGAGGCTATTTAAATAACTAAATTTTTAACTAAAGGGCACAAATTTTAAAATATAAAAATATAGAGTATATTAGATAAAAAAAGACTAACTAGCTTTTTCAACTTAAAAGCCTGTTAGTCTTTTTTCTTTTTAATTTATTTTTTAGCTAAAGATCCCATTGGATCCCAAGGTTTTAAAACAAT
Source organism: Halanaerobium praevalens DSM 2228 (assembly GCF_000165465.1). GTDB lineage: Bacteria > Bacillota > Halanaerobiia > Halanaerobiales > Halanaerobiaceae > Halanaerobium > Halanaerobium praevalens. Next base: position 1,231,419 of record NC_017455.1, read on the forward strand.
TGGTTCTTTTTGATAAGCTTTTAGATCAGCTTCAGATAAATATTTTTTATGAATAACTACCTCATAATTAAACTCTTTAAACCAGTCATTACTCATAATAAAAAATCCATCCTCACCAACTTTTTCACCCCAGCTATTTTGAACTTTCCAGCGTTCAGCCTGATTATGATCGTCAATATTTACTCCTGTAAAGACCATAGCATGTGTTAAAATGCTCTCACCATACTGCAGACGCTGTCCTTTATCTAAAGCAAATTTAGTATTTAAAAGATCTTCATAATTAAATAATGCAGTATCCATAATTCCTAAATCTCTATCAGACCATTGGCCAACATCACAGCCAAACCAAACAGGTTCTCCGTTTTTCAATTGTTCTTGACTGTAATTAACAAGCTTTTCAATTGGCAGATTTAAATAATGAATCTGCTGACCTTCTTTTATATTACCTAAAAATTCTACTGTATATGTTTGGTTAAATTCTTTATCAGAAGTAGGAGCATTAATAATACTTACATAATCAGTCATTTTAAAATTAGAATATTTATTATAAAAATCTTGAGGAGTCAATCCACTATCACGATAAAATTCTCCCTCTTGATCTTTATATTCAAAATCAAACTTTTGTGGGGGCTCTCCTAAAAAGTAAGCAAGTATCGAGTAAATTTCTGCTAACATATCTGCTTTTTCTTCTCTCAAGCTCTCTTTATCTGCACCTAATTTAAAATCTTTTCGCAAACGCTGAGCAAGATCTCTTAATTTTAAATTCAAAATTTTATTTAAACCACTCGAATTACTACTATGATAACTTTCGGGCATTACATATTTAGGTACTATTCCATATTTCTCAATTAAAGCCGTAAACATATCCCACTGGCCACCATCATTTGTAGGCTCTTTTAAAAGCCACATTACTTTACGACTATCAATTTCTAATTCAATGGTTTCAATTATATTTTCTAAAAAATAATTTGCTTTTTCTAATTTATCCCAAAACATGGTATAACTCTGAGATAACTCAAACTCTTTATCTTTTATTTTTAAATCTTGTGCAATATCATAGCGAATATTATTTAAAGCTGCAAACATCCAGCAGCGGCCACTTTTTTGCTGGTTTGTTACTTTACCAACATCAATTTCTTCCGAAAAATCATAATGCATTTTTTTAACTGATTCATTATTTAAAGAACTATTATTAATTCCATTTTTGATAACTGTATTAGCTATAATTTCATTATTTTTTCTGCTCTGAAAATTTTCCTGAAATTTTTTCAACTTTGACTGATCAATTATTTTTCTATTCACTTTAAATCCTCCTTTTATTTTTAAGCTAAATACTATTTTCTTATTTAAGATAAGACAAAATAAAAGCTAAATTAAAGATTTAAAAATCTAATAAAAGTTCTAATCACACTTGCACCACCAATAGCAGTCCCAATTACACTGCCTAAATTAGCTAAAATAACTATTAGAAGTATATGAGTAACTTTATTTGTATAAATTTCCTTAATACTAATTCCTTCAGAAAGCTTTTGAAAATCTTTAACTTGTGGTTTCTTTAAATAAGCCTCTGCTAAACCTGCAAACCAACCAGCAGCTAAAGCTGGATTTAAAGAGCTTAAAGGTGCTACAAAAAATGCAGTTAAAATTGTTAAAATATGGCCTCTAGCTAAAAGAACTCCTAAAGCAGAAAGGGAACCATTCCAGATAAACCAAGCTTTAGTTACTTCTAAACCTGTACTTAAGTTATTAATAAAACTTGAAATAATAATAACTAAAATTACAGCTGGTATACCCCAAGAAAAAATTTTACCCCACTTAGCTTTTGGCATTAATTTAGTTATTGCAGCCAGATCTTGTTCTTTATAAATTTCTTTTTTAACCCCTGGTACATGAGCTGCACCTAAAACTGCAACAATTTTATTACCTGGGGCGTTTTTTATTTTATTTGCTAAATATTGATCTCTTTCATCTAGCAAATGTTTTTTTATGCCAGGAAAAGACTTACCCATTTCTTCTAACATCATATTTAAGGCATTACCATTTTTTAATTGATCCATTTCTGCTTCAGTTATTTCTTCATCTACAAAAAGCATGGAAATAATTTGGAAAATAAGCTTTAACTTTTCCCAAAGCCCAAGCCCTCCCCAAACTCTTTTAAAAGTTATTTGAATATTTCTATCAGCCAAAACAAGTTCTGCTCCTAATTCTTTAGCAGATTCAATTCCTTGTCTCATTTCTTGGCCTGCATTAATACCTAATTTTTGGGCCATTCTAGTTTGAAAAGAACTAATTATTAAATTAACTAATAATAATAATGATTTCTTTTCTTTGATTACCTGAAAAATATTCATCTCACTCCATTTATCATTATTATCTATAGAATCATATCTTTCTTGATCAAGTTCAACACAAACACTATCAGGTTCTTCAGTTTCTATAACTTCTTTTACCTGTTCTGCACTTTTTTTAGAAATATGAGCAGTAGGAATTAAAATTATTTCTTTATCTTCATAATTAAGTCTTTCAAGATTCTCTTCGTCCATTAAAAAAACAGCTCCTTCTTAAAGTAATCTCACTAGTCTATTATAACACTTCTTAAATAATTATCAAAAAAATTTGTTAGTAAAATAATCATAGATTCTATCTGGTAAAAGCCAACGTAAAAATAAAATTAGTTTAGCATGGAAAGGAACTGCATATCTAGCTTTAGGCTTAGAAATAGTTAAAACTTTGCTTATTTTAGCTGCAACTACCTCTGGCTTAGCAATTAAACTACTTTGACCATACATTTCTTTATATTTAGCTGCTTTTCTGGCCGCCTGTTTTTTATAAATGCCATTACCTGAGCTAGCAATTAAATTTTCACCTGCTTTATCTGCCCAATTAGTTTCAATTGCTCCAGGCTGAATTAAAATAACATCAATTCCAAATTCTTTTAATTCATTTCTTAAACAATCACTTAAACCTTCTAAAGCAAATTTACTGGCATGGTACCAACCACCCAAAGGTGTCCAGGTTTTACCTGCAATAGAAGAAATATTTATAATCTTAGCAGAATTATTTTCTCTCATTTTAGGAATTACAAGTTTAGTTAGTTCTGAAAGCCCAAATAAATTGACTGCAAACTGTTTTTTTACTTCTGCAATTGGTACCTCTTCTATTGCTCCATAAGCACCATAACCTGCATTATTAATTAAAATATCAATAGTTTTTTCTTTGGCTAAAATCTTTTCAATACAATTTTTTCTCATTTCTGCTTTAGTAATATCCATTAAAATATAATTTCCATTTTCATAGTTCTCTAAATATTTCAAATCTTTTTCAGTTCTAGCAGCCCCATAAACTCTATAATTTTGTTCTAAAAGTTTTTTAGCTGTTGCTTTACCAATTCCACTAGAGGCTCCTGTAATTAAAACAACTTTCTGCTGCATAATTAGACCTCACCTTCTATTAACTATTTTTTTGACGATATCTTTCTACTGCTTCTGATAAACTATTAAATTCTTTATCAGCAATCTCCAACATTCCAGCTAAGGCATAAAAGCGACGCTGTAATCTTTTAGGTAATTCTCCTTTAAATTTATAATTTCTATCATGCTCAATTTCTGCCCAGGCATGTTGTAAAATACTGCGAATTTGAATCTCAAATTTAAGTCCTTTAAAATTTTCAAGTTCTGTTTTAGCTATTTTTTCATCACTTAACTCAGCAATATAATGGATTGATTTATAGCCCATTTTATCTGCATCAAGCAAATCAGCTTTATCTTCACTTCTTGCATAATCAATCTTAAATAATTCTTTAAGTACATCACTAATCTGATGTATTTCCTTTTCAAATAAAGTTATAATTCTTATTCCAGTTAAATCTGTTATTTGTTTGACAGGATTTGTATATTTATTTCTTTTTGCCTTACTTTTAAAGCTCTCAACTGATTTAACTCGGCTTTCTATACTGTGAAAAGTTAAATTATTTTCGTTTAAAGCTTCTTTTAAAATCATTTCCACTTTTTCTCTTAATTCTATGTAATCCTGCCTTTGTTTTTTATATAATTTTACAGCTTCTTTTACAATTTTCTGATTGGCCATTAATAAACCCTCCAATTAATTATTAAGCCCTTAAATTAATAATCTAATTAAATTGATACTCTTAACTATAATTCCGCATTTAATTAAAAAAACCTTTTTAAAAAATAAAATCCCTACTTTCAAATTAAGAAAGCAAGGATTTTATTAAAGTTTTTATTCAATTTTTAAACTTAAAATTTGAAGGCTAAAAGAGCCTCTTTTTTCAAATAAATTTATATAATTTAAATTAAACTTAAGTCCACATTTGGACTAAAAAAGCACTAAATGCCGCAACAGCTAAAACAGCCATTCCAAATCCTAAAGTTTTCATTATAATATTTTTCATTCTATCATCCTTTCTTATTACCTTATAAAATTATTAGATGTTTTTAAAATACATATTAATTATATAGATTTTTAATTTGAAGTCAAGGTTCTTTTTTTACAATTTAATTTTACAAATAATTTCAAATTTTCAACTAAAACAAAGGTCTTTTAATTTTCATCTATAACTAACTATATATAGCAAACTTTAAAATTTAGAAAGGGGTTTTTATTATGAAAAAAATATTGATTATGACAATGATCTTAGTTCTTGGCCTAACAATTAATGTTTTTGCTCATCCACCTGGAAATATTGAAATGAATTTTAACTCTTCAAATCAAATGATCGAAGTTTCTATTTCACACTCTTCTAAAAATAATAGTGAACATTTTGTAAATGAGGTTGAAATTTATTTAAATGGTAATTTACAAATTGAACAAAATTTTATAATGCAAACAAATGCTAAGAGTCAGTATTTACATTATATGCTTCCTGGAGCAAAATCAGGAGATACCATAAAATTAGTAGCAAAGTGTAATAAATATGGAGACCTAGAAAGCGAGTTAAAAGTTGATTAATTTTTAAACTCTATAATCTGTATTCTAATTAATTAGAAAAAATAAATTATAAAAACCGGTTTTAGAAAAATAAATCGGTTTTTATAATTTTAATTTCAATCTATTTAAAAATATCTCTAACTACCTCTTTAAACTCAGCATACATTTAGCTCACCTCTTTAATTATATTATTATCTTCCTTTATTTTTATACATGTTTTTATCAGCCTGATTATAAATTTCAAAAAGATCTTTTTTGATTGCAGCAGCTGTTGCAAATCCAAGTGAAATTTTAAAGTCATTTAAATATTTATTCTCCGAATTATAATTTTTAAATTGATTAATAATTCTTTTACAAATAATTTTAGCTGCTTTAGTACCAGTTTTAGGTAATAAAACAGCAAATTCATCTCCTCCAATTCTGGCTATTATATCTTCAGTTCTTAAAGTCTTTTTTAAAATTTCAGCGGACTTTTTTAAATATTGATCACCATTAAGATGACCATAAGTATCATTAATAATTTTCAAATTATCTAAATCACCAATAATAATACTAATTGGATAATTACGCGAATGATTCATTCTTTCCATTTCAGCTTCAAAATAGCGTCGATTATACAAATTAGTTAAACCATCATGATAAGAAAGATATTTGATTTCCGCTTCTTGTTCAACTCTTTTGCTAACATCCATTAAATTAACTAATAAATAGCCATTTTCAAGTGGATTAACTCTAAATTCTATAAATTTATTTTTATTATTTTTAGTTCTAATATTTATTACTTGATTATAATGTTTTCCTTTAGCTATTTTATTTTTAAAATTTTCTCTAACTTCATTTCTTTTCTCAAAATTAGGAAATGCCAATTTAAAAGCTACATCTAGATTTTTAATATCAGCTAAAGTATAACCAGTTATTTTAGTAGTTAAATCATTAATATAGATAAATTTTCTATTTTTATCTAAAATAGCTATTCCCATTGTTAAATTATTGAGTATTGTTTTTAAACTTAAATCATTTAACATCATATCACCTTCTTAGAACATTATTAAATTTTAACTTAAATTTTTATTATATTACCATTTAATTCAGCTGCCCGCTCTGGCTCACAAGTTGTATATAAAATTTGATATTTTTTTTGATACTGATTAATTAATTTGATAGCATTTTTTCTTCTTTTTGGGTCAAGATTAACTAAACAGTCATCTAAAATAATAAAACCACCTGTTTGCTTAAATAAATTATCAAAAATTGCAAATCGTAAAGCTAGAGCTGCTGCATCATAAGTACCATAAGATAATAACTCTAATTTACCAGGTAGCTTTTTATTCTTATTTGTTTGAATTTGAATTGAAAAATCATCTTCAATTATTCCTTGCTCATACTTGCCGGCAGTTAAAATTTCTAAATTTTTACTAAAGCTCTTAGTTAAAGGACTAAAAGAATTTTGATCCATTTCTTTTAATTTTTTTTCAAAAACTTCTTTGATTTTAACTAATTTAGAAGCTCTAGTTTTAGCTTTTTCTAATTTTTCTTTTAAATTTTCTAATTTATTTTCCATTTCTGGAGTAGATTCTACAGGAAGTAAATTTTCTAGCTCTTTATACTTTTCTATTTTAAGTCTTAAATTTTGATTAATTTTCTCTCTTTCTTCTCTTTTTGCTTGCAAACTAGTGACAAATTCTTGTGAGTTCTCATATTGAGCAGGAAGTGAAGCAAGCTGCTCAAGTTTTTTTGCTAAATTTATTTTTGCTTCTACTTGCTCAGCTAATTTTAATTTCAAATTAGCTAAGTTTTGATAATCAATTTTCCATTCTTCTTTTTTATTTTCTCTAATTTTAATTTCAGTTTTCAAATTAGCTAAATCATCTTTTATTTTTTCAATTTCTTTGTCTATGATCTCAATCTCTCTAGCTGCTTTTACTTTTGCTAGTTGATCTAAATTATTTTCTAGAGAATCTAAGTTAGCACCAGCTAATAATTCTCTAAGCTCTGTATTTTGCCTATTTAGTTCTCTTGCAGCCTCATCTTTTTCAGCTAACTTTTGTTTTGCTTCTTTTAAATCACTAACTTTCATTTTTCTTTTTAAATTCAAAAACTCTTTTTGATAGCTGTTAAGTTCTTCTTTTAAACTAGCAAAGTTAATTTCTGCAGATTCAATTTCAATTTCAATTTGATCAGTTTTAATTTTTAAATAGCCATCTGCCTCAATGATTTGGTCCTTGGGAACTGTTTTTTCTCTATCTACTCCAGCTGTAACTTTTATTTTATCTGATTCAGAAAAATTTATTTTAGCCTTTAATTTAGAAGCTTTGAGACTTGCCTTATTTTGAGCAATTTTATTTTTAGCTTTTTCTAATTTTTCTAAGTCTTTTTTAGTAAAATTTATTTTTGCTAATATTTCTTTTTGCTTAAGTTTTTCACTTTTGAGCTGCTTAATTTTTTTTATTTTAACTTCCAATTCTTCTTTTTGGGATAATTTTTGAGACCTTTGTTTTTCTGCTTCTAATTTTTGTGATTTTAATTCTTGTGCTTGCTTTGTTGATTGCAGTTCAGCTAGTTGCTGTTCTAATTGAGGCCATTTTTCTTTAATTTTTTCTAAAGACTCAATTCTTTCTCTTTTATTTGCTAGTTTTAATTCGATTTCTACTCTTTGATTAATTTCAGCCTCTATTTTTGCTAATTTTTCTATATCTTTAATTAATTTTTGTTCTTCTTCTTTTAATTTTCTAATTTCCGAACTTATTTTTTCATATTCTTTTTCATTAATTTTACTTTCTTTAATTTTTAAACGCAGCTTTTCTTTAGCTATAAAAAGATCATAAATTTTGCCAGTACCAACTTGATAAGGGTTATTAACTCCACGCGCACTATTACTGATAGTATCGGCCTTTAATTTCCATCTTTTTGTTAACTCAGTTAAATTTTCATTTAATTTTTGTCTAAATTTATCTATAGAGACTCCGTCTAATTCCATTACAGCTTTTCTTAAAAAAGAATTAATCGTATTAATTAACTCAGGATTCTGCTCAGCGTTAATCCTAGCTAAGGTTGATTTAATATCTTCCTGACTACTGAAAACTATATTATTATAAGTGCTTTTAGCATATGGAAAAAGATCTTTTTTATAAGCAGCAATTTTATTTGTCTTTTCAATTCTACGACCATCACTTAGCTCTAAATAACCAGAATAATTATTATTACTCCATTTTTTATAAATTTTATAAGTCTGAGTCTCAATCTCAAATTTAAGTTCTGCTTCTGCATAATCACCATCAGGATAAGGAAAATAATATTTTTGAAACTCTTTTCCTTCAGTTGTATTTAACTTTATTTGTGGATTAATAAATAAAGAAGCATAAATAGCATTAATCAGAGTACTTTTGCCAGCTTCATTAGCACCTAAAATGATATTTAAACCATTTTCAAATTTATAACTTCGATTATTAATTCCAGCAAATATTTCAGTTTTAAATTCTCTTAATTTCATTCTTGCACCTCTTTTAACATTTTATAAGCTAGATCTAGAGCCTGACTATCTGTTTCTAATTCAGCTAGAAGTTGATAAGGAAAAGAATTTTCAGCAAAATCTTGAGCAATTGATTCTCTATCTAATTTTCTTTGTAAGTCACTTTGATCTATTTTAGCATAAAAACAATTATCTTTAAGTTGATTAATTAACTTTTCTCGCTGACAAAACTCTTCTTTAGTTAACTCTCCTTTTAATTTTAAACGCAATACTTTTTTAGAAACAGCTTGAGCCATTATTTTTTCAACTAAATTTTCTAATTCTAGAAGTGAATCTATTTTTACTTCTAAATCAGAAAAGTGATAATTACCTGTTTTTATTCTTTCAGCTTTAACTTCTTTATTTGCTTGTAGTTCTAGATACCAAGCATAACCAGGATGTTTACAATCCATACCATCTGGCTCTGGAGTTCCATTATTAAATATTTTTTGATTAATAACTTTATCTTGTTGGGGATAAGTTAAATGAGAATGGCCTAATAAACAGAGATCCATTTCCAAATTTAGAAGTTCTGCTTTGGTCATTTTAAAATAATTATCTCTTAAATCAGGTGAAAAACCAGCTAGAGCTCCATGGGCTAATAATAAATGATAGTTAGCAGCTGCTTTTTCCTTTAAATTTTTAATCCAAGTTAAGTTATTTTCCGAAGAAAGTTTAGAAGCACAAGGAGCAGGATAAATGGCGGCAGAAATACCAAAATCATGAAGTAAATAAACTTTTGGTTCAGCTAAAATTAACATCCGACCTTTAATATTTTCTTTAAAATACTGCCATAATTTAGTCATCTCATCTTTATAATCATGATTTCCAGGTAAAATTAAGATTGCATCTCCAGCAAAGCTATCTAGAATATTAATTGTCTTTTTGATATTTTCTTCTTTAATATTTAATTTGTCAAACAAATCACCAGCTACAACTAATAAGTTAGTATTTCTTTTATTAGCCTCTATAATTACATTTTCTAAAGCAAGATAACGAGCGTTTTCCAATTTTTTACTAATTTGAGGATATTGATTAAACTTCATCCCTAAATGAATATCCCCTGTATGCATAATTTTTAAAGTCATTACTTCCTCCTTCTAAACTAAGAAATTTAAGCTTATCTAATTTTTAAATTGTTGATGCTCCTTGGGCCAAGCCGCTCAGGTTTTCTAGTGCCTAACTTCTATAACTCTAGTTCTTCTTTAAAATTATCACATTTAAGATTATTACAACGAGCTGCTTTTACTTTATAAACAGCAGTTTTTTTAGAATAATCTAAATCATAATCTAATCTTTGTCCACATTTTTTACAATTAAGCTGATTTCTAAGCTGATTAAGATAGTTGACATGCTGGCTTAAAGCATTCATATATTCTTTAGTAGAATTAATTTTATTATCTGCAAATAAATTTAAATCTTCAAAATTTATTTTGATAGAATAATGTTTAAAAATTTCGACTAAAGAATATTCTATTAGTTTTAAATTTTCCTTTATCTCTTCTTTTCTCGAATCAACTGCTGGAATCACAGGCTTTAATTCTAATTTTTTATTTTTTTCTAATGCTTGTTTAGTTAACTCATCAATTAATTGATAATGGAATTTTTCAAATAAATTATTAATACTTGCTTGTGATTCACCAACTTTTTCTTGAATAAGATTAAATAATATTCGATTAAAAACTGGGTTTTTACGTGTTTTTAAATAATATAAATAATTTTGAAACTTCAACTCACCTTTATTGACTAAATTATTTATTTTATCTTTAATTAAAGTTGGGATTTGCGGCCAATAATTAACTATTTCTTGGTCTATAATTTCTATTTTATTATCTGCAAGCTGCATGAGTTTTTTATAATAACTATTTTCAGGATAAGAGTTAACTGGCTTTAAATCCCAATATTTTAGGATTAACTCTGCAGTTAAATCTTGATCTATATTTTCATTTTCCCAAAAATCAGAAGCAGCTAAAATATCATTTTTTAAAAGTTCAATAATTGCAAGATCTATTTCTTGATCATTAATTTTAATTTTAATCAAAGAATTAATAAAACTTTTGAGACTAGATAAATCATAGGCATAATCAAAATTAGATATATACATTTTCTTATTAATTAATTTCCACTCATCTTTTTCTGCTAAAAAATTAAGTTTTAAAGTTTGAGCTACTTGAGCTTTAATTAAATTTTGAACATCAGGATTTTGATCTTCTAATTGTTGATCTACCTTGATTTTTAAATTTTCTTTTTCAATTTTATTTTTGACAATTAATATTTTTTTAGTTTCATTATCATTTTTTAAAGTACAGAGCATTGCTTTATTCATATAATCTCTCCCATTTTAAGATCTTTAGTATTTCAATTTCTAATTATAATTTTTAACTGTGTAAATTACCTTCTCTATTTAAGACATCATAGGCAAACAAAGCATATCCAATTTGACTTGGACTAAAATTAGTTTGAGCTGCCATTTTTCTAACTATTTTGATTATTTCAAAATAATCATCTGCTTTAAAACTTTCTTTTTCCTGCTCAAAATAATTAAGTTGATAAAGAGTAGCCCAAACTCTAGTATCAATGACACAATGTTTTTGAGGATCTAAAGCAGTTAAAATGGCCGAAGCAGTTGGAATTCCAACCCCCATCAAACTTGTATATAAAGCTAATTTGCAAAATATATCTTCTAATTTATAAGCTGCTTTTGTAACTTTTTTAACTCTATTAATTGGATTTCTTTTAACATGATATGAGCTGCGAGTAGAATTTAAATGAGCTAATTGATAAAGTTCTGCTCGAGTTAAATAGCTTTGAGCATGATATTTTTTTCCAATTTGCTTTAATTTTTTTGGATAAAGTCCAGTTGTCTGATCATATTTTTTTAAATATTTTTTAAAGTCAATTACTTCTATTTTAAATCCTCTCCTATCTTAGTTTCAGTTTTTATTAATTAATTTATTTAATTATACCATAAATTGTCTTTTAATAAAAAAATAATCAGAGCCTAAATTATTATTTTATTAAAAATTTTTTGACTTTAGCAATTAAAATTTGATATTCTTAGATTAATAATTAAGATTTAAAAGGAGCTGTTAAAATGAATTTAAAAGAAAAAACTATGCAGTTGAAAAATTGGGCTGTTGTTGGTGCCACAAATAAAAAAAATAAATTTGGTTATTTAATACCTTTAAGACTCAAAGAAAATGATTATCAAGTTTATCCTGTTAATCCCAAATTAGAAGAAGTTGCTGGACTTAAATGCTATTCTAGTTTAAACTCCATTAAAAGCAAAATTGATGTTGTTGATTTAGTAGTTAATCCTGAAATTGGAATTAAAGTTATGGAAGAAATAAAGCAGCTAGATATTAAATATGTCTGGCTCCAGCCAGGGGCTAGAAGTGATCAAATAAAAGAATATGCTAAAAAACATCAGATTGAGATAATAGAATCCTGTATTTATGCCAGCCTTAGTTAATTAGAAATAAATTAGCTTTAGATCTTTAAGTTTATTTTAATTGAACAAAGAAAACTCCATCTAAATTAATAATTTAGGTGGAGTTTTAATTTGAATTTAAATCAATTATCCCGCTTAAAGTTTATAAATAACTCTTCCTTGAGCTGGTACTTTAATAGTAATATAATAATATTCTGGATTTAATTCTTGAACTTCGCTTTCACATTCAATTTGAGCTTCTACAGAAGAATAAATACATTTAAAATAATCACCTGGTTTGTGTAAATCACTATCAACCATTACCTTAACTTCCAACTCTTTTTCCAAATTACAATTAATAGCTAACAAATATTCTTCCCTGTTAAATAATCTAGACCAACCAACTACTTCTAGACAATTATCCTGCTCACAATTAGCTAATTCAAAAGATTTTTCTGTTAAAATTACTTCTCTTGCATATTGTCTTCCCATTTGTAATCCTAATTCTTGATTTCTAATTGAAATTAAATTTTTAACTTCTTGATAAATATCATTTTCTTGATCAAAAAAACTTCTATTTTGAGTTCTAAAAGCTCCATACTTGCCACCAAACATAGCTTCTCTAATATATTTTTCAGCCTCTCCTTCTCCATCAAATCCTTGCTCTGTTCCATAATAAATACAGGGAATACCAGCTGAAAAAAGATTTAAAAAGAGGGCGTTTTTTAATAAAGGAGCTTTTTCTCGATCAGCAGCAAATCTTGCTTTATAATTTTGTCTATAAATCATGTCATGATCATTAAACATTGTTATAATATTGCTCTGATACCACTGATTTTCAAATTGACCTAATAATTTAGAATTAGTAAAAATAGAAAAATAATCTTCAGATTTTTGATAACCTTTAGCAACATTTTCTAAATTTAAAGGAATACTATTAATTCCCAAAGCAGCATCAAGTCCAGTCTGTTCCATTAAATTTTTAGCAAACTCTAAACCACCAGCGATTTCGCCAATTAAACCAAAGTTCTTTTTTCCTATTGAATAAGCAAACTCATGGATTTCAACTGCAAAATATTTAGTTGCTCCTGGAAACATATGCTTAACTGTATCAATTCTAAAAGCATCTAAATCAGCATAAGCTATCCAGTATTTATAACATTCAGTTAAAATTTCTAGAGCTCGTGAAGGTTTAAAATATTCTAAACTTCCCCAACCAGTATGGATATTTTTTAAAGAAAAAAAATCACCTTCAATATATTCAGGATAATTATCCCAATTATTTATATAGCCTTTACGGCTAAAGGTATCTAAATTAAAAATTTCTTGAGGCCAAATTCCCCCATCAGGCCAAGCAGCATCATAATCAGGATTTAGAGGATCAATAGTTGCTTCTTTATTTTGATCATAAAAACCTTTAACAGGATGTTCACGCGAATTATATGGTTCTGCTTTTTCATAAGCAAAAACATCACCTGTATGATTTAAAATTATATCCAAAATAACATAAATTCCTCTAGCATGAGCAGCATCAACTAAATCTCTCAAATCTTCTTTAGTTCCAAAATGAGGATCAATTTCTAAAAAATTTTGAATTCCATAACCATGATAAGAGGTAGAATATTTAGGCTGTTTTAAAACTGGACTTAACCAAATACCTGTAATTCCCATTTCTTTAAGATAATCAAGTTTTTTTATGACTCCTCTTAAATTACCACCATTCCACTGATAGCTATTTTTTAACCATTCTTCTTTAGTCTCCTCTTTATCTAAAGCATTTTCATAATCTGCTTCTGGGTTATAAATTGGATAATCAGCATCAATATCATTAAAGCGGTCTACAAGTAAAAAATATAAAATTTGTTCTTCTAAACATTCAGGTGACTTTGTATATTCCCTATTTTTAACTAATTCCTTTAGATCGAAATCTTTATAACTTCTCATTTTTTAGTCCCCTCTAATTTAGATTTTAAAAATAATCTATAATTTAAAATAACTTCAAACCCTGTTAATAGAATTCTCTACTAATTAGCTGATTCCTGCAATTAAGTTTAAAACAAATTATAAAAATTTATAGCTTAAATTATAATTTCAAACTAAAAATAAAGGATTTAAATTATAATTCTGCAATTGTTTAATATAAGGAGAGGTGAAAAAATTGTCACATCAAACAGCAAAATCAGCATATAAAAATCTAGCCGAAAGAATAAATCAATTCCCACAAGGTGCTCCACCTTCAGAGACTTTGTACAAAATTCTAGCAATACTTTTTAGTGAAAAAGAAGCAAAAATAGTTGCCAAATTACCAATAAAACCATTTACAGTTAAAAGGGCAGCTCAAATTTTAAAAATGGAAAAACTAAAAGTAGAAAAAATTCTAGATAGATTAGCTGAAAGAGCAATACTTTTAGATTCTCAAGACCAAGGGGTTAAAAAATATATATTACCTCCACCAATGGCTGGTTTTTTTGAATTTTCATTAATGAGAACTCGCAATGATATTAATCAAGAATTATTAGCTGAATTATATTATCAATATTTAAATGTAGAAGAAGATTTTATTAAAGAATTATTTTTTGCAACTAAAACTAAACTAGGTCGAGTTTACGTCAATGAAGAAGTGCTTTCTAAAGATAATTTAGTCCATATTTTAGATTATGAAAAAGCAAGCCATATTATTAAAACTGCTGAGCATATTGGAATAAGCACCTGTTATTGTCGTCATAAAATGCATCACTTAGATCAAGCCTGTGCTGCTCCACTTGATATTTGTATGACTTTTAATAATACTGCTGACTCCTTAATTAGACATGACCATGCGCGTCGGGTTGAAAGCTCAGAATGTTTAGAACTTTTAGCCCAAGCTTATGAATCTGGCCTTGTTCAATGTGGAGAAAATGTACGTGAGAAACCGACCTTTATTTGTAATTGTTGTGGTTGTTGTTGTGAAGCCTTACTGGCAGCCAAAAAATTTGGTAATTTACATCCTGTAGAAACCACCAATTATTTACCTCAGCTGAATTATGAAAGCTGTATTAACTGCGATAAATGTCTAGATGCTTGTCCAATTGATGCAATTACAAAAAATAATAATCAAATAAAAATTGATCAAGATATTTGTTTAGGCTGTGGAGTCTGTGTTCGAAGCTGTCCCACTAAAGCTTTAAGTCTTCAGCGCCGCCAGCAAGAAATCATCACACCTGTTAACTCTATTCATCGAGCCGTTTTAATGGCAATTGAAAAAGGTAAATTAGCTAATTTAATTTTTGAAAACCAAGCTTTTGCCAGTCATCGTGCCATGGCTGCTATAGTTTCAGCAATTTTAAAGTTACCTCCAATCAAACAAATAATGGCTACTAAACAGATGAAATCTAGATATTTAGAAAAAATTATTTCAAAAATAAACTAATAATTCTAAAAATGAAGACTACCTTCATCTCTAACTGCTAAAGCAGCCTCATGGATTGATTCAGCACTAGTTGGATGTGCATGAATAGTTTCTATTATTTCTTCAACTTTTAATTTATTATTAATTGCCAAAGTTAACTCAGCAATTAAATCTGTAGCATGAGGACCAATAATTGAAGCTCCTAAAACAAGGTCACTTTCTACAGCAGTAATTAACTTAACAAAGCCTCTTTTTTTAGCTAAAGTTAGAGCTTTAGAATTTGCTTTAATTGGGAATTTACCTACTTTAAAGTCTAAAGCTTGGGCTTTAGCTTCTTTTTCGCTTAAACCAACTACAGCAATTTCTGGTTCAGTAAAAATAGCTTTAGGGATAGCTTGATAGTCCATTTTAGCTTTTTGGCCTAAAATATTTTTAACAGCTACAATTCCCTGCTCAGAAGCAGCATGTGCTAATTGCGTTTTAGCAGTCATATCGCCAATAGCATAAATATTGTTAACTGTCGTTTGCATTTTTTGGTTAACTTTAATACCTAAGCCTGCTTTGCTCTTTTCTGTTTTAAGTCCAAGTGCTGCTAAATCTAGACCTCCAAAATCAGCTTTACGCCCTGCAGCCATTAAAACTTTATCTGCACTAATATATTTTTTCTCTCCTTCAGCTTCAAATTCCACTAAAGCTCTATTAGCTAAAGTTTTTTTAATTGATTTTGCTTCAGCTTTAGTTTGAATTTTTATGCCTGCTTCTAGAGCAGCTTCCGTTATTTCTGATATCAAATCTGGATCAAGAAAATTAAGTATTTCCGCTAAATATTCAATAACTGTTACTTTAACATCTAAACGAGCTAAAATAAAAGCAAATTCTAAACCAATCACTCCTCCTCCAATAATCACTATTTCTTCTGGTAGCTCATTTAATTCTAATAAAGCTTTACTATCTAAAACAAGTGATTCTGCCTTTTTATCAACAATGGCTAATTTATTTGGTTTAGAACCTGTTGCTAAAATAATATTTTCTGTTTTAATTGTAATTTCTTCTGCTGTTTGAACTACTTTAACAGTATTTTGATCTATTAGTTCTGCTTTACCTTTAATAAACTCAACATTTTCTTTATCTAATAAACTTTTAATCCCCTGACTTAATTGTGCAACAATCTTATCTTTTCTACCAATAATTTCTTTCCAATCAAAACTTATATTCTCAGCTTTACAACCAAATTCTGCTGCATTTTTGAGTTCATCATATACCTCAGCTGAACGGACTAAAGCTTTAGTTGGAACACAACCCCAATTTAAACAGGTTCCACCTAAACTATTTTTTTCAATTAAAGTGACTTGAGCACCATTTTTAGCTGCCTTTAAAGCTGCTACATAACCACCTGGGCCAGCCCCAATTATCGCTAAATCTCTCTTTTTTTCTGTTTTATTTACTATAGCTGCTGTTGCCTTTTTAGATTTTTGAGCTTCAGCCTTGATTAAAAATAATTCTGTTCCAACTTCAATTTCTGTTCCTGTTTCAACTAATACTTTTTCAATTTTTCCTGCAAACTCTGATTTTAAATTAATAGTATTTTTACTAGCTTCTAAAATCAAAATTTCTTGACCTAATTCAATCTGATCTCCTGCTTCTACTTTAATCATAGTAATTTTTGCTTTTTCAATATTTTTTGGTAAATCATCAGCTTTTAATTTAATTTTCATTTTACTGCCTCCAATTTAAACATTAATTGAGAAATTAACTAATTATCTATTTATTTACATTATACTAAATAATGATTTAATTATCAATTATTTAAAAATTACTAAAATAAATTAGCCGCTTCTTAAAAAGCGGCTAATAATCTAAGTTAAATAAAAGCTAATTTAAATATTTATTTTTTTAAAGGCTTCAGTTTGTTTTTTAATTGCTGTTTCTGTAGGAAGTCTCTCAATACTTGAAGCACCAAAGAAACCAACTACATTTTTAGTATTTTCTAAGACATATTTAGCATCTTCAGGCATTGCAATTGGACCACCATGACAAATGACCATTAGTTCTGGATTAACACTTTTACCTGCATCAGCAATTTTTTGTACTTTTTCTGCACTTTCTTTTAAATCAAGAGCTGTTTCAGCTCCAATGCTGCCACTAGTAGTTAAACCCATATGAGCAACTAAAACATCTGCTCCAGCTTCTGCCATAGCTTTAGCATCGTCTTCATCAAAAACATAAGGAGCTGTAAACAAACCAAGCTTATGAGCTTTTCTAATCATTTCTACTTCTAAATCATAGCCCATCCCTGTTTCTTCTAGATTTTGTCTAAACACACCATCAATTAAACCAACAGTAGGAAAGTTCTGAACTCCAGAAAAGCCCATATCTTTTAGTTCTTTTAGAAAATTATCCATTAAACGAAAAGGATCTGTACCACAGACCCCAGCTAAAACTGGAGTTTCTTCGGCTACAGGTAAAACTTCAGCAGCCATTTCCTTGACTATTCCATTAGCATCTCCATAAGGAAGTAAACCAGCAAGTGAGCCCCGACCCGCCATCCTATATCTACCAGAATTATAGATAATAATTAAGTCAACTCCACCTTGTTGAGCAAATTTAGCCGAAATACCAGTCCCCGCTCCAGCTCCAACTACACTTTTTCCTTTTTTAATTTCTTTTTCTAATTTGGCCTTAATTTCTGCACGAGTAAATCTCATAATCTTATTCCTCCTTTTTATATTTTCAATCATTATTAAATTATTATCATTCATTAAGCTTTAGCTTCAATTAATTCAACTAATTCTTTGGCCATTGCTAAAGCATATTCTTGATCATTAATATGCATTTCTTTTTCTATAATTTTAATTTTTTGCTGATTAATTTTTTCTTTTAAAGTCTCAAAAAGAATTTGATCTGCTTCTGGATTATAAAAGGGCTTTTTTGGAGCATCTATCATAGAAACACCTTTTAAAGGTAAAAATAAAGTTGTTGGTCCTTGAGTCTGATTTAATTTTTTAGCCATTATTTCAGCTAACTTTTTATTTTCAGAAGCTGTAGTTCTCATTAATGTTACATTTGCATTATGCTGATATAAATTTCTTTCTTCAAATTCTTTGGGAACTGAAGCAAGAGGACCAAAGTTAACCATATCCAAAGCCCCAGTCGAAACAATTTGAGGTATTCCATTTTTGGCGGCAGCCTCTAATCGATTTGGACCAGCTGATAAGACACCTCCTACTAATTCATCACAAAGCTCAGTTGTTGTAATATCAAGTACACCCTTTATAAAACCTGATTCAATTAAATTTTCCATTGCTTTACCACCTGTTCCAGTAGCATGAAAAACTAAAACTTCATAGCCTTCAGTTTCTAGATATTCTCTTGCTTTTTCTACAGCTGGAGTTGTGACTCCAAACATAGTTGCTGCAATTAAAGGCCTTTGTTTTTCTAATTCTGGAGTTTGATCTTTAACCATTCCACTAACTGCAAAAGCTGCATTAGCTAATATCCTAGCTGATAAGCTATTAACTCCCAAAATATCAACTACTGAATAAATCATTGTAATATCTTTTGTGCCAACATAAGGTCTTGTATTACCAGAAGCAAGTGTAGAAACCATTACTTTAGGGATACCAACTGGTAGACGCTTCATTGCTGTTGTTGCTATTGTAGTTCCAGCAGAGCCTCCTAAACTAATAATTCCATTTAATTTTCCGGTTGCTAATAGTTCTTCTACAATTAGAGCTGTCCCTTTTGACATAACTTCCATGGAATGGCCGCGATCACCAGCTTCAATTAATTTTTCTATACTTTCTCCACCAGCTTCAGCTACCTGCGCTCGCTCAATATCAGGTTCAAAGTATGCTTCTCCCATAACACCTGCATCAACTACAATAGTTTCTAGTCCTTCTCCTTCTATTATATCTTTAATATATTTAAACTCTTCCCCTTTAGTATCTAAAGTACCGACTATAACAATTTGCTTCACTAAAAACCCTCCTCAATTTTATAAAAATAATAATTTTTTTAATTCTTTCACTAATTATATTATGCAATAATAATACCAAAACTCTTTAAAAGTCGAAAAATAGGCTAAATAAAGTTCTTTTAAAAGCAAAAAAGATTTTTCTGGCCAAATTAAATTTTTATTTTAAATTTAAAAATAAAAATAGTGTAAAAATTTACACAGTTTTAGCTGCTTTTAAAAAGAGAATTTGCTTAACTGAGTAAAAATTTACACATAAAGGCTTTTAGATTAAAATTAAGTTTAATTTTAAATTTCATATTCTTTTATTTTATTATAAAGAGTTTTTCTACTAATTTTTAAAAAATTAGCTGTTTTAGTTTTATTGAAATTATTAGTTTTTAAAGCATTTTTTATAATTTTTTTTTCATATAAACCTAAATGACTATTTAAGCTCTGAGGAATTTTATTTTTTTGATTTTCTGTAAAATTAGGATCTAATTTTTTTAAGTTCTGAGGCAGATTTTTAACTCTAATAGCATGATCTTCAGCTAAAATCGCAGCTCTTTCCAAAATATTTTTAAGTTCCCTGACATTTCCTGGCCAATCATAATCCATAAAAATATCAAATACTTCGGGCTCTATTTTTAAAATATCAATTGAAAATTTATTTTTAATTTTATCAATAAAATTATTAACTAAAAGTGGAATATCTTCTTTATGTTTTCTTAAAGGTGGAGTATTAATTGAAACAACATTTAATCTATAAAATAAATCTTCTCGAAATTCTCCTTTTGCAACTGCTTTTCTTAAATTAATATTTGTAGCTGATATAATTCTGACATCAACATTAATTGTTCTATTGCTTCCAACTCTTTCAAATTCTTTTTCTTGTAAAACTCTTAATAATTTGGCCTGCAAATTGACATCAATCTCTCCAACTTCATCTAAAAATAAAGTTCCCTTATCTGCTAATTCAAATTTACCAATCCTCTTTTTATTAGCTCCTGTAAATGAACCTTTTTCATGGCCAAATAATTCACTTTCTAATAATTTTTCTGGAATTGTAGCACAATTAATCTTAACAAAAGGCTTATTACGACGCTGACTATTATAATGCAAAGCTCTACAAACTAATTCTTTACCAGTTCCACTTTCACCATTAACTAAAACATTAACATTCTTATTTGCTATTTTATCTATTAAATCATAGATTTCCTGCATAATTAGACTTTGACCTACTAATTTATCAAATCCCTTTTTCTTAATTAATTCTTGTTTTAGCTTCTTATTTTCCTTTTTTAATTTATAGTAGTTTTTAAAACTATTAACTGTATCTTTAATACTAAGTTCGACTGGAATTCTCTCAAAAGTTGAGCCGCCTATATAACCAATTGTATCAGTTTCTTGATAAAACTTATTAACTTTAGCTGGTTCTTTAATATCCCCACCACCATAAATCATTGTTAAAACATCATTATTTACTTTTTTAGCTGCTTTAAATATTTTTCTAACTAGTTTAATATCTTCTAATAATTTATGATCATTTTTTATTCCTTTTTCTCCTCCAGCTGTCCAACCTAAATGAGCACAAATAAGATCAACTCCAACAGCTGCCATTTTCGCTGCCTGCTCTGGTTCAAATACAAAAGCTATTGTATATAAACCTTTTTTAACTGCTTTTTGCATGAATTTTATTTCTTTTTCAAAACCAAGTCCATTGACCTCTAAAGCCTGCCGATACTTACCATCAATTAGCCCTACAGTTGGAAAATTATTAACCCCAATAAAACCTGCTTCAATAATATTATTAAGTAAATTTTCATCAGAGTTAGTAATATCTGCAGCAAAAGCTCCGAAAATTACAGGGGTATTTTTAACTCGAGGTAATATTTCTTTTTTAGCAAATTTAAGATTTAATTGATTGCTATTAGCAAAGGGTAACATTGCTGCTAGAGAAGAAACACCAGCATTTCTGAAATAGCCCGCACTTAAGGCTAAAATAAAATCTGCTCCACCTTCTGCTACCTGTTTAGCTGATAATCCACTACCAACTGCAACTCCAATTAATGGTCTGTTGGCCTTAATACTTTTTTCAATTCTATTTTGAATATTCATTTTAAATTATCCCCCAGTCAATATTTAAAATTTAATTATGCTTAATTTAACTTAACTACTTAAGTTAATTATAAGAGTTGAAAGAGTTTGTGTCCAATAATTTAAAGGCCCTCCTCAAAAATTAAAATTTGAAGAAGGCCTTTTTTTATCAAACTCTAAGTTAAATTTAAATTATCTAGCAAGATTTAACTGAGTCTAAATCATATTTAATTTAAATTACTATTTCTTAATTTACTCAGTAATTAATTCTAAAGGAACAGGAGTATATTCTTCAACTTCTTTACCATTTGCTACCTCAATTGCTTTTTTTACAGCCATTTCACCCATTAAACCTGGTTTTTGGGCCACAGTTGCTGCTAATTCTCCTTCTTTTACAGCTTCTCTAGCATCATCAATAGCATCAAAACCAACAATCATAATCTCATCTGAACGACCAGCAGCTGAAATAGCTTCCATTGCACCTAAGGCCATATTATCATTATGAGCAAATACAGCATCTATTTTTGAATTACCCTGCAGGATATTTTCCATAACCGTCATACCTTCTGCTCTATCAAAAGCAGCTGGTTGTCTAGCAATAACTTCCATTTCAGGATAGCTATCAATACTTATATTAAACCCGTTACCTCTATCTCTAGCAGCAGAGGTTCCTGGAATTCCCTGAAGTTCTACTACTTTAGCTTTTTCACCTAGCTGCTCAGCAATAAAGTCTCCTGCCATTTTCCCACCAGCTACATTATCAGATGCAATATGACTTGCAACTTTTCCACCTTCAGCTGCACGATCAACTGTAATTACTGGTACACCAGCATTATTTGCTGAACTAATTGCAGAAACAACAGCATCACCATCAACAGGATTAACAATTAAAACATCTATCTGTTTAATTAACAGATCTTCAACACTACTTAACTGACTTGCAGCATCATCTTGAGCATCTACAGTTAAAATTTCAATTCCCATTTCTGCTGCCATGGCTTCAGCACCATCTTTTAGATCAACAAAAAAAGGATTATTTAAAGTAGAGACAGCCAAACCAATTTTAATATCCTGTGCTGCAGTACCAAGCGAAAGACCTACCACCAACATAAAAGCTAATGTTAAAATAATAGTTTTTCTCATTTTTTTATTCCTCCTTGAATTTAATTCTTTAAATGAATATTTGTCAAAAAGAAGCTGCTTAAAAGCTCACCCCCTATTTGAAATATTTTACTTAATTTATATTATTACTGCTGCTGACTCTTACGATCTAAGAAAACAGCTAACAGAATAACAGCACCTTTGGCAACTAGCTGATAAAATGAAGATACATTTAAAAGATTTAAACCATTATTTAAAACTGCGATAATTAAAGCACCAATAATAGTTCCAATTACTCCTCCACGACCACCAGAAAGGCTAGTTCCTCCTAGTACAACTGCAGCAATTGCATCTAATTCATAGCCTTCTCCAGCCATTGGCTGAGCTGAATTAAGTCTTGAAGTTAAAATAATACCACTTGCTGCAGCTAAAAATCCATTGAGACCATAAACTGCTATTTTAATTTTATCTGTATTAATACCTGATAATCTAGTTGCTTTTTCATTACCACCAATAGCATAAATATAGCGTCCTAAAGGTGTTTTTTTAAGTAAAATAAAAATTACAAATAAGAGGATAAACATAATCACAACTGGAATTGGAATCTTAACTAAATAGCCAGCCCCAAAAAATCTAAAAGTATCGTTAAAACCTGAAATGGGACGTCCACTAGTATAAATAAGTGTAAAACCCCGGGCAATAGTCATCATAGCTAAAGTTACTATAAAAGCAGGCAATTTAGCTTTAGCAACTGCAATTCCATTAAATAAGCCTAAAACAGTACCTGCTGCTAGACCAACTAAAATCGCTAAAAAAACATTAAGACCAGAATTAACCATCATCCCTGCTGCAATAGCTCCAGAAAAAGCAAGCATTGAGCCAACCGACAGATCAATCCCACCTGTTAGAATTACCATTGTCATTCCAAAGGATATAATAGCGATAACTGAAACCTGTCTCACTATATTTAATAAATTTGGTACTGTTAAAAAGTAAGGACTCATAAAAGATAGGATAATTACTAAAATTAAAAGCCCAATACCTGTTTTAAACTTATTTAAAATTTCTAAAAAATTTTTATTTTTAATATCATTTAAATTATTCACTTTGCTGACTCCTCCTTCCAGTTGCTAGCTTCATAATAGCTTCTTGATCTGCCTGAGCAGCATCCAACTCTCCTATAATTTCTTTTTCATGCATTACTAAAAGTCTGTTACTTAAATTTAAAACTTCTGGTAATTCTGATGAAATTAAAATAACTGCAACATCTTGCTCAATTAAATCTTGCATTAAATTATAAATTTCTCTTTTAGCTCCAACATCAATACCCCGAGTTGGTTCATCAAAAATTACAACCTCTGGTTTAGTAGAAAGCAGTTTAGAAATCACAACTTTTTGCTGGTTGCCTCCACTTAAATTTTTAAGAAGCTGTTTTTCTGAAGGAGTTTTGATATTTAAATCTTCAATATATTTTTGGGAAAGTTCTTTTTCCTGATCTGAATCAATAAAAAACTTAGCTTTTAAAATTCTTTTTAAAACAGAAATACTAATATTATCAGAAACTGAGAGTCCCAGAATTAAGCCTTCATCTTTGCGGTCTTCACTTAAATAAGAAATTCCATTATTTAGAGCATCTGCAGGAGAACTAATTTGTAATTTTTTCCCTCTATAATAAATATCTCCTGTTTTTTCTTTAAAAACCCCAAAAACTGCTTTAGCTAATTCTGTTCTACCAGAACCCATCAAACCAGCTACTCCAAGTATTTCTCCTTTACGCAGTGAAAAAGAAGCATTAATTATTTTATCAGGGACAGATAAATTTTCAACTCTCAAAATTTCTTCTCCTGGATTAAATCTCATTTTCGGAAAACGATCTTCAATTTTTCGACCGACCATCATTTTAATTAATTCATTTTCATCAGTCTCAACTGTCTCAACTTCACCCACAAATTTACCATCTCTTAAAACAGTAACTCGATCACAGATTTCGAAAACTTCTTCTAAACGATGAGAAATATAAACAATTGCTATATCCTGTTTTTTTAGCCTTTCTATCAGTTCAAATAAAATTTTAATTTCCTGATTAGTAAGTGAAGAAGTGGGCTCATCCATCACTAGTATATCAGAATTTTGAGAAACAGCCTTAGCAATCTCCACCATTTGCTGGCTACCAATATTTAAATCTTTAATTTTGGCTTTAGGATTAATCTGGACCCCCAGCATCTCCAAAACAGCATTTGTTTTTTGATAAAGTTTTTGATAATCAATAAAAATACTATTTTTTTCTTCTCGACCAAGATAAATATTTTCTGCTACATTAAGATGAGGAATTAATTCTAACTCCTGATGAATAATTGCCAAACCAGAATTTTGGGCTTCTTTTGGTCCCTTAAATTCAACCTCCTTACCTTTTAAAATAATTCGACCTTCATCACGCTTATGAATTCCATTCAGTACTTTCATCAAAGTTGATTTCCCAGCTCCATTTTCTCCCAGTAGAGCATGAACTTCACCTTTGCGGAGAGAAAAATTAACTTTATCTAGAGCCTTTACTCCAGGAAATTTTTTAGTGATATTTTTCATTTCCAGTACTTTTTCTGCTCCCATTTAAAAATCAACTCCTGAAATCAAAATTATGTTAGCATAGGGAATAATCTCTCCACTTCGAACTACAGCTCTGGAATTATTTGTTTCTTTTTTGAACTCTTTGTGAGCTATATATTCAATTTCTATATTTGGCAGTAAAGCAATTATCTCAGCTTCTAATTCTGGACTCTTTTCTTTAATTTCTGCTGCCAGAATTGCCTTTTCTACAACTAAATCATCCAGAACACCCTTAAGTATTTTTAAGAACTTAGGATAGCCTTTGGTCACAGATAAATCAATTCTTTTAACTGCCTGTGGAATTGGCAGGCCACAGTCTGCAACAACCAGGCTATTTTTATGTCCCATTTCTGCTATTACTTTTGAAAGTTCACTATTAATTATTCCATTTTTCTTCATTTTAGTTACTCCTTTCTGCAAGGAATTCATTTAATTCATTTTGATCTGGTATAGAACTCTGAGCACCTCTTTTGCTAACTGAATAAGCTGCAGCTTGAACAGCACATTTTAAAGATTTTTCCAGATCATTTTCCGAAATCAAACTGGCTGCAAAAGCACCTGCAAAAACATCGCCAGCAGCTGTTGTATCTACTGCTTTAACTTTTAGAGCATCTAAATGAAGTGCTTGCTCTTTATTATAAAAGTTGAGACCTTTTTCTCCCTCAGTCACAATAATGTTTTTCACACCTTTATCAAGTAAAATCTCAATTTTTTCTGAACGAGTTTTAGCATCAGCAGCAGCCATTAATAAATCAAGTTCACCTTCATTTGGCAGTAAAAAATCTATTTCAGATAAAATATGATCAGATAATTGTTGCGCTGGAGCTGGATCTAAAATGATTTTTGTATTATTGGCTGCAGCAATTTCTACGATTTTTGCAATAGTTTCAACAGGAATTTCCAGCTGCAGCAGTATAATTTCAGCTTCAATAATTTGAGACTTAATTTTTTCAATTTTAGCTAGATCTAATTCATAATTTGCTCCAGGCGAAACTATAATTCTATTATTTCCTTCTGGGTCAACAGTAATGACTGCAACACCTGTACTTTTGTCTTTAATCTCAAAAATATTATCAATTTTGGCTCCACCATTTTTTAAACTTGATTTTAACATAGGAGCAAAACTGTCATCTCCACAAGCGCCAATAAATTGAACCTCATCTCCCAACTTTGCTGCTGCTAGAGCCTGATTTGCTCCTTTACCACCTGGAATTTGTGCAAATTTACCACCAATTATAGTTTCTCCTGCTTCTGGATAGCGTTCAGTTTGAACAACTAAATCCATATTCATACTTCCAATAACAAGAATTTTTGACATTAATCCACCTGCTTTCTTATTTAGTCTCTATTTTTAAACTGATTCTCTAATAACTAACTTAGTTTTTAATATTTGAGCTTCAACTTCCGCCTCATAATTATCTATCATTTTTAAAAGTACTGAAACTGCTTTTTCACCTAAACTATATTTGGGCTGTCTCATAGTGGTCAGCTCTGGTCTTAAAAGTGATGCTATATCAATATCATCATGTCCTGCTACTGCAATATCAGCTGGAATATTTAAACCAGCAGCAAATAGAGCTTTATAAACACCAGCAGCACTTAAGTCATTAGCTGCAAAGACAGCTGTTGGTGGCTCTTTTAACTTGAGTAATGTCTGCATAGCTTCAAAAGCTAATTGCTGGGTATAATCCCCTTTAATAATATAATCTTCATTAATCTCAACTTGATAGTCATTAAGTGCTTTTTTATAGCCTGCTAATCTATCTCTAGCAGTAGTAGTTTTTAAATCACCAGTGATATGAGCAATTTTTTTATATCCTTTTTTAAGCATATATTCGACCATCTGATAAGCAGAATTTTTATTATCAATACTAACCAAAGGATAAGAATTACTAAATACAGATCTATCTATTTGAACAACAGGATAATTTGCAGCCTTTAATTCTTTTAAAATTTCTTCATTTCCTAGTGAAAGAGATACTATTAACCCATCAACCTGTTTACTTTTAAATAGTTCAACTGCTTTCTTTTCTTTTTCCAGATGATTATCTGTATTAAAAAAAATTATTGAATAACCTGATTTTTGAGCTTTATCTTCAATAGCTCGAGCAACTTGTGGAAAAAAAGGATTGCTGATATCAGGAATAATTAAACCAATCGTATGTGTTTTCTGCATTACAAGTCCCCGAGCTACACTATTTGGCTTATAATTCAGTTCTTCAATTAGCTTTAAAATCTTAGTCCTAGTCTGATCACCAACATCAGGTTTATTATTTAAAACTCGCGAAACTGTAGTTACTGAGACATTAGCTTTTTTTGCAATATCTTTAATTGTGACTTTCATTAACTATCACCTAATTTATTTTTAAAATTAATAATAAATGATCCAATATTATTAATTTTTTCGTTTTATTTTAATAATTATTTTTCGAAAACGTTTACGTTAACGTTTACAATTATAATTATAAAATATTCTGAAAAATAAATCAAGTTCTAATTTTAATATTTTGCAAAAAAATTGAGAGCTTATTTTAAAAAGCTGTTGAAAATAATAAAATTATAAGATATAATTAGGAAAAATAGATAATTATTAAGGTGCCTTAATAAGGAGAATAGGGAATCAAGTTAGAATCTTGAGCGATCCCATCACTGTATTCAGCTTAAAAACTTTTTAAAGTCCACCCTTTTGGGGAAGGAAAAAAGAACTTGCTGTAAGTCAGGAGACCTGCCTTTATAATTAAATTCTTTGTGAATTATGGAAAAGTTCACGATCTCTTTGGGGATCGTGGGCTTTTTTTTGTTTTTAAAAAATCTAATTGGAGGAATTAAAATGAAAAAACTCAAACAGACTCTTCAAAACATTAAAAGTGTTGATTTAGAAACAATGGAAGCAGCAACAGCAAGATTAGACCAATTAACAAAACCTAAAGGAAGCTTAGGTAAATTAGAAAAATTGGCTATTAAATTAACTGGAATCCGTTCTGAGCTTTATCCTAGTTTTAAAAATAAAACTCATATTGTAATGGCAGCAGATCATGGAGTTGTAGAAGAAGGAGTTAGTCCTTGTGCTCAAGAAATAACAACTCAAATGGTAACTAACTTTTTAAATCAAGGAGCTGCAATTAATGTTTTAGCAAAACAAGTAGGAGCAGAACTTAAAATAGTTGATATCGGAATGGTAGATGATCTAGAAGCAGAAGCTTTGATAACAAAAAAAATTAAAAATGGAACTAATAATCTTGCTCAAACAAGAGCAATGACAAAAAAAGAAGCTATTTTAGCTTTAGAAGTAGGAATCGAAGTTGTAGAAGATGCTATCAAATCAGGTGCAGAAGTAATTGGAATTGGAGAAATGGGAATTGGAAATACTACTCCTAGTTCAGCTATTATAGCAGCCATTACTGGTGCACCGATAGCAGAAATCGTTGGCTTTGGTTCTGGCTTAGATGCAGCTGGAGTTAAAAATAAAATTGAAGTAATAAAAACCTCACTTAAATTAAACAAATTTGATTCAGATGATGGAATTGATATTTTAGCTGCAGTTGGTGGTTTAGAGATTGCAGGGATGGCAGGAGTTATACTGGGAGCAGCAGCCAATAAAGTACCAGTAGTAATGGATGGTTTAATTTCTGGAGCTGCTGCTTTAATAGCCCAAAAAATAGAGCCTGAAATAGTAAATTATTTAATCCCTTCTCATATCTCAGTTGAACCTGGCCATAAAACTATTTATAAAAAATTAGGTCTCAGTCCTTTTTTAGATCTAGATATGCGTTTAGGTGAAGGCACGGGAGCGGTTTTAGCTATGCCATTTTTAGATACTTCAATTAGTATTTTAAGAGATATGGCCACTTTTGCTGAAGCAGCTGTTATTAATCCAAATGCTTAAACTAACTTCAAATAACTGTTTTCAATTCTTTTTCTAACCAGTTGAGAAATTCTAATTTAATTTTTTCACCCTTTTTAGAATCTAAAAACTGATAGTTTTCAAAAGAATTTTGCACAGCATTTAAAATTTTAGCTAACTGAAAAGGTTGATCAGTTAAAGCTTCAGCTATTTTAGGAATTAAATCACCATACATAGCATCAGAATATAAGACTGCTTTTGTAATAATAGCTGAAGCTAATTTTAATTTTAGCTCAACTCCTCCCCATTGAAAACGATGATCTAGGCAAAGGTCAAAATCAGGACTTTCTCCAAACCTCCAATCCCAGCTTGCATATTTATTAGTTAATTTTTCAAGTTCTTGGTAATCAAGCTCAACATTTGCAAGTGCTTTCTTTTGCTGATAAATTGCAGCAAAACTATTTTTAATACTTTCTTTTATTTTACTAACAGTTATTTGTTGATCAATTTGGCTTAAATTAATAACCCTTGCTTTAACTGAATCAATCCCTTTTGATTTTATTTTAGCAGCTGAAACTGTTAAAAGAGAACTAAGTTTTTTTAAATCACTATTAACTAAAACAGTACCATGAATATAAGCTGCTTTAGTTCCAAAATAATAAGCAGTACCAGAAACTTTTTTATTTTGACAGAGAATATCATTTCTGCCTGAAAATTTGGCTTTAAAACCTAAATTTTGGAGAGCGGCTAAAATAATTTGTAATTGTTTTTCCAGCTCATATTCTGCTTTAGGCATTAAAATTGTATAATTTAAATTACCCTGATCATGAAAAACAGCTCCTCCACCTGATAAACGGCGGGCTAGTTTGACCTCTTTTTCTTGAAGTTTGTTTACTGAACATTCTTGCCAGGCATTTTGGTTTCTCCCAATTACTATTGTGTCTTTATTTTGCCAGAGATAAAGAATAATTTCATTTTCATTTAAATTGTTAAGCAAATATTCTTCTAAAGCTAAATTTTCCCAAGGATTATAGCTCTTAGAAGCTATAAATTTAGCCTTTAACTCTTTAGTCTGCATAATTAATTCTACTCCTTTTAGTTAAATTGTATTTATAATATTTAAAATCCCTCCCTCAAATACTCTTTTTTAGAGAATATTAAGGAAGGGATTTAATCTAAATAAATCTCCGTCTAAATAAATTTTAATCTAAGTTATCGAAGCTTGATAAATCTTTTCTACTACTGTTTTTAAATTATGATTAAATTCTTGCTCTGATTGTTCTACCTGTAGATCCTGCAGTAGTGCTCTCGAAAAACTAGCAATCATATTTTTGTTTTCAGCAAGTTTAGTTACAGCATCTGTTTGACTTTGACGCTCCTCGGGGCAAGCCCACGAGGATTCCTTGTTCATAGAGAATTGCCTACTTAAAGCATAGCAAAAGCTAGATTAAGTTGGTCTTATGCTCTCTCCAAAGGCGTAAATTCGGGTATGCCCTACCCTATATAGTCTAGTCTATCTTATACCTAAGTCTAATTTACCTTGTTTTAAAAGGTTTTTACTAGCATTTATATCTCTATCGTGAGTTGTGCCACACTCACAAGTCCAAGTACGAACTGCTAGGTCTTTGACTTTAGAGTTTTTAACACCACACTCTGAACAAGTTTGACTACTAGCAAAAAATCTATCTGCTTTGTGTAATATACAATCATACCATTTGCTTTTATATTCCAGCATTGTGGTAAACATATTCCAAGCACAATCAGAAATATGTTTTGCTAGTTTAGAATTTTTAAGCATACCTTTTATATTTAAGTCCTCTATGACTAGAAGTTGGTTCTCCTTTGTTAGTCTAGTGGACAATTTGAGGTTCCCCCATTAAATTAGACACATAGTTTAGATAGTTTTCTCTCGTTTTCGTAGTCTTCTGGACTTTTATAATTTAAAGTTGAATGCATTCTGATTCTGTTGTAATAAACAGCTATATATTCGAAAATATCCTGTCTTGCTTGTTGTCTAGTTTTGTAATCTTTTTGATAAATTAATTCTGTTTTTATTGTGGAGAAGAAACTTTCTGCTACTGCATTATCCCAGCAGTCTCCTTTGCGGCTCATTGAAGATCTTATTCCATTTTTCCATAGCTCTTTCTGAAAATCATGACTTGCATACTGGCTGCCTCTATCAGAATGAAAGATCAAACCTTTTTTATGATTTCTATTTTTAATTCCCATTTCCAAAGCATTTATTACAAGCTGCCTGGTCATTCTTTTATTAATTGACCAGCCAACCACTTTTCGTGAATAAAGATCTATTACTACAGCCAGGTAGAGCCAGCCTTCAGCTGTCGGTATATATGTAATATCTGAAGCCCAAACTTTGTTTGGCTTAGATACATCAAAATTTCTATTAAGCAAATTTTCTTTTAGCGGTAAATTGTGATTTGAATCTGTTGTCTTTTTAAATTTCTTTTTCTGAATTGCCTTAAGACCCATTACTTGCATAAGTCTCACAACTCTTTTTATATTACAGTTATGGCCTTCTTTTACCAGCTGACGATGTATTCTTGGACTTCCATAGCGGCCGCTATGCTGCCAGTATATTTTAGCTATTTCTAGTTTCAGTTTCTTATTTTCAATTTCTCTTTGACTGGGTTCTCTATCTAGCCAATCATAGAAACCTGACCGGGAAACTGCTAATACCTGGCACATTTTCGTCACAGGAAATTGATCTCTGTGGTCCCGGATAAAACCGTATATTACTTCGGTTTTTTCGAAAAGATGCCCACTGCTTTTTTTAATATATCACGCTCTAATTTAGTTTCTCTAAGTTCATCTTCAAGCTCTTTTATTTTTTGTTGTTCAGGTGTTAGTTTTTGCTTTCCATTACCAGGAAAAGCATGTTCACCACTATCTCTATATTCTTTACGCCAGCGGGTTAAATTACCGTAATTTATTCCTAGATCATCAGCTATTTCTTGTACTGTCTTATTTGAATTTATGCTAAGTTCAACAGCATCTCTTTTGAATTCTTCAGTGTAACTTCTTCTTTTTCCCATTTTGGGCACCTCCTGAGTTTATTATATATCTTAACTCAGTGTCCTACAAATTGGGGGAGGGTCAGTGTATATTTTGACTATTAAACAAGAAATCAAATCTTAACTTGCTAGAACAGGTTGGACTATGACAGATTTAGTTAATGCTTTAAATGAAAAATATAATCGTGATGATAGTGTTCAAAATTTAAGTAATAAGCTATCAAGAGGTACTATCAAATACAAAGAAGTCAAAGAGATAGCTGATATTATAGGTGCTAAAATTGATTGGAATTTTTCATTAAATCAATTTGCTCTTGCTTCATTAATAACTACCCCATTTCTGCTTTTAAAGATATTATTATTTATAAGTATATAATTTATTTTATTTAATTACAAACTATAAGTTAAAATTAAACAAAGTTTAAACTATAATTAATAAAATAGGAACTAAAAAAACAGTTATTAGACCAGCAATCCCAATTGCTAAGCCACTCATAGCACCTTCTGTTTCACCCATTTCTATAGCTCTAGAAGTCCCTACTGCATGAGCAGATGTTCCGATAGCAACTCCTATTGCTACTTTATTTTTAATTCCAAATAATTTACAAATAAAAGGGCCAATTATAGAACCTAAAATTCCAGTTGTAATACTAGCAGCTACCGTAATAGCAGTTATTCCACCAATTTGTTTAGAAATTTCCATTCCAATTGGAGTTGTGACTGACTTAGGAATTAAAGCTAAACTAAGGGCTAAATTTAAATTAAATAATTTTGTCAAATAAATTATAGTTATTATACCAGTTAAAGTTCCAGTACTAATCCCAATTAATATTGCTTTGTAATTTGCTTTTAAAAGTTCTATTTTATGGTATAAAGGCACTGCCAAAATCACAGTTGCTGGACCTAAGAAAAAAGATAATAAGTCCCCACCTTTATTATATATCTTTAAATCTATATTAAAACTTATTAAAATAATGATAGTCAAAACTATACTAATTAACAAAGGATTAAATAAAGATAACTTAGTCTTTTTATTTAAATAAATTCCTAATTCAAAAGTTAAAATAGAAATAATTAAGCCTAGATAAGGAGTATTAATTAATTCTTCCATCAATTATCCCTGCTCATAATAAACTGGATAGTTAAACCTGTAACAACCATTATAACAATTGTAGAAATAACAACTATTATTATAAAAGGAAACCAATTTGCTTTTAATTGATCTAGATTTTTAATTAAACTAACCCCTGCAGGAATAAAAAATATTGCCAAATGATTTAAAACAAATTCAGCAAACTTATCAATCATATGTAATTTAATAAATCCTGTAGTTAAAAATATTAATAATAAAATCATAGCCAAAATACTGCCAGGGATTGGGGTTTCAAAAAAATAATTTATAATTTCTCCACTAAAAGCAATTAAAGCTACAATTACAAACTGCCTAAAAATTTTCATCTAATTTAATCACCTCTTGCTTGAGTTTGGTTATAGTCAACTATTCTTATTTAGCTCAGAGCACCTGCTTATTTTAACATATTTTTAAATAAAAATCTATCCCCAACTCAAACTAGTTTAGGCTTTTTTAAATTATTTTTTTCAGCTTAAATTATTTATTTTTAGCTGGAAAATAGTAGATCCAGCCTTCATCTTTTACTTTTTGATCAGCTACCTCTGGGCCAACTAAATTAGGCAGTTTTTTTAAATCAGATCCAGCTCCATAAGCTAAAGCCATAATTGCACAAAGAGCAGAATCGTAAGCATCAGTCCCCACTTTAACACTTGCCGGAATCATATCTTTAAAAGGCTCAGCTGCAGCCGCATATTTACTGGCTTTTAAAAGAGCTGGATAAACTTCAATTAAATCTCGCTGATTATTCTTATTTAGCATTGGCTGAACAGAAAAATTATGTTCAGCAACCCACTTATTAAGATGAGCTATGGCAACTGTAGCATTTGTTCCCAAACGATCAAAAACTGCTGAAAGTGGTTTTTTAGCTAATTCTTCATAAATATGGACATCTGTTTTTCGATAAGCAAGTTGATTATAGATTTCTTTTTCAGGTCTATAAAAAGCTTTTTCTTTGCCGTTAATAAAATCCTTAAATTTTCGGGGGAAACTTAAGGGTGCATCAATTCCAATTACTAAATCATAATCATTAATTTTAATTTCATTTTCTCCTATAACCTTTTGTAGAATATAATTTAAAGAAAAAAGTGATTTAGCTGGAATCCTTAGTTCAACTGGATCTCCTAGCCAACTATATTTTTTTTGCTCATAATCCCAGCAGATAATAGAAAAACCATGATTAGCTCCCATCCAACCTCCAACATCCCAACCTATTGCAAGTAAATTATTTTTAGACATTGGTTTATTTAAGTTTACTTTCTACAGAATCAATTTTTTTCGCCATTGCGGCTTCCTTATCCCGACGATCATCAATTTTTAAATTAGTTGTAACTCTTTGGGCACCATTATTAAAAGGTACTTCGTGCAGTTTTTGAACTATTTCAAAGATATCAGCAAGTTTACCTTCTAAAACAGTTCCCATTGGAGTTAATTGATAATCAACTTTATCTTGTTTTTTTAAAAGCTGATGACAACCAGCAACATATTCACTTAAACTTGTAGTTTTAGTTCCTAAAGGAACAACTGTTAACTCTGCAATAACCATCATTAATCTCTCCTTTTTAAATTGAATTTTTCTTTAAATATTTCTAGTTTTTCTAAGCATTCTTAATACAGATTCTTCACTAAGATAATTTTTTACTTTATTTAGTTTAATCCACTGCAAATTTTTAGACTCACTGCTTTTTAATAATTTTTCTTCAGCATCTGCTTTTATTAAGATTCTTAAATCATAATGAAAATGAGGAGCCTCTTTTTTGAATGCTGGAATTTTATGAATATCAAGGTCAAAAAGATCATTTTTGACAATTACAAGAGAGTTTAAACCTGATTCTTCTTTAGCCTCTCTCAAAACAGCTGTTTGAATTAATTCGCCTTTTTCTAAATGGCCACCAAGTTGAATCCATTTATCTAATTTTTTATGGTGGTGTAATAATACTTTAGTTTTATCATAATTTATAATCCAGGCAGAAACCGTTAAATGTCCACTAGAATTAGCCCTAAAATAATTATTTTTATTATTAACTAAGAAATTTATAGTTTGCTTTTTATATTCTTTTTCACTTTTATTTCCTGGAATATAGTTTTCAATTTTATTTAATATTTTGCTAAAATAATCCACTTTTATAACAATCCTTTCTTAGTTTTTAAAATTTATTAATACGATTTTAAAGGTCTATTGATATCTATCTATAATTAATCTAATTTTAACTTAAAGGATTAAAATTATTTTCTAATTTTAGTACCACTGTAAGTAAAAGCCTCACTATTCATATCTAAACGGTCATCTTTGATTTCAGCTATAATGTTATTACAATTCCCACAAACAAAATTTTTAGCTTGTATTTCTCCATCATAAAGTCTTGTTATTTTAGATTTCCAACAGCGAAGAACTTTACCTTGGCCAATTTTTTTATATTTAAATAATTTAGTTTTACACTTAGCACATTTAATTGTCAACATTATACCACAATCCTCTTTTAAGTTTTAATCTTCGACTGAAGCTTTATCAATCTTGGATAATTCTGCTTTCTGCCAACTTTTAAAACTTTCAATTTCAAAACTTAGTTGATCAAAAACAAGCTTAAAAGCATATAAATCATCTGCAAAACCAATACCTACAATCATATCTGGAATTAAATCAGTTGGTAAAACTAAATATGCTAAAGCAGAAATAATCAAACCTAAGCTACCATCATCTATTTCATATTTACCTTCTGAATGAGCTTCGAGCATCTCTAATAAAATAACTACTTTTTCTAGAAATTTAATTTTATCTTTTTTTTGAGCTATAAATTCTTTAGTTTTCCTTAAAATTGTTGAAACACTATCATGACCAGTGCCCCATTTATTACCTAGTCTACCTAAAAATCTAATTAATTGATTTTCAGTAAAATTTTTATTCAAAAATCTTTCCTCCTAATTAACTTCAAACTTTATCCTTTATTTTATAATATCAAAGCTTTACCTAATTTTAAGTTATCTTTTAACAGTTTTAATTTAAACTCAATCAAGTTCAGTTAAAACTTCAATCCCATTTTCAATTAATAATTCTGCTGTCAAACCATTGCCTTTAATTAAAGTGCCACTAAAAGAACCATCATAAACCTTTCCCCAGCCACAAGAAGGACTT
The DNA here is from genome assembly GCF_000165465.1 of Halanaerobium praevalens DSM 2228. Lineage (GTDB taxonomy): Bacteria > Bacillota > Halanaerobiia > Halanaerobiales > Halanaerobiaceae > Halanaerobium > Halanaerobium praevalens. Next base: position 1,267,584 of record NC_017455.1, read on the forward strand.
CTCTGCTGTAATACTGCTTTTTTTGCTCCTATAATTTGAGCAATTTTTAAAGTCTTTTCTGCCCCCTGTTTAAATGCTGCTGTCAGATCTTTTCCCTTTTCGGTCACAACTTTTTTATTTCCTTCTTCCGTAACTATAATTTCAGAGGGATCTCTGGGAGTAGAAAGCCCCCCCAAAACTTCAGGGCAAACTGGAATTGCCTTTCCTTTTCTAACTAAAGCTGCTACTTTTTTATTCAAATTATTTTTGCTATCATAGCGGCAGTTAATTCCTGCCAAACATGAACTTACAAGATACATTCTATTTACTCTCCTCCAAAATCTGTTATTATTTTAGCTATTTAGATTACCATTTATTAAAATGTACTTTAGCTTCTAGATATCTATTAGAAGCTTCTTTTTCTTCTGCTGGATAACCGAGCGCAATCAGAGAAAGGACTTTTACTTTTTCGGGAATTTCTAAAATAGAATTCACATCTTTTATAATTCTTTCTTTAGGATAAACTCCAAGCCAAACAGCTCCTAAGCCTAAATGAACTGCTTCTGTTAGCATATTTTCAGCTGCAGCTGCATAATCTTGTACCCAAAAACTCTGGTAAAGCTCTTCTTCTAAGTTTGAGCAGACAGCTATAGCAGTATCAGCTTCTCTAAGAGCCTCTGCATAACCATGGATATCAGCAATACTATTTAAAATTTCTTTATCTTTAATAATTATAAAATGGTTTATACGCTGATTTCCACAAGAGGGTGCTGCAAAGCCAGCCTTAACAATCTTTTTGATTTTTTCTTCTTCAACCTTCTCAGAACTATATTTTCTAATACTTCTTCTTGCAAAAATTTCTTTCATTCTCTTTCACAACTCCTATTTTTTAATAAATTCTAGATATTAATTAAAATTAAAGCGATTACTGTCATCACAATTGAAGCCCACTCTTTATTTTTTAGTTTTTCACCCAAAAATAAATAACCAACTGCAGTTATTAAAACAATGCTGCCAGCACTAAATATGGGGAAAACAACTGCTGTTTTAAGATGATTTAAAGCACTAATCAAAAAGAAGGAAGAAAAAAGATTGGGTATTCCAACTGCAAAACCAGTCAGTAATTCAGATTTTTTAGGTAAACGTCTAACTTTTTTAAAACTATAAAAAAAGCTAATTAAAAAAGCAGAAAAGAAAACCCAAAATAAAAATAAGACTTTGTAGTCAACTAAAGCATATTTCTGAAAAATCTTATTACTAAATTCTGCAATTCCTCCATATAAAAAAAGAAAGATTAAGTTTAATCGCAGAGCCTGGCCCCAGTCTTTATTAAAAGGAAAATTGACCAAGACAATAGAAATAATGGCTAAAATAATTCCCAGCCACTGCAGATCTTCTGGATATTCCTGCCAAATAACAATTGCAAAAAGCATTGGAATCAAAATCCCCAGTTTACCAAAGGTACCAGCAAGACTGGCTCCATTTTCGCGCACACTTTTTTGATAATAAATAAAAGAACTAAAGAAAAAAACACCAGCAACTAAGCCAACAACTGTTGCCCACTGCTGACTTGATTGAGAAGCAAAAATTCCTTCTCCTCTAAAGATAACTCGGCTAAAATTAGCCTTGAAATCAGCTGGATTAAAGTCAAAAAACTTAATCTTCTCTTTGAAAATCAAAAATAAAGCAATAATCGCAGCTGTAAAATAATTAACTGAGGTAATTATATATCTGTTTAAATTATTTGATTCGCTAAATTTAAAAATTAAGGCAATCGAAGAGCTGCATAAAACTGCAAAAAATAAATAGATCAAAAACTACACTCCTTTCATTTTCAAGCTCTATTATTAATATTAAACTTTAAATGAAAAATCCCTTCAAAAAAGAAGGGATTATCTTTAAATACTTTATTTGACTTTAATAGATTTTAAGCTTTTCAAATTTATCGCTATTGAGTTACTGCAAAATTAACTTTTCTCATTAAAGCTTTTGGTAATTTTATTATAACAGGATTATTACTGATTACCTTAGTTCCTTTAGGTAGGCTTCTGTGATCCAGCTTGATAACTGCTGTTTGCCCTAATTTAGTAGTATTTTTAGTTTCATATACAATATGATATCTCCCCTGACTATCTGTAGTTATTATTTCTCCTTTTAAAGTTATTAACTTTACTCCAGCTATACCTTTTTCACCTAAATCCTGAATTCCATTATTATTTTTATCATTAAAAACTTTACCAATTATAATTGAAGCAGAAAAAAGAGGATCACCCTTTATTAATACTGATTCTTCAGCTGTATTAGAAATTATTAAATCATCTTTTTCTGCATAAGCTTTATTAATATATTGCTGATTAGAATTCGCAGCTGTTCCAACTACTAAAAGATAACTTATAATAATTTTTTGATCTTTTTCAACAGCCAAACTTCCCCAGTTTATTATTTTACTATTAGCATCACTAACAATTATTTTTGAGTCTAGACCATTTTCTCTTTCAATTACTGCAGAGCCTTTAACATATTTAAAAGTTGTTGGCAGTTTATCATAAATTTTCAAATCATCTATTTTTTGATTAGAATTATTTATTATTTCAATTTTATATTGAATAAAATCCCCTACTGCTGCTTGATTTTTATTGGCAGTTTTTGTTAATGAAATCATTTTATCTTGGATAGGATCAATTGGTATATGGTTATTAATTATATCTGGATCACCAGCTTCTAAAGAAAAAGATAGATAATATTTGCTATTAGATATTAAAGCAGGCGGTTGACTGTTTGATACTACTTCAAATTCTGGTGTTGTACTATCAGCATCAACTGCAGTATCTGGATCTAAACTTCCTGTTTCAACCTCAATTATTTGAGAAGGAAATTGTTTACTGTAACCTGCTGGAACTTCAACTTCTATTCTATACTCTCCTGGACTGGGAAGAAAATTATATCTACCATCTGCACCTGTTGTTTGTTCGTCAATAATTTGATCATTATCATCTAAGAGTATTACTTTTGCTCCAGCCACAGCATCTTTAGTTAGTGAATCATATATTACACCTTCAGGATCTATTTTTAGATCTTGATCCTCTGCCTCATTATGTTCAAAATTATTAACTACACCTGCTTCAACTTGATCTGAACTTATTAAAAGTTTATTATAAATAACCTTTGTTTCTGGATGTTTAATTAATAATTCATAATCTACTTGAGCAGATAAGCCATTAAACGAAAAGTTTCCTTCACTATTCAGCACCAAGCTGCCTAATTTGTTTTTAGCTTGATAAAGTTCAATCAACCAACCTTCTGGAATATCCGGCTGCTCACTAATTGCTTTTCCACTAATTTTGACATTACCAGGTGAAGCACCTACTTGAATTAATACTTCTGCTGAGCCACTTAAATTTCCACTATCAGCCTCATAAGTTAATTGACTTGTAATTCTTTTAGAAGCAGCTGTTTCTTTAACTTCAGCCTGATATCTTATTTCAATTTTTTCTCCCGCCTTGATAGATCCATAGTCTAAACCATTTTCTAGTTGAGAATCACTTCCAACATCATTTAAGAAAAGACCATTTAAATTTGTACTTTGAGCAATATAATTTAAACCTTCTGCCAGTGGATTTTTAACATTTAAATTATTAGCTTCCATATTACCATTATTTTCTATTGTTAATTTATATTCAATTAAATCTTTCACTTCCAATTCTCCGCCATTGATATCTCTAGCACTTATTTCTGCAGCTAAAATTGGACTTTTACCAACTACTACATCCTTTTCGCTTTTAACCTGCTTTGTATTAGCCGCAGATACTGTTCCACTACTTTTAATTATTTCACCTTCTGCAATGTCTGCATTTACAATCACTTCATAAGAGAGAACTATTTCTGCTCCTACTTCTAAGGCATCTAAATTGACTATTATTTGACCATCCTCAATTTGGTATGGCAGTTCAGATTGTGCTTTAACTGTGTTATAGTTCTTAATTTTATTAATTGCTGTTTTTAAGCAATCATCTGTTATCGCCAATAGATTTTTCCAATTAAAATCTTTTCGATTTACTGCTGTCTCTATCTCTTTTTCTATTATACTTAGACTGTCAGAAACTAAAGTAGTGTCTTCAGGTAGTAGATCATTAATATTAACTTCAGCCGCTTTTTTAGTTCCAACATTTCTAATTTTATTGGTTATCTCCAGTCTATCTCCTTTTTCAATATCTCCTTTATTTTCATCTATAATTTCTCTTTCAGACTCTAATATAGGTAGATTACCAATTTGACTTCTAGTAAGATCCTTAAGAGCTTTTGTTGCAGGATCATCACTTAAAATAGATTTTATTGGATTTCCTTCAAAGTCATTTCCATTTAATTCTACTTGATTTTTAATTACTGATCCTAATACTGATTCTTTAGCGACTTTAACACTATAAGTTAAATTTACTTTATTTCCCGGCTGATGAGAAATAACTCCTTCTTCAGCATCTGGACTATTTACAGCAAAGCCAGCCATTAGTGGACAATTACCATTATCATCAGCAACTTTTTGACCATTTAAAGTAGTTGAGCCGCTAACATAAGTAGTATTTGAAGGAATAGGAGCAAATATTTTTGCATCTTTTAATTCAGCTAATCCTGTATTTTCAATCTCTATTTGATAGGTTATCATTTCACCTGCTGCTAAGGTTTGACCATTTTCGTAGCTATCTGACATTGATACTTTCATTTTCGGTCTAGCTATGCTTTTAAACTTCCAAGTGCTTTTGTCAGCTATTCCTGCATAAATATTACCTGCTTTATCTTCAAAAGCTCCGCTATCTATCTGTACATAATATTCTGTTGCTTCTTCTAAAGCAGTCTCTCTTTTGATAGTAATTCTATCTGTCCCCTCGCCGCTAACTCTTTCTTTACTAACATCTATTCTTTCTACTGTACTATCATCAAAGGCTCTTTTAATTACTATATTACCTCTCCCTTTATTTACAATCTCATTAAAGGTGATGATCAGATCATCATTTAAGCCTTTACTAATACCTCCATTTTCAGGGCTCAAACTCTTAATAACTGGCGGCTCATTATCTGCAATCATTCTTACTCCTGAACTGGCAGTTAAAAGCTCATCCCATTCGGATTCAATATATTCTTCAAAGCTACAGCTAACTGTAAGATCAGTTATATCTTCTGTATATGCCCCCTCAACTGAATTACCGCTAAGAGTTATCTCTACAGTTCTATCATCTATCCTGCTTATACTACCTACACTTACTCCTTCTGGCAAATTACTTACTGTCCAGTTATTTGAATTAATTGTTGAAACAAATTCTCCTCCTGTCAACTTAACAGTAATAATCTCGCCCTCTTCTTCTCCCAAAATTAGACTACCATCATCAGAAATAGTAATTGATTCTTCATCAGCCGTAACTGTTATAGTTGGGATATCATCTTTAAATACTAATTGCGTTCCATTAGCCTCAGAATAAATATTAGCATATTCATCAGCTGCCAATTCAGCTGATTTAATCTTGATTCTCATATCTGTAATATCAGCATCAAAATCTCTTCCATCATAAGCAAAGTTTATTTTACATTCTTTATCATTTATATAATCAACACTTTCAATGCTCAGCCCTGCTGGAGCATTCTCTAAAATAAAGTTACTCTTATCCAGACTATTATCTGCAAAAGTAGTTGGATATATCTTTAAAGAAATGCTGGAATTAGCTAAATTTTCTTCATTCATGTTGCTGCTAGTTTTTACTTCTCCAGCAGGTACATAAATATCATAGTTTTCACCACCTACAGTAAGAGTTTCTAAAAAGATACTATTAGGTGTATCTTGCTTATAAAGAGGATTTGCATTTAAATTATATAAAGAAGTTAACTTAGTTAAATCGGATAATGCTCTTATATCGCTTATCTCATTGTAACCTAAATATAAATATTTTAAATTAGTTAAATCTGCTACTACACTTATATCGCTTATCTTATCATTAGATGATTGTAAGTATAACTCCGTTAATGATTTGAAATTAGATAGTATAGTTAAATCTTCATCATTTATATAAGTAGAATTTAAATTTAAAAAGTTTAAAGCAGTTAAATTCTTTAATGAACTTATATCTTCTACATTTGTAGACCCTAAATGTAAATAATTTAATTTACTTAGATTAGATAAGCTATCTATATTACTTATCTCATTCTCTTCCAAAGATAAATGCTCTAATTCAGTTAAATTCTCTAGCACACTTAAATCACTTTCATCAGTTATAATGTTACTTCCTAATACCAACTCGGTTAACTTAGTTAAATTAGCTAATACACTTATATCGCTTATTTTATTAGAAGATAAGTCTAACCTAGTTAAATTAGTTAAATTTGCTAAGTAATCTATATTATTTATGACATTTTCAGTTAAAGTTAAAGAGTTTAAATTAGTTAAATTCTGCAAAGGGCTTAAATCACTTATCTTTTTCCCTCCATAAAGAGCTAATTTATCTAAAGACGTAAAATGCTCTAAACCACTTAGATCACTAATCTCAGTATAAAAAGATTTTAATGTATATAAGTTTACAGATTCACTTAGACTAATCTCTCCATCACCATTATTATCTATCCCTCTATCAAGTATTTGCTGCTTCAAATTACTATCAGGGATATTGATTACAGTTTTAAAATTCCAGCTTGTCTTATCATTCATACCTGGATAAGCATTGCCACTTTGATCTTTAAATGCTCCACTATCAATCTGTACATAATATTCTGTTGCACCTGCAAGTGTAGTAGCAGGGTCTATGGTAATTGTATCAGTCGAACTACTTGTTACTTTAGTACTATCAGTTACATCTATACTCTCTACTAGAGTATCATCAGAGGCTTTATAGATTTTTATATTACCTCTTCCGACAACTACATTTTTATCAAAAGTAATAACTAAATCATCATTTAAACCTTGATTATCCGTTCCGGCTGCTGGACTTAAATTACTGATATCAATAATCTGTCCTCCATCATTAATTGTCCAGCTATGATCATCCTTTAAAGACTGGCGGGCAGTTTCTGCAACTGCAGAATACATACAATTAGGAGCATCAAGAGTTACGCCATTCTGTACACTCTGTGCTGACCAACTATTTAGAATACTATTATAATTGGCTACTGTAATTTTAGCATCACCACCAAACATAACAACCATAGTTGTTACACTACTTACATCCCAGGAACTTAAATCCTGATCAAATGAAGCTGCATTATAAAACATACCCATCATATTAGTTACATTACTTACATCCCAACTTCCTATATCTCCATCAAAAGCAGTTGCCAAAGCAAACATCCCACTCATATTAGTTACACTACTTACATTCCAACTGCTTAAATTGCCATTAAAAACATTTGTATTAGCAAACATACTATTCATAGTGGTTACACTACTTACATTCCAATTGCTTAGATTACCATTAAAAAGAGTTGCTTTATCAAACATACTCTTCATATTAGTTACACTGCTTACATTCCAACTATCTAAATCCTGGTTAAAAGCACTTGCTTCTCTAAACATTCCTTTCATATTAACTACACTGCTTACATTCCAGCTACCTATATCACTATTAAAAGAAATTGCTCCATAAAACATCTCTAACATATCAGTTACACTGCTTACATCCCAGCTGCCTATATCCTGATTGAAATTACTTGCTTCTCTAAACATTCCTTCCATATTAACTACACTGCTTACATCCCAACCACTTAGATCTTGATTGAAATCACTTGCTTTTTTAAACATATAAGACATATTAGTTACACTACTTACATTCCAGATATCTATATCTCCATTAAAAGTACTTGCCTCACTAAACATAGCCTCCATATTTTTTACATTTCCTACATTCCAACCATTTAGATCTTGATTGAAATTACTTGCTTTTTTAAACATATAAGACATATCGCTGACATTAACTACATTCCAGCTGCCTATATCTCCATTAAAAGCACTTGCATTACTAAACATAGACTCCATAGATTCTACATTTCCTACATCCCAAGCACTTAAATCCTGATTGAAATTACTTGCAAAAGAGAACATATAAGACATATCATTTACATTACTTACATTCCACTTATCTAGATTAGTAATACTGCTTTTATCAATACTAGCAAAGGCATAAGATAAATTACTAACACTAACAGGTAGTTTTTGGGGAACTTCCTCTAAGTTACTGCAACTTTTAAATGCACCAGATAATGAAGTAAGTCCCAAATTACCAAAATAACTTACCTTTGTTAATTTATAATTCTTTTTATCTGTTAGATTTCCCTTACCAAATTTAGTTAGATCACCAGAGATAGTTACAGTATATCTTCCTTCACTGCTATAAGTATGACTCTTATCCCCAGAACTAGTATAACTGTTAGTACTTCCATCACCCCAATCTACTGTTACATCTACTGTCCCGTAAAGTGGTAATTCAATTGTAGTACCAGATGATAAATTTGTATCGAACTCCAGTACCATAGCGTCTACAGTAGTAAAATTCCAGCTTGTTTTATCATTTATTCCTGGATAGGCATTGCCACTTTTGTCTACAAATGCTCCACTAGCTATCTGCACATAATATTCTGTTGCCCCTTCAAGTGTAGTAGCAGGATCTATGGTAATTGTATCAGTTCCACTACTTGTTACTTTAGTACTATCAGTTACATCTATACTCTCTACTAAAGTATCATCAGCTTTATATATTTCTACATTACCTGTTCCGATAGTTACATTTTTATTAAAAGTAATTACTAAATCATCATTTAAACCTTGATTGTCTGTCCCAGCTGCTGGAGTTAAAGTACTGATAGCTGGGGCTGTTTTATCAACAACAATATCCCCTGTATAATCAACTGTATTTGTACCACTATTAGCATCATTAGCCGTAAAAGTTACATTGGTATATGTTCCCTCTGCAATATTCAAACTATCTATATCCCAATTTAATATCCAGCTTCCACTTCCCCCATTAACATTAGTGCTTTGCATCTTCCCATCAATTGTTGCTGAAATTGTAACATCATCGCTATCTGAATCTGAGACTGTACCAGAGATAGAGATATTATCACTATTTCCATAGTTCAAATTAGCACTCGGGTTATCAAGATTGATAGTTGGTGCTGAATTTGTGCTGTATGTAACTACAAGCTGTGGTGGATAAGTTGTATCTTCCTTTGAACAAAAAAGAAAATAATTATCTCCCGAGGTAGCACCTTTTAAAAGAAAAGTTGCAGTTTGATCTTCTGAAATTTGATTCTTTACAAAAGTTGTTACATCAAAAGTTTTCCATGTCCCTGTTGATAGACTCGTATTATTTTCTAATATAGTTACGTTTTGAGATGGCACTGTAGTATTTGTACTCGTCTCTTCTATCCATGAATCATCATTTGATCCATATAAACTCACAAAAGGAAAACCTACAAGAGCAGTCCCATCATTCGGTATATATATCCTTAATTCAGCACTGCTAATAGTAGTATTAACTGTTGATAAATCATAATTAAGTGCAGCTGCTGAATCAATCCAACCAATAGTATTTTGGCCGCTTCCAACAAATAGTACATTACGTCCTCCTATAGCATTATCAACACTATCATAAGTTCCAGCATCATATATAAATACATCTGCTGTTGGATTTAATGTAGTCTGAGCTGCATAAGAGATTTCAGTACTCAAATGAAAAATAGTAATTAATATTATTAAACTGCTAATAATAGATATTAATCTTTTATTATTTTTTTTATTCATCATACCCACCTTCCATATTTCAAGTAATTATTTAATTTCTTTTTCCTGTTCTATATAATCAGCTATTTTTACTAACCTTAACTATATATTCATTGGTATCTCCAGTTGATGATATAACATCAACTCTGATGTTGGTAATCTCATTACTTAACGATATTGCTGAAGATAGCTGTCCACTTATAACTTCCGACCCATTTACTTTTATATTACCATCATCTGATGTTGGTATAACATTTACACTTGGAAGTCCTCCTGCATTAGTTGTATATGTATTTACTCTTTTATCAAATTCAGGACTTAAAGTAAGTGCACTAAAGCCTGATTTAACTATAAGATTATCTAAATATAGTGCAGCCTTTCTAGTAACCTCAACTGTATATATTTTCTTACTTTCGCCATCTTCCCCTATTACTTCAACATTTATTGTAGTCGTAGCTCCTGCTGATAAATTGACAGCCTGTGATGCCTGACCACTCTCTACCTCTATACCATTGACCTTAATTGTTGCCCTAGCATCTTCTGCCCTTGGAGTAACTCTAATACTATCTGTATCATAATCTACATCAGCAGTATAATTAGTAGTATCCTTAGTAAAAGAAGGACTAAGTTCTCCATCACTTAAGCTTAAATTTGCTAAGTCTGCACTTACAGGAGGAGCTGTTTCATAGACTGCTAAGTCCATAAGAGAGGCTAAATGTGGATTGACCTGCAGACCTTTCATTACTATAAACCTTACATATCTAGCTTGAACAGGAGTGAATTCACGACTTGTTACAGTAGAAGTATTATTGCTAACACTATCAATATCAAACCAATTAATAAGGTCAAAACTACCTTGCAATTTAAAATCAGAAATAACATACTCTGCTGGCCAACCTGCTATAGGCATATGCCTAACTCTCCAACTACCAATCCAATATTTAGCTCCCATATCAACAGCTATCCAAGTCGGAACCGTATCAGCCAGCCACCTTCTAATTGGCATTATGGAACCATCTACTGCTCTATTAGGCGAATAAGGTTTAACAAAATTATTGGCTGTTGCATTCTTTTTAAGAACTAAGTTCTTCATTTTATCTCCCTCTTTCTTATTTATTTCACCTATTTGGGATATAAATTTTATATTTATATTAATAATCCTATTGACTTCTTTCTAATTAAAAGTGTATGATTTAAATATATAATACAAATAAATCAAAAGGAGGCGATTAATTATGAGTTCAGATCCTTATATAGGAGAAATTCAACTATTTGCTTTTGATTATCCCCCAAAAGGCTGGAAACAATGTCGAGGACAACTTATTTCCATCATAGATAATCAAGCTCTATATGCACTTTTAGGAAATAGATATGGAGGTAATGGTAACACTAATTTTGCTCTTCCTAATTTAGAAGGCGCAGAACCACTTCCACAAATGAAATATTATATAGCTGTGACTGGAATATTTCCTCCAACAAACTAAGATTAAAGCAAAATAAGACTAAATTCATATTCTACTTGCTTTGCACAAAGAGGGTATTGATTTAATCAGTTATCCCTCTTAACTCTTTTTTTAAAATATTTATACTCTTTACCACACCTTAATTAAATTAACAAACCAGCCTTCTGCTTCATAACTTAAATCAGTTAAATCATCATTAAAATCAGTAAAGTTATAGCCAATTCCTAACTTTAGATTATTTGAAAATCTTTTATATCCCCCCAGTAAAAAGCCGCTTCGACTATCTTCTGCCATTTTGTTCTCTAAGATGCGATATTCTGTAAATATATCTATGTCATCTCTTAACTGATAATTTAATCGATTAACCCAGAGATAGGTTTCACTGCTAAACCAATTTGTATCATCAGTTGTTAATTTTACTTCCCCTTTTTTATAGGCAATTTTTTCTCCTAACTGCCATTTATTACTTAGATCATAAATAGCTTCTAAAGCAAAAACTTGAGATTTTTCCGCCTGATAATCTTCTTTTTTAGACCAGCTTTGATTATTTTTTTCTTCTAATAAACTATATTTCATAATTAAATTTAAACTGTCTATTTTTATTGGTCGATAAGCTAAACCTAATGTTGTCTCAAGATATCGACTCTCTTCTTTTTCCTGTTCTTTAGAGTATTCTATTTCTGATAAAAAAGTGAATTCGGGATTATACTGCCAAGATAAATCTCCTGTCATTAAAATTTGCTTTAAATCTTGGTTGCCCTTATCTTTTCTATACTCTATTCTATTTCCATATTGGATATCTTCATTTTTATAATTAGCAGCAAAACCAATAATATTTCGATCAATATTATTTTTATTTTTTTCCTCCAATTCACTTTTACTGTAATCTAAAGCAAAAGTCCAGTAATCATCTGGGCTGTATTCTAGTCCTAATACATTAGCTGCCGATTTTTCTTTATTATTATCATTTAGCTGATGTTCACCATAGATCTCAATTTTTTCAGTTAGTTTTGATTTTGTCCCAAATATAGTTTCGATACCAGCTTTTTCGTCAGAAAACTTTTCCTCGATCGTAGTATATATTTCACTATTTTTATTTATTTGATAGGCCGCTCCAAAAAGCAAACTATCTTCACTTCCTGTTTCACCCTCTGCTTTAAAGTTCCATTTACCATGTTTTAATCTACCGCCAAGTCTAGTAAGATTATTTGTCTCCTGCTTAGCACTTTTATCTAAAGTAAGCTGTTGACTGGCATAAATACTTTTGTTTTCATCTAGCTGATATTCAAATCCTAGTGCACTTAATAAACTATATTCTTTATTTTTATCTTTTTTATTCTCCAGCTCTTTATGTTTAATTTCTCCTTTTAAATAAAGTTTTTCAGTATATTTTTTAGCTAAATTAAAAGTAGTTATTCTGTTAATTTCTAACTCTCTTTCTTTTTGATCATAACTAATAATCCTGCTTAAATTTTTATATTTATTTTGCAAAGAAATACCATAGCCTCTTTCTTCTTCAACTGCTATTTTAGCTCCACTTGAAAAACCAGCTTCTGCAAAATCATAGTATAAATTAAATTTATTTGCTGGATTATCTCTAAGTAAGTAATCCAAATCAAAATTCCAGGCAGAAGCTCTATCGTCATCATTACTTAAATTTATTTCTCTATATCTTAGTCCACCATCATCTGATCTGTAAGCTGATGCTGCTATATTTTTAGAGCTAGCCCAATCAATTTTTAAACTAGTATTTTTTTTGTTTTTAAAATTATAATTAAGACCAGATATTTCATAAGCTCCTTCAGTTTTTTGTTCTTTAATATAGGTAGTGCTAAAATCAGCTTTATCAGAAAAATAATAAGTGCTTTCTAAACCATAACTATTTCTATCATCTTTTTGATAGTCATAACTATAATCATACTCTGCTATTAGAAAATATTTATCATCACCCTCACTATCTTGGATTAAACTGTTATTTTGCTCTAAGCTTAACTTTTTATTTAAAATAATTCTTCCCTGTAGATAATTAAGATCATAATCTTTTTCTGCTATAAGCTGGGTAGTTTTTAGTACCCTGCCTGTTACTGAATCTCTTAATTCTAACTTTAAATTTTCAGTTCCAATAATTAAATCATCATTTCTTAAATAATATAGCATTCCTCCTGTAACTTTCATTTCATCCCTAGAATGTAAGCTAAATGGTTGATGCCAAAAACTATTAAAATCTAATTTAGTCTCTGTTTTATCTTCATTTTCCTTAGTTAATTTATAATCTATATTAAATCCATATAATAATTTATTAAAAGCTATTATTTGATTTTCATTATATTTTACCTGATAATTACCCCATAAAGCTTTAAATTCTTCACTTTCTAAACACAAATAAATATTACCAGCTGTATTTATATCAGAATTTATTTGAGAATTATCACCATAAACAGGATAATATTTATTTGGATCTAGTTTCTCAAATGGTGTCTTAATTTTTCTTTCATTCAAATTATCAAATAAATCTTTTAATTCTTTTTCTTCAGTATCAAACCAGGCTGTTATTAGATACTTTCCTTTTATTTTCCCCTTAAGATAAAAAGAAATTCTCCCCTTATTTACCTTATTTTTAAATTCAGAACTATCTTCAATTGCTTGCATATTTCCTGATAAATTATTAGAACCAAAATATAATTCTGTCAAAGCAATCATAAAATATTTATCAAATAAGTCAGTTCCACCATTTACTATATTATTTTCTGCTAAAACTAAATGATTAGGTATTAACAAAAATAATAAGCAAAAAATAATTACTATTTTATTTAACAATTGTATCCCCCCTAAGCATAATTTTATATAATCAAAAAAATATTTATATAATAATATTCAATAAAAACAAATTAATTCCTTTAAAAATACTTAATTTTAGAAGAAATTTAATAAAAAAACAAAAACTCGTTAAATAAAGTATCTTATAAAACTATAAATACGCTTTTATTTTTACTGTATCTTAAACATTTGTTATAAAGCATAAAATATGTATATAATAGTAATAAATTCAGAAAATACTATTTTAAATTAAACTTTATACAGATATATAATTTTAAAAATGCTAATATTTTTTTGATAAGCATTAAGAGGCGGTAATAAAAATGGAGCAGGAACTATTAATTAATGCAAAAGAAACATTTACAGAAATAATTAAACAAATAAAAAAAGCAAAAAAATCTATCTTAATTTGTATGTATATTTGGCGTGATGATAAAATAGGTAATTTAATTGCCAAAGAGTTGCTTCAAGCAGCTAATCGAGGAGTTAAAATAAAAATAGTTAAAGATAAGGCAGGTTCTGTTTTTGAAAAAATTGAATTAGATAAACAAAGCTTTTTTCATAAGCAAAAAGATTTAATTTCACTAATCAAAGGTAAATTTCTTTCCCTCTTATATTATAGAGATAATAAATGCCCAAATAACCAATTAAAAAATAATAATTTAAATAGATTATTAGAACATAAAAATATTCAAACTGACTTTAATCAAGAAAGACATGACCATTCTAAATACTTTATTTTTGATGATCAAATTTTAATTTTAGGTGGAATAAATATTGGTAATAAAAATGAAGCTGAAAAAGCGCCCAAATATAGAGATTATATGGTTAAATTAAAGGGTAAAAAAATTGTTTCTTATTTTTATAAAAGAGCAAAAGGGGAAAAATCACCAGATCCAACTAGAAAAATAGAATTTTACTTTAATATTCGTCAAAAAAAATTATATGAAATTAAAAGCAAAATTTTAGAATTATTAGAGCAAGCTCAATATAGTATTGACTTAGAAATGGCCTACTTTGGTGACTCAGATATTACAGATAAAATTATTGAAAGCTGTCAGAGAGGTATTGCAGTCTCAATTATTACTTCTAAAAATTCGAATGTTCAAAATGATTTGAACAACTATGTTTTAAAAAAGTTGATCAAAAAGACAGATAATAACTTAAGAATCTATCTCTCAAAAGAGTTGATCCATTCTAAATTTATCTGTATCGACCAAAACACTTTTTTTATAGGCTCAGCTAATTTTCACAAATTAGGAATGGAAAGTTTATCTGAATTAAATGTTTTAATTAAAAACAGCTCTGTAATTCAATCTAAATGGAAAAAATGGCAGGCAAAACATCTAAGAGAATGTGATTTAATTGCCCAAGAAAATAGTTTAAATTATAATAAGCTAATTGCTTTAACAGAAAAAGTGCTTTGCTAAAAATCACAATTTAAATTTGTCAGATATTTTTCAGCTGTCTTTTTATGTTTTTTTAATTTGTCATTATCCATTCTAGCCAAAATTGAAAGCATTAAGGCCATCCTGGGATTATTGGCAAATTTATCTTTATTTTTAGCCAAAAAATGCCAGTAAAGGCCATCCCAAATTTCAGACCAGCTGCCATTTTTATAATGACTCATTTTTCGAATATAATTACTTATAATTGAAAATAGATCCAGACTAATATCTCCTAAATCTTAAATTGTTTTATTATCTGATTTAGATTTTCAGCCATTTGGGATAATTCAACCGATGATTTTGCTATTTCTTCTGTAACCTTAGTAGTTTTGTTTTTTACTTAAATTATCCTGATAAGAACTCATAGTTAAATATATTTGGCTAGTAAAAATTAAGACCCCAATGATTAACATCGAGATAAGGATTTTTTTTGGCTAAAGAATTATTTTTTAAAATAAAAATTTATTACCGACTCCACCAGCTACTACCCGCTCTTTAAAAACAGCTTTCATTTGAGCTGCCGCTTTAAAACCAGTACAGTGCAAAGGAACTAGTAAATCGAAGTCTAATTTTCTTAAATAATTAATAATTTTATCAATCCTTTTTTGATCAGCATGGATTAAATGCATTCCTCCAATAATAGCAGCAATTTTTTTTCTTGCTGTCAATTTTCTAATTTGTTTTAAAGTATATATAACCCCACTATGGCTACAGCCTAATAAGACTACTATTCCTGCTTTAGATTCAATAAATACAGCCTGATCATCCTTAAATGGGTCTAGCTTTAATTCCTCATTTTCTTTAACTTTATATTTAGCTTTCATAATCGCTTCTCTATTATCAAGGCTAATCTCACCTGTCAGCCAAAGGCCAGCATCTATTTGTTTAGCTTTATTAACAGGCCTAAAGTTTTGAAGATCAGTTCTAGTTATATTCATTCCTCTATCAATAAGCTGAGAACTCTTTTTTGAATATTTAGGCAGAAAAATATCAGAATGAGCATATAATTTTAAATCAGGCTTTGCTTTGAGTAATGATTTCAGTCCATTAGCATGATCATAGTGGCCATGACTTAATAAGATTCCATTAAGGCTATCTAACTGGATTTCAAGTTCTTTTAAATTATGTCTAAGCACCAATCCTTGACCAGTATCAAATAAATACTCCTTAGTACCTAGTTTAATCCAAAACGATAGTCCATGTTCTGCTAACAAATTTTTTTGATATACACTATTAGCAACTACTATTTTAATTTCTACTCTTTGATTCATACTAATAATCTCCTCTTAAAGTACTTTTTAATTTACATAAAGTCTCAAATCAGTTTTTATAATTTCTGGATTATATTCTTCAAATCTCTGACTTTCAGCCCACTCCACCATAGATTCATATTCTTCATCATCAGGATTAGAGATAATTCGCATGAATTCACTAAAACCACCTACATCTTCTGGGGGAGCTGTTCCCTCTCCTTCTAAAAAGCTTGGAGTATTCTTATTATAGTCATCTATAATTTCTACTGTCTCTAGATAATGATGCCAGTTATCACCATAATCATAAATATACTTGATCCTAGCAGGTAGAACGTCTTTCAGTTTAACTTCGTTTTCTACTGCCTGTTCAAAATCTTCAGCGGCAAAGTTTAACTGATCTCTATTATATTCAAAGTTTTCCTGATTCATAGCCAGGCTCAAAATAGCCTTATAACCATCTTTATGATATTCGTCATGGTTCCAATTTTTTGTAGCATCTTTTTCTTTACTGTAAATAAAGAAATCATGCAGGTGATAATCCTGCCAGTTATATAGCTGTTGAAGAATATTATGCAGTTCTCTAAATGTATAGTTTAGAGGAACTATAACCTTTCTCCAGGCTTGATATTCACCCAATTCTAATTCAACTTTCAAAACTGCAGCCTTGGTCTGAATTATATCTTCTTCGCCAAAATATTCTGCTAACTTTTGCTGTAAAAATTCATCCGGATAAAAGTAATCCTTATTATCATTTTTGCGGGGCATATTATTAACTTTTTTTGCGATTCGCGACTGATAAATTTCATTTTCATTAAATCTATCAGCAAATCTTTTAGCAAATTTACAGGAATTATTCATTCTCGCTATATGACTTCTATCTTTTGCTTTCTGATAGCAAAAATCTTCAAATTGATTTAAATATTTTTCAATTAAACTTGCTTTAATTCCCTCTCGCTCAAAAGCCATTCTTATTCCTAGTTTGACTCGCTCCTGAAAATTATTAAAACCATTTTTTTTCATTCCATACAAAATCACTGTATAATCAGTAGCATCATTAACTAAGACAACTGTTTTACGGCGGTTTAATCTAAAAAAATTAGCATGCCAGGAAAATAAAGATGGTCTTTCTTTTTGCTCAAGTTCTTCTAAGTTTAATTCATCTCTTAATTTATTTGTTGCCTGAATCAGCATATTAATCAATCCTTTCTACTCTAGTTTTGAGATATAACTTTTTATCTTTTCATTAAAAGTATTATTTTGATTTCTGAACTTTTAGAGTTATGATGAAAGCTTTGATTTAGTTTGAAATCAATCTTGATTTCATTTTGATTATATCATAAAAATAATGGTAATAAAATAAAGCATATCTAACTTTCAAGAAGCGCTATCTATAATCAGATAGCGCTTCTTATTTGCTTAACTATTTATTTTTTTATCAGCTTTATTGATTGCTTCCACAAATCTGTCCCACTCTTTTTTTCTGAAGGCACAACTTGCTGAAACATCTTCTGATGCAAGAAATAATCCAATTTCTTCAGCTGCTGCATTGACACCAATTGTTAACTTCTCCCCAATTTTTAGTTCATCTAAAATTTCCTCCATTGATTTAACCCCCTATTTCATCAGTTTTTTTATTATTGATCTACCAATAACTTTATTTTTAGCTCTTTTGACAATTCTTTTAGGACTGCCGCTGCTTAAGGTTTCTACATCATTGGCAACTCTGGCCAGTTTGTAGAGAAAAAAAACTAATTTTGCCATATTTAACACCTCTTAATTAGAATAACATAGGGGAATGAAAGCGTTATGTCGCAAACTAATGTTTTTTCTTGAAAAATTTAGAACTGCAGGACCAGCCATTTGCAAATAGAACTGCCTTTCCTTTTCCCTCTACCTCATAATAAATCTCAACATCATCATTTGTTTTAAAAAAACTTATTTAAAAACCCCCTTTTATTAACTATATTATATATTAAAAAAATATTACATTTTCAATAGATTGAATAAACTTTATTTTCTGAATTATTTTTTATTATAAATGTGAAGACATAATCTTTAAACTTGATAATTTCAAAAGTTAAATTACATTAATTTTTGAGATCACGAAAGGAGGCTTAAGCTTATGGAAGAAGATTTAGTTATTAAATCTTCTTTTGAAGATGGTGGCTATATTCCAGAAGAATATACAGCCGATGGAAAGGATATTTCTCCTCCAGTAATTATTGAAAATGTACTGCCAGAAGCTGAAACTCTAGCTATTATTGTCGATGATCCAGATGCTCCTGGAGGTGCTTTTACCCACTGGCTGATCTGGAATATTTCAGCAGATGTTAAAGAAATTTTAAAAAATATTGAAAAGAAGGAAAAAGCAAAAGGACTAAATGGAGCCTTACAGGGTAAAAATGATTTTAACAACTTAGGTTATATGGGACCTGCTCCACCTAGTGGAGTTCATACCTACAGATTCTTTATCTATGCTCTTGATGCTGAACTTAATTTAAAAGCTGGAGCTGATAAAGAAACACTTCTGAACTCAATGGAAGGCCATGTTCTACAGAAAGCTGTTTTAAAAGGTGAATATACACGCTAATTTAATTAATGTTTTACAAAGTTAGTTTCAAAATTAAGAAAGTGTTTTCTTTAAAAGAGACTTGACGATTAAATGCTAAAATAGTATTATTAATTTAGAAAATAAAATTATAAAGAGCTCTTAACTGAGCAAAATTAAAATTATGGAGGCACCTGATCTTAGATCAGGTGTCTTTTCTTTTTATAAAAATAGATAGATTAATAATTATAGCCACAATCATATCCAACTAAAACTTCAGTTTCTTTTTCTATTATTTGATGGGGAAATGTATTTTTAACAACATATTTTGCTTCGATAAATCCTCCCCACTTAGTGAAAAATACTAATCTAACAACTGCTTTATCTGCTTGAATATTTATTTTTGGCTCAAAATCTATTTTTCTTATTCTTTCAACAGTCTCCTGATCAAATAACTGATTATCCATAGTGCCAATATCTTCAGCTTCTACTCCAATTTTTTTATTAGCTTTTCAGCTGCCTCTGGAGTGCAGATAAACTTCAGATCATTATATGCAGCATGCCAGAAAAGAGCAAATTGAGATCCAAGTTTTGCTAAAATTACAAATTGAAAATAACTTACTTCACTTCCATCTAATCTAAGATGCTCCAAATAATTATCTAGATCATCATAGTTTAAAAAAGTACTAATAATGTTTTCTGAGTCATTGGCTTCAGCTTTGGATTCAAGCTCATTATTATTTATTTTATTTATTATTTTCTGGTATTCTGTTTTTTTAGATTCAGGAAAGGCAATGATTATTGGCTCCCCACCAAGTCTCTGCTGCAGATAGAGATAATCAACCAGCCATCCTGGTTCTAGTTCAAGATTCTCTAGAATATCAAAGTAGTGGTCTATTTTAAATTTCGAATCTGACTTTTTAATATTTTTTTCAAAAAGATCTGGTGCTTTTTTTTGATAAGACTTAATCTTATTAATCCAGACCTGAAATTTTTTAGCTTTAGTCATCTTTTTCATTTGATAGCCCCTTTGAATTTTTTGTAGTTATTAATCTACTCTGTTTATTATATCTAAAGCATAACACAGGGGTGTGACAGCATGATGTCGCAAACTGGTGTTTTTCATAAAATTAAATTATATATTTCTCAACTGAAATTATAAAAATGCTTTAACTATGAGCTGTTTCAATACCTTCTTCCAGCAATATTTCTGCAGTGAATTCAGCTGCTTTTCCTGTTACATCAGGACATTTATCCTCATGAGCACCTGCTTCGTTAAATGCTTTATTATCTTCTGAATCCCATAAGTCATAACCTCTCCCAAATTTTTCTTTCTGAACATCATTACAAATAACACTGCCAAATTCTTCAACAAATTTTTCCCTTACTTTTTTTGCTAACTTAGATGAAAATCTCCAGTCTTCAGAATTATTTTCAAATTCTTTTTTACTTCTACCAAAATAGCAGCCTATAGCCGCCATAGCTCCAACTAATGCTCCGCAAGTACCATCACCTACTAAAGCTCCACCACCTGCTAGAGGATGTATAGCTTTAATGACTTCCTTATCAATTTTCTTAAAATGATCATCAAGTGCAGCTATAACTGCCTGAGTACAATAGCCATAATCTCTTTCATAATCAAAAGCCGACTGGTATACACTTTCTAAAAAAGCTTCTTTTTCTTTATCTAAAATAGAAAAACCTCCTTTAATTATTGGTGAATTATTTTAAAAAAATTATAACATATTTTAAACATATCTCAAATACTGATAGATCTGTCAAATACTAATAATTTAATTTACAAAGCAGTATGATGAACACTCAATATATCAAGAGCTATAGTCAAATTATAGTCTAAGAAAAAAGCTATCAGATATCCAGACGCAGCATTGTTAAAGTAATGAAGAAAATAAAGATTTTTTTGATAAGATTTTAGTGGATTGATTTAATAATTATCTTAATTCATTAATATAAGGGTTTAAAGCTTGCTCTAAACTTATCATAGCATCAATTAATTTATTATGAATTAACTCCCATTTATCCCCATCTCTATAACCACCTAAATTAATTTTTTTACTAATACGACATGCTCTTTTTCCTTCAAGTTTTTCCCAATTTAAATCTTCACCAAATATATTTTCAATTTCTTCTTTATGAGATTTCAATTTTTCAAATATCCTATAATTTTCTTCTTGAGATTCCTTACCCTTATCTATATATAATTTTACTGCAGCTGCATGCTGGGTTACAGTATATTTATATCTAAGACCACTTATTCCAGCTCCAGTTGCTATCCAACTATAAGTTGATGCAGAAATAGAAGAATGTAAATCTGTTTTATCTTTTGCTCGTTCTAAAAGTTGTTCCCAAAAGTAATTACGAATTTTATGTCTTTCTGCCATTTCTTTCTTCTTTTCCCCAACCTCTTTTGACTCTTCACTAGGGCCAACAATCAATGTGAATAAAGGTGCTGGATTAGAATCTTCAATTTTAATAGCTTCAATTTTAAAAAGATAAAAATCTGCAGCAGAAGATTCATTAAGCCAAGTTATTGTAGAAATATGTTCAGGCCGACCTTCTGAAACGATCCATATTCCAATCTTCGCTTCAAATGCTGTTAAATATGTTAATAACTTACCTAAATGATCATGATCACTTTTTTCAAGTTGGTTTTCTATAACTACAACATTTCCAGTTTCATCTTCTCCAACTATATCAACACTAAAATTACCAGCAGGTTGTTCTGATTCTGGGTTTGTTAAATTGATGTCTTCAAGTTCATTAGATAAAACATCAATATTATCTTTCAGCCAAGATGTAAAATCATAAGCTTCATGTTTCCAAATATCTCTTAAAGGTAATCGATCTATTCTAGCGATTGACATAATATAACCTCCCTCTTTCTTTAAATTAATAAGATAGCATGTTTATATTAATTTATTTTTATTTATTTTGAACTATTAGGATTTAATTGATTAGCATGGTTATCTGTTGCAGCTTTATAATCATCATTATTATGACTTAAATCAGTATTGTTTGAATTGAGTTGGTTTGCATGATGATCTTGATTCTTTTGATCATTTTTACCCATAATATTCATCTCCTTTCTTATGATTTCAACATGCTATCTTATAAAAAGTATAATTATCAAATTTTTGTTAAACATCTAATTAAGGAATTTTATATATCAACATTAATTTCTTTTAAATTATCTTCAAGATTAAAATCCATAATTAACTTATTTTCATTTTAATAAGTTTTAAAAATATATCTCCCGATGTACTAATTCTTTATGTCTGAGACCATTTTTGCTGTTTTCAATTTTTAATGCTTTAAAAGTCTTATCTTCTTTTTTAATCTGATCAACTAATAATAAGCCTTCGATTTCTATTTTAGCTTGACTTATATCAAAATATTTTTTGTTGCTGTCCTTAATCAGATAAATATAATCCAAAAGTTCTTTCAGACCATTCTTAGCAGTTTCATGATTTCTTGTATGTTTTACTTCAGCTAAAATAATCTTTTTTAAACTATTATCACTTCTGTTTCTAATTTCAATTATTATATCAGGTCTACCGCTCCAGTAACTGCTGCTGATTTCAGAATTAAAAATACTAGATATTTTTTTAGCATTTTTATAGCTTAAAGCTTTTCTCTTTAGATAAGAATTACTGCTATTATTTATTTCATTTAAATCTACATTCCAATTTAACTCTTTAGAAGCAGTTGAGTCATGATAAAGGCTGTACTTATAATTACCTCTAAGCCATTCAGCAGTTAGATTACTGTTGCCATCTAATAAGTTAAGTTTATATCCTTTTGCATTGACCCTAAGCAATTTTATTACCCAGTAAAGCTCAAATAAAACACTGTCTTTTTCTGGTTTAATAAAACTATTTCTTAAAAGTTCAAGTATTTCTTTGCTTTCTTCATCTCTATCTTTCCAGCTGTTATTTTCAATATAGTCTAAATAAAATTCTAATAATTCAGCAGCTTTTTGATATAAATAATTTCTGCTCTTTTTAGTGTCCGCAATCATTCTTTCACTTATTATTGTATTATCTAAACTAATTTTCTTTAGGTAAACATTTTTACTCATAATTTGCTCAAACTTTTTGAATAAGCCGTCATTATTAAACCAGTCCCCTATGTGTTAGACGTCCTATGTCAAGTTAAAAATTACCATGGTAGAAAATGGTATTGTTTTTAAGCATAAGGATATCCCAAGATTAAATATTAGAATTTTAATTACTGCTAAAACATTTATATAAATCTAAATCAACCAGCTTTATTAAACATCTCATAGCTAATATTTTCTGGTAATTTGTAAGTCGATCTATCTCTCATCATAGCATAAATAATATCAACTAGACGTCTTTGTAAACAAATTAGAGCTATCTTTTTTGATTTTCCCTCTTTTAGTTTTTTCTGGTAATAACTATAAGAAGCAGGATTCTTATTGTTACCAATCTGCTGAAAGGCCAGCATATAAAAAGCATGATTTAAATCGCGACAGCCATATTTTTTAAGGTTTAAGCTTTTAGAAGTTCCTGAACTATGTTCTACAGGAGCTAAACCTGCATAACGGGCTAATTTACTGGCTGAATCAAATCTATCAATATTTTTAATGTTTGAAATGAACATTGCAGCCATTTTAAAACCAATGCCAGGCATAGTTGTAAGTTGATATTGACTTTTTTCAACAGAACTTTTAAGCTTTTGATTAATTTTATTTAGGGATTCAGAAAGTAATTTTAACTGTTTAATTAGGCTTTTTATAATTGTTGTTCTAGCCTTGGCATCAGCCGCTTTCTTTTTATCTTTATTTACTAATGAAAGTATTGTAGCTGCCTTATCATTACCTATAGATTTCACCTGTTTTTTTAGAAATTTATTTAGTCTATCTTCTGCATAGTAATTCAGATCAGACGGGTAAGGGAATTCTTCAAAAAATGCAAGCCCTGTTTTACAAAATGGATTACTAAAGAATTTTTGATATTGAGAATATTGTTGATGAATTAAATTATGAAGACGATTTTTTATTTTAGTCTTTTCTTTAACCATGGTTTGGCGTTGATCGTTAAGATGTTTTATTGCTTTAAAATTAGCGTCATAAAAAGCATCAGGCAGTTCATTGAAGTCTGTTATTAATACATTAGCAATAGCTTCAGCATCCACTTCATCAGATTTGTCAGGATTAGTACTGTGATGTCTTTCTCTTTTGGTTAAAGCCGGGTTAACTTCTTTAACAGTATATCCTTTATCTAAAAGCCATTGAGATAGAGAATGACCTAAACCTTGAGTATCTTCTAATCCAAAAAGAAGATTTTTGTCAGGAGATTTAACAGATCTGATCTCCTGAATAAACTTTTTAAACTTAGCTGGGTTATTAGGTGTTTCAATTGAAGCAATTTTTTGATGAACACAGCTTAAAACACAGGCAGTATGTTGGTTTTTATGGGTGTCCACACCAACAAATACATGGTTTTGTAGTTTCATGAAGATCAACTCCTTATGTTAAATTATTTAAATTATCATCAGACGTACCCTATTGGATTAGCGTTGATTCGCAGTGTCCTATTTGACGTCTCTGATGATGGTAATAGGTGGATGGCAGTCTAACACTAAGCGTTTCTTTGAATAATCAAAGCCGCAAGGATAGTTTAGAGCCCAATCCACCTATTAAACTTATCTTAGATTTAGTATATCAAACCTTAAAATAGTAGCAATTTATTTAATAAAATTAATTTCTTGATTTTAGAATAACACAATAGGCTAGTTGTCGTGAGGCACAAAATCTGTTTATAATAGAGTAACGACAATAAAACCTGAGGAGAATTACTATGCCAAGAAAAGTTTATCCTAAAAAATTAAAAGAATCCATATTTAAAAGACTGACTCCACCTAATGCTGAAAAAGTTCCTGCTCTAGCTAAAGAAACCAATATACCAAAAGGAACTCTCTACAGATGGAGAACTAAAGTTTTAGAAAATAATCCAACCAGCAATAAAAAATCAGGTAAATGGTCTTCTAGTGATAAGTTTCAGGCTGTTCTAGAAACTGCAAGCCTTTCAGAACTGGAAACTGCTAAATATTGCCGTGAAAAAGGTATCCATGTCGAAGAACTAAAAAGCTGGATTAAGCAGTGTCAGAACGCCAATGAAATTAAATATGAAGATCCTAAAAAATTAAAAAATAATCTTAAAAAAGAACAAAAGAAAGCTAAAGAACTTAAAAAAGAACTCCGTGAAAAGGAAAAAGCTCTTGCTGAAACTGCGGCATTACTGGTGCTCAGAAAAAAGGCCCGAGCGATCGTGTGTCATGAAAGCATTTAATTAAATAAATGCTATGCTTTATAGAAGATGAGGGACGGCCCCTCAAAATCGGTATTTAGGTACTGATTTTAAATCACCTTATGGTGCTGTTAACTAAAAATAATGGTGCTGAGCGATAAGGAAAAGGCAAAACTTAAGATTTTGTCAGATGTGTAATACAGAGATGATTGCAAAAGAACTACTGATGACGTTTCGAAATGCCTCAGATGTTATCAAAACTAAGGACGGATCGCATTCTTAGGATGAATTCAGAAGTCACCTAATTACTGACTGAATGGTAACCGGAATAAAGGTAGCATGACTGTATTATAGGCTTTTATAAGGAACTTGAGAACCTAGATTTTGATGTAAAGGGAAAAACCACAAGTAAAGAACTTACGAGGGTGAAAGTACCGATGCAAAAGATAGGGACGGAACAGTTTGTAGTAGTGTTAAAATTTCTGTAATAGGAATTTAGCGAAGAAACTGTATTATCCAGCTTGAATAATTTAGTCAACCAAAAAAATGGGAGGAACTACAATTGAGTAAAGCAAAGTCATTTAATATACCTAAAAGCCTTGTTTTTACTGCATTTAAAGCAGTGAAAAAGAACAAAGGGTCAGCTGGTATAGATAAAATATCAATAGAAAAATATGAAAAGAATCTCAAAAATAATCTTTACAAACTATGGAACAGAATGGCTTCTGGAACATATTTCCCTAAAGCAGTAAAAGCAGTTGAAATTCCGAAGAAAAATGGAGGAATAAGAGTGCTTGGTGTTCCTACAGTAGAAGATAGAATTGCCCAGATGATTGTAAAACTATCAATGGAAAAGATAATTGATCCAATCTTTCTTAATGATTCCTATGGTTATAGACCAAATCGGTCAGCACATGATGCCATTAAAGTAACACGAAGCAGGTGCTGGAAGTATGATTGGGTATTAGAGTTTGATATCAAAGGTCTATTTGATAATATTAATCATAAATTACTTTTGAAAGCTGTTTATAAATATGCCAAATATAAATGGGAGATATTATATATAAAAAGATGGTTAGCAAATCCTGTTAGTAACAATAACAAAATTACAAAAAATACAGAAAATGGCACACCTCAAGGAGGAGTCATATCACCGCTTCTTGCAAATCTATTTTTGCATTTTGCTTTCGATAAATGGATGGAAAAAAGATTCCCAAATAATAAATGGTGTAGATATGCAGATGATGGAATAATTCATTGTAATAGCAGGGCGGAGGCAATATTCATCTTAAATTGCCTTAAAGAAAGAATGAAAGAATGTAAATTAGAAATACATCCTGGAAAAACTAAAATAATCTACTGTAAAGATAGTAATCGTAAAGAAAATAATAAACTTCATGAATTTACCTTTCTTGGATATTCTTTTAGGCCGAGAAAAGCTAAAGGTATAAATGGTAGTTCATTTACCAGTTTTTTGCCTGCAATATCCAATAAAGCAAAGAAACATATAAGAAGAACTATAAAAAGTAGGTATTTGCTGCATCAGACACAGATAACTCTTGCGGAAGTTGCTGATAAATACAATTCTGTACTAAGAGGCTGGTTAAATTATTATGGGCTTTATGGTAAAAATGAGTTAAAGAAGGTATTACATCACATGAATGATCATCTTGTTATGTGGGTTATCAGGAAATTTGATAAACTAAAAACGAAAAAGATGAAAGCAAGAAAGCTTTTAAATAAAATTGCTAAAGAGAATCCCAATTTATTTTCACATTGGACTGTTGGTGTATTACCAATGACTGGATAATAGGAGCCGTATGACGCGAGAGTGTCACGTACGGATCTGTGAGGGGCTGGTAATGAAATTTTATCGGTCTACTCGACTGGGGGGGGACCCAGAGGACGACTAATAGAAATTTCAGATCGCAAAAAAGCAGTAGAACTAATTGATGAAGCACATGCAAATGGCTGCAGAAAATTTAAAGCCTGTGAGGAACTTAATATATCACAGAGGACCTACCAACGATGGTCTAAAGGTAGTACTGTTAAAGAAGACCAGCGGCCTCTGGTTGAAAGACCAGAACCAAAAAATAAGTTAACTAAATCTGAAAGACAGGAAATAATTGAAGTTTCAAATAGTAAAGAATTCGCAGATCTACCACCTTTTAAAATTGTTCCCAAGCTTGCTGAACAGGGTAAATATATTGCTTCAGAATCCACCTTCTATAGAGTTTTAGATGAAGAAAAAATGAATACTCATCGTGCTAAAAGTAAAGAACCTGTAAAACGAGAAGCACCAACTCATATTGCTACTGCTCCCAACCAGGGATATCACCTGGCTAAATGCGATGATTAAAGGTGGTTTCTTTAAACTCTATCTGATAGTTGACATGTTCAGCAGAATGATAGTCGCCTATGAAGTCTGGGAAACTGAAAACGCCGAATACTCTAAAAGACTGATTAGAAAAGCTTCACTAGCTCAGGGAATAGCAGCAAAAGATAAACCACTGGTACTGCACTCTGATAATGGAAGCCCAATGAAAGCAGCAACATTTCTAGCAACACTGGAGAAGCTGGGAGTACAAAGTTCTTTTTCAAGACCAAGAGTAAGTAATGATAATCCCTATTCTGAGTCATTATTTAAGACAATGAAGTACAGACCAATTTATCCTAACAAAGGCTTTAAAGACCTAAATGAAGCCAGAGAATGGGTAGCTGAGTTTGTCCGCTGGTATAATCACCAGCATTTACATAGCGGAATTAAATTAGTAACGCCCTACCAGAGACATTATGGGCTTGATATAGAGATCATGAAAAAAAGAACTGAAACATATTTAAAAGCTAAAGCAGAACATCCAGAAAGATGGTCAGGGGATATTAGAGATTGGACCCAGCCAGAATATGTAACTTTAAATCCAATGGATACTGCTGAAGTAGAAAAATATCTCAACCAACAGAGCTCTTAAATGAGCTTTTGCAGAAGTTGTATTCAAAGAAATTTTTAACTAAATACGACAACTTTCTTGACAAACACCGATTCTAGACAGCTTCGATATTGAGCGTTCTTTAAGCAATAAAGGTTGTCCTTATGATAATGCAGTAGCAGAAGCAGCCTTAAAAGTAGTTAAGACTGAATTCGCTTATGATAGAATCTTTAGCAGCTTTGAAGAGCTGGAATATGAGCTATTTGACTATTTTAACTGGTATAATAACCACAGAATCCACGGGGCGTTAGATTACCTAACACCTGTTGAATATAGATATTTAATGTTCGATAAAAAATTGTTTTAAAAATGGTTGACAATCCAATACTTCCGAAGCTTCCATTACTTTTTTATAATCTTTACATGATTTAATTTTTATTTATTTAATTATAATTTTTAGACATAAAAAAACCTCCAAAAGTAGATAGTCTATTTAATTAATTAATTAGACTGTCTACTTTGGAAGTATCATTTCACAACTACAAATCTCTATATGATTATTTTAAGTTTTCTCTATGGTATTCAAGATATTCTTGTCGCTTCTCGTTAATGAATTTTTTATTTATACAAAAATCATTAATATGTTCTTTTACATCTTCAGATAGTTTTTTGCTTAAAATTATTTTACCCTCATTGTCAAATGAAATATAATTTAAATCAAATAAAGAGTCTATATTTCTACTTAATAATAATCCATTATTTGGATCAAATTCTTCGTCTTCATCTGATTCAATATAAGGTTTTATATGACTAGCAATTAGTGTTGGATAGGCTAGTTCTTCAACCATACATTTGGGTTTTTTATAAAAAATTTCCGATTCTTCCTTTAATTGATCTTTATAAATTTTTTGCATGTATGAATCTCTTTGTGTATTGTCGGGTTTAGTTTCAATTTGATCCTCGGTAGTTTCTTTAAATTTTATAACTCCTTTTTCTATTTGTATATCATACAATTTAGAAATAATATTTTCAAAATGACTTAATTGATTATATTTTCTATCTTCAAAACCAATTTTCTTTGCACGTGATTTAGCCTCATTTAATTCATTTTTTTCTAAATATCCTTTTGGATAATTTTTAATATCAGTAATCATAAGTCCATTAATATCATCTGTTGACAAAGTTCCATTTTTCTCTAGAGTCTTAACTAAAAAGTTTATTGATTTAGGTTCTGATTGATCTTCTGATTGATTTGTTACTGATGCATTAAATTTTGAGTTTTTGTAAACAATTCTTGAAAATAATAACTGTCTTCTAAGATCAGTTTGAGCATTTAAAAATTGTTTTGCTTCATATGTATATGTTTTCAATTCACAATTTATAAAACCTAATTTAACAAATTGATTGATAATCTTTCGTGCAGAAACAATATTGATTTGATATTTCTCTTGTAAAACACTTGCAAGAATTTTATAATTAGTTTTACCCTCAGAATCTTCATCAATAAAGCTAAAACCTTCAGGATGTTCATCAATAAAGTTTAAAATAATCTCTAATGAGTTTCTGAATTTTTTACCATGTATATCAGTATATGCTAATGTAATTTTCCAATAATTTTCATAAACTTGAGTCATATTACCTCTCCTTCCAAATTATTATTGTTGTCAAATTTTATCCTCTATATATCCTTAAATCCTATTAAATAAAGGATCTAAGTTTAAAACCTTACTCCCATCTTTTTCGATAAAATGTATCTATCAGAAACACAAAATATATAAACAAAGCAAGAAAGGTAGCAAGAATTATATTCGAATTATTAACTGAATCCTTTTTTATATAAAATTCCAAGAAAAATTATCTCTTGTCTCTTAGTGATTCTAGCTTGTAAAAATATATCTTCTAAAAATGATATTTACATCTCTAAAAATTATCATTATTTTAAGGTTGACTCTATGACTTTCATCGAAACTTTTAAAATGCTAGATTACAATAAGCTTTCAAATGATTATCAAATTTAATATGGTAAAGAACTTAAGCCAATCAACTGACATCAAATTCAAACTATTATAATTTTCAAAAAAACTATTATTCTCGCCGCCATTTCATTTTCTTCATTATTTTCTTTTTCCCATTGGTGTTTCCCCCTTGTAATTAGAGTATATCACTTTCATACTTTTTCTCCAATTCTGTTAGGGGGCTATATAGAAAAGACACTCAAAATCTATCAGCTATAAATGCAATCACTACAATAAAGCTCTTGAAGATAAAAAAGTTCCTTTTATTATTCCCAAACTAGAAAAAATTTTAATGTGACCACTAAATAGATTGTATTAAACTCATTATTAGAGGAATATTGAAAGTATGTAAGCCTCTTAACTAGCCTTTATATCTGATTTTTTGAATCCGGAATTTCAAAATTATAAAACGATCTCTTTACAAACTTAACGAGTAAAATTATATCTGTGAAGGTCAGCTGTTATTGACTGCCTTTATATCTACTTTTATCAACCTCAATGTACTTAAAAATACATTTTATCTGGTGTTTGTCAAGAGGACCACTGCCAGTTTCTCAACTTATTCCTTTCTATTTTTTGACATTTAAACTGATTAATTCTTTTTTATATAACAATTATTTAAATAATAAAGAGATATTACCTATTTTTATTCTTATTTTTAGACCCAGTTAATTGATAATTATGTTTTAATTTAAGCTCATTATGATTATCAATTAATTCTATTGAATCTAATATTTCTTTAATAATTTTTTCAGATTTTGTATTACAACTTATATATCTTAACATCTTTTTCCATAAATTGCAAAAGGAGTATTTTAAAAATTACCAATTAAATCACTTTTATATTCAAAATCTGTAAAGTTTAAAACCTCTCCTAAAATCAATTGGACAGTAATATTTACTATATTTATTCACAGTATTAGGATATTTGGGATCTAAATAAATAGTATCATAATCAAATTTATCTATTACATCAAAAATATCTGAATTTACTTCTGTTGATTTAGTCTTATTAATGATAATATCATTATATTTAGGTATTTCATTATTTATCTGAGTTGAAAATGATTCTTTATGATATCGGTTCAACCCCCTAAATATGGAGAATATGTTTGTTAAGCTCGTTCATTCTTAGTTTCTCATTTTTCTATTCAAGCTAATACTGGTTCAGCAACTATTTTTTCTGCTTTAGCCAGTTTATAAAATTTTGCTGGCGGCATATCATTAAGACTGCCATGACGGTATCTGTTATTATAATAATTCATATATTCGCTGACTTTTTTGTAAGCATCTATAAAGCTGCTGAATTCATTGATTGAGTAACAATCTTTTTCTAAAACTGAATGAAATGACTCTATATGAGCATTCATATTAGGAGTTCTAACTGGGATT
Organism: Halanaerobium praevalens DSM 2228; assembly: GCF_000165465.1. GTDB lineage: Bacteria > Bacillota > Halanaerobiia > Halanaerobiales > Halanaerobiaceae > Halanaerobium > Halanaerobium praevalens. The sequence goes on from NC_017455.1 coordinate 1,299,470, forward strand.
CTCTGGTGTTCCAATCCCAAGCTTTCACAGGTGTCTCCAAATAATTTAGAGACAAATTGTGGTCCGTTATCTGTTCTAATCTTAGGCAAATTCATGCCTTTATACATCTTTCTTTTATTTAAAGCAGCCTTTAATACTCTGCAGGTATCTTTAGCTTTACAGCTTAATCCCAGGTGATAATCAATAACTGTTTTATCAAAGACATCAATTACTGACATCTGGAAAAAGAATTGGTCTGTTCCATCTATGTAGCCGTATTTTAGGTCCATCTGCCAGAGCTGATTTGGATCTGTGATTTCTTCCTGTTTGGCAATCTTTTTAGGGCGAATCTTTTTGATTTTTCTTTGCGGCCTTAATATGTCTAATTCTTTGCATAATCTATATACTTTTTTCTTGTTGATTTTCAATTTATAGTCTTCTTTTAAGCAGACTGTAAGCTTTCTGTAACCATAAGGAAAGCCATCACCTGCTATTAGTTCCAAAAGCCATTCTTTAATCTGCTCATCAGATATTTTTTCACCTGATTCAGTTAGGGAATAGCCTGGTATAGGTCTTCCTTTAGGATTATTGGAATTGCTGCTGTTAGTGCTTTCACTTTTGGTTTCTCTATTTATATTACTGTAATAAGTGGAAGAATTAAGCCCAACAAAGTCTAAAACAATAGAGGTATTATATCCTTTATTTATCCACTTTGATGCAATCTGAACTTTGAGGGCTATCGGGGGTTTACATTATCTCGTAACTCCCTTAATATTGCCAGTTCTAGTTCCTTTTCTGCTACAATTTTTTTGAGCTTATCATTTTCATCGCTCATTTTATCAAGTCTATTTTCGATCTCTTTCATTTTCTTTTTTTCATCTTTAGGAAGAGATCTAACTGATCCAGTTTCTTTAGCTTTTTTAACCCAGCTATAGACAGTATGTTTAGAAATATTATGTCGTCTTGCTACAAGAGCTGTGTTGCCAATTTCGCGACATTCTTTTACAATTTGTTCTTTAGTTTCATCGGAATATTTTCTTTTTGCCATTGGTGGTTCCCCCTTGTAATTAGAGTATATCACTTTTAAACTTTTTCTCCAATTCTGTTAGGGGGCTATATAGATATGCCTGCCTTCTACCATATTTTTTGTAACTATATTCCTAATCTCTTAATTTTTCAATTTTCTTTTTGGGTATATTAAATCTTGAATAAGGCATTTTCCTAATTATAGTCCTTCTAATTAATGTCTTTAAAAATGCTTTCTCATCTTGTCTTATTCAAAAACATTTTTCTTAAAATAAATAGGTTTTCAATTTTATTATCTCTACAATATTTTTTTGTTAATTTATAAAAGCTTTTACTTAACTGAACTTTATTATTTCTTAAATCATTAAAATCATTATTTGACCCTCCCCCGATTTGTAGGACACTGAGTTAAGATATATAATAACCTCAGGAGGTGCCCAAATGTGAGAAAGAAAAAGTTACACTGAAGAATTCAAAAGAGATGCTGTTTAACTCAATTTTAACTCTGACAAATATGTTAAAGAAATTACTGAGTAGTATTTTTCTAAAGATCAGTTTTCCACTGTTCAATTTCCTTTACTGCAACATCTTTCAGGTTAATGACAGTGTTAGCATTGTATTTTGTAACATACATTTTCTCAATCAAATTAGCGATATTAAGAATGTATAGACCTGGAGCATACATTTTGAATAACAGTCTGCTCCAGCCAGTCATCAAGGTATTTATACGGTTCAAATCCGGTGCTCCATAAATTATTACTCATATCATCAAAATTTACTAGACCATTATTGGGGTTATCATTATACTTTCATGAAGAGCTCTTCTAATAATTTGTGTTTTATTTTGCTAATAAACAATTCTACCACTCGAATAATAATTCCTCTTTTTAATCTTGAAAATTTACCTTAATTCTATTTGCATAATTAATTATATATTAACTATCATCTAATTTATGTAATTTTTTTTATCTATAAAATTGTTATTATGAATATCCAAATATCCTTCCCTTTCTTTATTAAGTAATTTTTCCTCAATACACATATTTTTATGAGTTTCTATAAAACCTTGATGAACATTATCGTTAAATTTAGGAATACCATCATCCTTATTAAAAGTAATATCAAATTTATCAAAATAAGCATCAATATTAGGTTCTAAAAGTAAAGCATTATTAGGATTATATGCTGAATCAATATATCCAGAATCTAATGCATACTGTAAAGGCCAAATATGAGAAACAACTAGACCTTTCTGAGGCTTTTTTGTAAGATAACAAACTACATCTCCATACATCTCAATACTTTCTGCCTTTACTTTTTCTTTCATAATCCTAAATAACGTTTGATCTCTAGATAATTTTACTTCGTCTTTAATTGTATCAAATTCATCTTCAATATAACAAATTTCACTTTTATTTTCTTTTACTTGTATTCCAGGAACATATTGTAAAAAATTCATAAAATAATTTATTTGATTATATTTTCTAGATTCAAAATCTATGACTTTACTTAAATTTTTTTTAGAAAATAGTTCCTTTGAATTTAAATAACCTTTTTTATATAAACTAATATCAGTAGTCATTAAACCTATTATCTCTTGCTTTGTAAGTTTTTTTTCTGATTTAAACATAAGTGTTTTAAGTAAAAAGTTTATTTGTTTTATCTTTGTTTTATCTTTAGTGACACTAGATGATAAAGATGCATATTTATAATATATTTCTGAAAAAATAAGTTTTCTTTCTTCATCATTTTTTGATTTTATAAATTTTTTTGTTTCATCATGATATCCCTTTAATTTGGGTAATATAAAACCAAGCTTTACAAATTGATTTATTGATTTTCGTGTAGAAGCTTGATCAGATTTAGGAAAGATTTTATTAATATTTTTCTGTAATTTCTGATATAATTTACTTTCATACTTCTTTTCTAAAGATGGATGATCATCAATAAATTTTACAATAACTTTTAATGTATCAATGAATTGATGACCATTTATATCAGAATACTCTACTGTTAGTTTCCAATACCTTTCATAGTTTTGAGTTGTAGATGTTTTTTTATTCTTAAATTCCATTTTATCCCCCTTACAAATTAGAATTCTAATATAATTAATAATTCAACATTAGAATTCTTTTTCTTTTTACCACTTAATTGATAAGTGTGTTTTCTACTTTCTAATTTAACATTACCATATTCAGACATTAAATTCATAATCTTTTTATATGTTGGTTTTGTTCTAGAATTTAAACTCATCAAAATAAAATCACATTTTTTTTGAGATTTTTCTAATATAATCTCTATATTATTTAAAAAGTTTTCTTTTTTTCTAAGCTTTGTTATTTCAATTTTTTTATCAAAAATTTTATCAAAGCTACCATAAAAATTTTCATATTGATTCATTGTACCTGGATATGGAGGATCTAAATATAATACATCAACAGACTCTATTGAATCTAATGCATCTATAAAATCCATTTGAAAAGATTTGTTTTCTTTGCCATTATCAAAAACAGCGTTATTATACTCATCAAGATTATCTAGAATATGATATTCAAAACTCTCATTATGATAAGCTCTTCGCCTTCCATATTTTCGATAAGAATATTCCTCGTCTCTTAGTTTAGTTATATTTTTCCAATTTACATTCATTCTAGAATAAGGTAACTTTCTAATCATAGATCTTCTTATTAATGACCTGAATAAATATTTTTCATAATTCTCTAGCTCATATGAATATTTTACAAATTTTGATAACTCATCTACTTCATCAGCATAAAACAAATTGCTTTCTAACCAATCTAAACTTTCTCTTAAATTTTTATCTATATTATTATTTTTAATTTCTTTGATTTTATCATATTCAAGTTTAGTTTCTTTATTTTCTATTAGAGCTTTATTGATAACAAAAGAGGCATATAAAGCTTCATTTGTTATTACTCTGTAACCTTGACTTTTCAGATAATATGAAACGGAAGATCCACCAGCAAATAAGTCAAATATAGTACCTTCTGATACAGGAATATTTGATCCTATCCACTCAACTATTTTTCTCTTGTTACCTATATAATTTACTTTAGGGAATTCATTTTTAGACATTTATATTCAAACTCTCCTTTACTTTTAAAGCTAATTTATAAGCTAATTTTGGAGGAACTGCATTACCAATTTCTTGTTGTATTTTTGTACTGTTTCCAACAAATATAAAATCATCAGGAAAAGTTTGGAGTCTTGCCAACTCTCTTTGAGTTAATGCCCTATTTTGGCTATAATGAAATATCTTTCTCATATCCCCTGTTACTGTAGGTGATGGTTCCTTACTATTATAACGGATATATTTCCTTGCATCTCCAGTCTCAGGACGTAATTTTTCAGGTATATCATATCTATCTCCACCATCTTTTATATAAGACATTTTCTCTAACATTTGATCTGAATGATTCATAGCATTATGATTTGGTATATTTGATTCTTCTGCACTTTTTAATGTTGGTAAATCATCTATTGCATCCTTAACTGTTATAACAGAATTATTTTTTTTAGGAAATTCAAATGTATAGTCTTTCGTACCAACTATAATAATTCGTTTTCTTCGTTGAGGAATTCCATAATCAGATGTTTGTAATACCTCATACTTAACATCATAATCTATTTTTTTGAATTCATTTATGATTTCAATAATTGTGTTGCCGTTATTATGTCTTGCCATCCTAGCAACATTCTCTAATATAAACATTTCAGGTTTAACTATAGAAACAATTCGAACAAATTCATTGAATAAATAGTTTCTATCATCTTCTATAAATGTTCTTCCTATTCTACCTGCTAAACTGAATCCCTGACAAGGTGGTCCTCCTACTATTACATCTACATCTGTTTCACCTATTATTTTTTTTACTTCTGGTTCAGATATATCTGCTATATCTTTAACTATTAAATTATTTTTAGGAAAGTTCTTTTTATATGTCTCAGCAAATTCTGGGTTAAATTCTAATGAAAAGATATTTTCAAAACCTGCTTTTTCAAATCCACAAGACATTCCTCCTGCTCCTGAAAATAAATCTATATAATTCAACATTTATTATCTTTCTCCTTTTTGATATTATTATTTATGTAACAAATTTAGTTGCAAAAGTTACCCTTTAAGTAGATAAATATTATTTTAAAAATAATTTATATTAATTTATCTCTTTTTTCTTTTTTGGAAGCTTTTACTATTATATATATCACGTTCTAATTTAGTTTCTTCAATTCTTTATTTTTTGTTAATCAACTGTTAATTTCTGCTTTCCATTACTAAGGAAAGCACATTTTGCTTTGTTTCTATATTCTCTAAAATAGCGAATAATATTATTATAAGTAATATCTAGATCTTTAGCAAATTATTTAACAGTTTTATTTGAGTAAAAATTCTACTCAACAGCATTTCTTTTGAATTATTCAATAAAAATTATTTGTTTTCCTATTTGAATACCTCCTGAGTTTATTATGTACTTCAACTCAGTGTTCTACAAATCGTAAAAGTGTCAAAATCCATACATAGTCATATACCTTAGGTAAAAGTAATTGAGTCCAGCTTTTACATCTGCATTCTATTTTATAAACAAAAATCATATAAAACTCTCTTTATTTCCCACTTCTTTATCTAATTGAATAATCAATCTTTCATACAATTAAGGAAATTCATCCATAACTTCTTTTTTTATATTGACTAGGTCTAAATAGTCTATTTAAATCTACTTGATTTTCTTTATACCTAGCATAAGAATTTACATAGTTTAAATTTACCCTTTTACCAATTTTAAAAACTATTACTGGAAGATCAGGCTTATTATTTATTGAATCAAGCATTCTAAAACATTGATTTACTGATATTGTACTTAATTCTCTTTAGATGTAACTTTATATTTCCAAAAATTTTATACCTTTAAATATTTTAAACCTCTAAAGTAACCGAATATATTCTCATACAACCTAATATATTTTGCTTAATTCTAGAGGTCTTTTTAAATATTATTTGATTTTCACAGATGCCTTCCTGATTATTATCTTTTCCTACTCTATATTAAAAATGGTAATATTTTATGGTATTTTCTATTTTTCTGAGCAAATCTCTTTCAGTGATTTTTCTACCTCTTTTTTTCTTAGCTTAAAAATCATCCTGCATATTCTAAAATTTTTACTATGATCTCCATATCATCTTCAATAATTGTCGATTTGATTCAAGCATTATATAAAACTAATTCGCCAATAAATCTTTAAAATCTTTTTTCATAATATTAGTTTATATTTTAGGAGGTTATTCTTCTATATACTCGTTTATCTGCTTAATTAGCCAATCTTTATATGTTAAATCGTCTTTTAATAAATTAATTTTTAGTTTTTTATGTAATTTCTTATCAATTTTAGCATTTAAAGATACTTTAATACTCATTATAACCCCCCCTTTTATTAATATTTGTCTTCATTTTATTATTTTTATTTTATCATTATATTACTATATAATCAAATGAGCCAATAATTTCGTAGTGCTTACTATTTTCTTTTTTTAGAAATGGCTATAAACCTTAAAGGTTTTGATGCTTTTTTCAGTTAATTTGTTGATTTATATGTAAAAATATTCAGCTAGCCTCTCTAATCGTGGACAAGCTTTCTATATAGCCCCCTAACAGAATTGGAGAAAAAGTTTAAAAGTGATATACTCTAATTACAAGGGGGAACCACCAATGGCAAAAAGAAAATATTCCGATGAAACTAAAGAACAAATTGTAAAAGAATGTCGCGAAATTGGCAACACAGCTCTTGTAGCAAGACGACATAATATTTCTAAACATACTGTCTATAGCTGGGTTAAAAAAGCTAAAGAAACTGGATCAGTTAGATCTCTTCCTAAAGATGAAAAAAAGAAAATGAAAGAGATCGAAAATAGACTTGATAAAATGAGCGATGAAAATGATAAGCTCAAAAAAATTGTAGCAGAAAAGGAACTAGAACTGGCAATATTAAGGGAGTTACGAGATAATGTAAACCCCCGATAGCCCTCAAAGTTCAGATTGCATCAAAGTGGATAAATAAAGGATATAATACCTCTATTGTTTTAGACTTTGTTGGGCTTAATTCTTCCACTTATTACAGTAATATAAATAGAGAAACCAAAAGTGAAAGCACTAACAGCAGCAATTCCAATAATCCTAAAGGAAGACCTATACCAGGCTATTCCCTAACTGAATCAGGTGAAAAAATATCTGATGAGCAGATTAAAGAATGGCTTTTGGAACTAATAGCAGGTGATGGCTTTCCTTATGGTTACAGAAAGCTTACAGTCTGCTTAAAAGAAGACTATAAATTGAAAATCAACAAGAAAAAGTATATAGATTATGCAAAGAATTAGACATATTAAGGCCGCAAAGAAAAATCAAAAAGATTCGCCCTAAAAAGATTGCCAAACAGGAAGAAATCACAGATCCAAATCAGCTCTGGCAGATGGACCTAAAATACGGCTACATAGATGGAACAGACCAATTCTTTTTCCAGATGTCAGTAATTGATGTCTTTGATAAAACAGTTATTGATTATCACCTGGGATTAAGCTGTAAAGCTAAAGATACCTGCAGAGTATTAAAGGCTGCTTTAAATAAAAGAAAGATGTATAAAGGCATGAATTTGCCTAAGATTAGAACAGATAACGGACCACAATTTGTCTCTAAATTATTTGGAGACACCTGTGAAAGCTTGGGATTGGAACACCAGAGAATCCCAGTTAGAACTCCTAATATGAATGCTCATATAGAGTCATTTCATTCAGTTTTAGAAAAAGATTGTTACTCAATCAATGAATTCAGCAGCTTTATAGATGCTTACAAAAAAGTCAGCGAATATATGAATTATTATAATAACAGATACCGTCATGGCAGTCTTAATGATATGCCGCCAGCAAAATTTTATAAACTGGCTAAAGCAGAAAAAATAGTTGCTGAACCAGTATTAGCTTGAATAGAAAAATGAGAAACTAAGAATGAACGAGCTTAACAAACATATTCTCCATATTTAGGGGGTTGAACCGATATTAGCAAATCTTTTAGCAAATTTACAGGAATTATTTATTCTCGCTATATGACTTCTATCTTGTGTTTTCTGATAATAAAAATCTTCAAATTGACTTAAATATTTTTTAATTAAACTTGCTTTAATTCCCTCTCGCTCAAAAGCCCTTCTTATCCCTGCTTTTACTCGCTCCTGAAAATTATTAAAATCATTTTTTTTCATTCCATACAGAATCACTGTATAATCAGTAGCATCATTAACTAAGACAACTGTTTTACGGCGGTTTAATCTAAAAAAATTAGCATGCCAGGAAAATAAAGCCGGTCTTTCTTTTTGATCAAGTTCTTCCAAATTTAATTCATCTCTTAATTTAATTTGTTGCCTGAATTAGCATATTGATTAATCCTTTCTACTATAGTTTTGAGATATACTTTAAGGAAGCTGATAATAAAGTGTTCGGCTATCGTTTTATATTTCTTTTAAATAATCTATTTATAAAATCAGCCCTTCATATTTTTTAATATACTATAAATAACTTTTTCTAAACTACCAAATTAAACAAAATAGTACAAAAAATTTAAACCCATAATATATTTTAAAAATATTAAACCTAAAACTACATGTTTATATTCAGCTGGATCCATGTTATTTCTTAATTTATCTGATGACTTCCATAAATCTTCTTCAAAACCTACTGTTGCTGTTGACATTTTCTATCACCTTTCTTTTTCCTTAAATAATTTAAAGCTTAAAATTAATTTTTATTTACTAATTAAAAATATTATTAATCTCTAAAAAATATCCTGTTATTAATTTTTTTACTCTGAAGGCTAAAAAATAAGTCTTAATCAAAACGGTCTTTTTTTTAGTTCTTGTTCTAGAGCTTGAGTTGGTTCTAGAGCTAGTTCTAGAGCTAGTTCTAGTTCTAGAGAATTGGGCATCCCATTAATTATCCCATCTAGATGCCATCAGGTATAGTATTGAAATGACTGTCAAAACAAGGATTATGATTTTTAAAATCAAATTTTTTTATTTTGCAAAAAGAGCAAAGCAAAAAACTTAGGCTTGTAATTAAATTGGATTAAAATTCTTTTTTAAATCTTATTTTTAAACTTTTTTTAAATTAGTATTTTTATCTTATTTTGATTAAAATTAGCAAAAAATATCAATTTGTTGCTAGTATAGCATTTTTAATTTAAGCCTGCAACTCGAAATATCGCAATTTTTAAAATATTAGTGTTTTTAGAACAAAAAATTTAACTAATATTAGCTAGAAAAAGACAAAAAAAGAAACTTTTCAGAGTAAAGAAAAGCTTCTTTTGGTAGTAAATATAATTTTTTAAGAGCTAAATTATTTAAAATTTTTAGCCAAAAATCACAATTTATAAACTAAATTGGTTTATAGCTTTTTTCAATTTAGCAGCCATTTCAGCCAAATTATCTGTTCCTTTAACAATTTCTTGAGTAGAATTAATTTGTTCAGTACTTGTTTGAGCAACCTCATCTGATTTAGTAACAGATGTCTTACTTACAGCTGCAATTTCTTCAATTGTTAATTTAACTGCTTTACTATTTTGACTAATTTTGCTTGTTTTAGAACTTATATTTTCGATCAAATTACTTAATTTTAAAGTAGCTTCTTTGATCTTAGCAAAAGATTTACCCGTACCTACAATAACTTCAACACTAGCATCAACTACTTCTTCATTAGCTTTCATTTTACCAACAGCATTATTTACACTTTTTTGGATTCTTTTAATTAAATTATTAATCTGATCAGTAGCAGTAGCTGATTCTTCTGCCAATTCTCTAATTTCATCTGCAACAACACTAAAACCTCGCCCAGCTTCTCCGGCTCTAGCAGCTTCTATAGCAGCATTTAAAGCTAATAAATTAGTTTGTTCGGCTATTTTATTGATTAGTTCTACAATATCTCCAATTTTATTTGATAGTTCACCTAAATTATTTACATCTTGAGCAGTTTGATGTGAATTATCTTTTACACTTTTAATTTTATCAATTGATTTATTAATATTTTCATTACCTTCAGCAATATTATCGATCGCTTGATTAGCTTGAGCATCCATTGCTTGAGAATTATTTTCTACTTCATTTATTTCTTGATCTAATTCTTTAATACTTTTATTTGCTCTTTTAACTTGAGTTGACTGTTTTTCTGAACCAGCAGCAACTTCTGCAATAGAAGCACCAACTTTTTTAGATCTTTCAGTTACTTCTTGGCTTGAAGTCGATAATTTCCCACTTGAATCAAATAGATTATTAGCAATTTTATCAATATCTGAAATCATAAACTTAATATTATTTTTCATTTTATTTAAAGCTTTGGCTAATTTTGCAATTTCATCATCTCTTTTTAATTCTAAATTATTAACTTGCAAATTACCAGCAGCAATATTATCAGCTAAATTAATAGTTTTAGCTAAGGACTTATTTATTCTTCTGGTAAAAAAGTAGACAAATAAGGAGATTAAAATTAAAATTAAAGCTAAAGCTGTAATTATATAATTTCTCATTTTTTCCACATTAGTTCCTACTTGATCAACATTTGCTACTGCTTGATTTTCTAAATAACTCTTATATTCATTAAAAAGACTCTGCAGCTGATTTAAGCTTGTCATTGTCTCATTTTTAAATATTTTGAGTGCTTTAGCTTCTGAAGAAAAAGTTTTTTGTTCTAAAGTTGCATTAATTTTGGCAGCAGAATCATGCAAATTTTTATGAGGTTTTTCAATATCTTTTAAAACTTTTTGAATTTGAGCAGGCATTTTAGTAAATTCATCAGAATTAATTATTTTAAAATAAGTCTCTCTAAAAGAACAATTAGTATAATCTAATTCTCCTTCAAATTGACTATTTGAATTTATTGCCTTATTTAATTCGTGGACCCAAACTAGATGCTCATTTTCTTTTTCTGAAATAAAATTAATATTTTTCCATTTAGAAATCGATTTTTGGTTTTCAAAATGAACTTGATTAATAGCATAAAGACCGCCTGCTCCCAAGCCAACTAAAATTAGGATAATAAAAGCAAAAACGAAATATAATTCAGTTTTTAAAGTTAATTTTTTTATTATTTTCATTGGCTACCACTCCAATTTATTTTTGCCACTTTACATTTTTTTGTTCTTTTTCATTGACTATTAATTGAAAAACATCTGGCCTTGAATAATGTCCATTAACATCAAAATCAAAACTGCTTTTAGTAATTAAACTCAAATCCAAATCAGCATATAAAATCTCTTCTTGATCATAAACAGGTCCTGCTATGTATTCTCCAGTTGGAGCAATAATTGCACTTCCTCCTCGGCACATTAAATCTGGCTCAGTTTCTAGTTCATCATAACAGGCTAAATCACTGGGGTACATAGCCTTGGTTACAAATTGATTACAGGCTAAAACAAAGCATCTGCCCTCTAAAGCAATATGGCGCATTGTTGACTGCCATTCTTCTCTGGAATCAGCAGTTGGAGCAACATAAATCTTAACCCCTTTAGCATAAATGGCTGCTCTAGCTAAAGGCATATAGTTTTCCCAACAGATTAAACCACCAAGCTTACCATAAGGAGTTTCGATAGCAGTTAAAGTACTTCCATCTCCTTCTCCCCAGATATATCTTTCAGAACCAGTTGGTTTCAATTTTTGATGTTTGCCAGCTAACTTTCCTTCTGGAGTAAAATATAAAACTGTACAATATAGAGTTCTTTTAGCTCCTACTTCTTTTTCTATAACCCCAACAACTAAATAAATATTATTTTCTTTAGCCAAATTTGCTAATCTGGCAGTTGTTTTTCCAGGTACCTGAACAGAGTTTTCCCAGTATCTAAACCAATCTTCTTTTCCCTCTTTGGAGCGGCTACCAACTTTTGTTTTAAAACTTAAGCCCCGCGGATAAGCTGGGATAAAAGCTTCTGGGAAAACAACAATTTCTGCTCCTGCTTCAGCTGCTTTAATTGCTAAAGATTCTAATTTAGTAATCGTTTTTGCTTGATCCATAATCACTGGTGCTGCCTGAACAACAGCAACTTTCGCCTTTTTTTGATTATAATTTTCCATTTTTTATCCTCCTTTTATTTATCTCAAACTTCCAAAAAATCTCCATCCAGATTATATATTGGCTGGAGATAAAATGGCTATTTAAAATTTTAGTTTTATTTAATTTTTAATATTTCTAATTTTTTTACTATCTTAATTAAAGTAATATTAAATTATTCAGTTCCATCTCCATGAGCATAACGACTAGCTGCTGCAGAAGCAATTCCTGCTACTAAATCATCTAAAAAAGTATTTACTTTACCATTTTTTTTAGTGTCTAAGTCTTTAATAATCCCAAACTTCTTTTTATCTAAAAAGCCATAACTAGTTAAACCAATAGTACCGTACAAATTAACTATTGATAAAGGTATTATTTCATCAATTCCATAAAGTCCTTCATCTCTTGCAATAATACTTTGTAAGGGTTCTGGTAATTCCTTTTTTTCAGCTAATTGATCTAAGGCAACTCCCGTTAATATTGCATGAGCAACCTCTCTTTTTTGCAAAACAGCTTCAACATTTTCCAAACAAATTTCTAAACTAATATTAGGATTATATGGTTTTTGGAGTGCTTTTACTAACTCAGCTATCGCTTCAACTTCTACTCCTCTTTCTTTTAAAATTTCAATTGATTTTTGATACAACTCTGACATTGGTTCTCTCATTCAAACACCTCTTTTTATTATTTGTTTTACTAAAATTAAAAATCATTGTGCTAAGAAAAATAAGCCCTTCTTTTAAGAAGAGCCTTTTTAATGATAATTTCTATTTAATTTAAACTATATTCTAGCTTCAATCCAGTCAATAATTTTTCTAATGATTTCTCCTTTTTCAGCTGAATTTAAAATCTCATGATAAAGCCCAGGATAGATCTTTTTTTCTTTATCTTCAGAAGCAATTAAATTATATAATTTTTCTGAACATTCTGGGTCAACAATTTGATCATCTGCTCCATGTAAAATAAGAACTGGATATTTATAATTAGCTAAATTATCTACTAACCAAGGAATACCTTCTTCTAGAAGTACTTTCATTAACTTTAAAGTAGTAAATTCTGAAACATAAGGATCTTTTTCATAAGCATCTACAACATAATCTGATTTAGAAACTAAATTTCCAAGTTCATTTGGTAATTTCATATCTGGATTTTCTGCAAGACTTAATTCTTTTAATTCTGCAAAAGCTTCTATCTCATTTGTTGCTGCTCCAGTTAAGATTTGCCCTTCTAATTTATCTGGGTATTTAACTCCAAAAGCTGCACTAATAAAACCACCCATACTATGACCTAACATAAAAATTGGCAGTTCAGGATTTTCTTCTGCTGCTAAATCATAAACACTTTTAGTATCTTCTAAAAAAGTATTAAAATCATCTATATATGTTTGAGCACCATCTGATCTACCATGACCTCTATTATCAAATCTATAAACAGAAAAATCTGCTTGATTTAAACAACCTGTTAGATAATCATATCTTCCCTGATGTTCATCAAGACCATGTACAATTATAATAATAGCTTTAGGGGCCTTAACTAAATCTTTGTTTAAAAATATTTTTTGAGCATCAAAAGTCTTTAAATATTGACTATAATTCATTTTATAACCTCCCTATTTTATAATACCCTATTAATAATATTATCTATTTTAATGATAATTCCTTTAAAAAATTAGAAATTAGCTTTAAATTTATTTATTTTAAATTAAAGCAAAAAAAGACCAATATATTATATTGGTCAAATACTTATAGGTTGAGCTTCTTTTCTTTTAGCTTTAACTTCTTTTAGCTGCTGTTCAGCTTTCAGAAATTCCTTTAAGTAGGAACCCACTATTTCTAAATGTTTTTTTTCTGCTAATAAATCATCAATTAACTCTTTTATTTTCTCTAAGGAATCTATTTTAGGAACTGTTAATTTAGTTACTAATTTTTTATCATTAAATAATTTACTGCAGTTAACAAAACGGATTAACTCTGCTTCTGTTATTTGATTTGGATGACCACCCTCAAGTTCCAAGCATTTTCTAGCTTCAGCAATTTCTGAAAGTTTATAGTCTGCTTTTAAATTAATAGCAGTTAAAATTTCTACTGTTACAATATCTGGATACATAGCCTTTCCAGCTTCAACTTGCATATGAGAGATAATACCCCTTCTAGCCCAATCTCTAAGAGTAAGATCTGTATACAATAAAGATAAATCTTCACCTTTTACTTCTCTAACTAAACTCCTAGCACTATTTAAGGAAATCATAATCACCAAATCCTTTCCTGTGCTTTAGCACAGATTTTAATTTAACTTAACTAATTTCACAGTTGCTCATTATTTCCCACTCCTACAGCTAAACATAAAATTTGCTAAAATTATAAATAATCAACTTAATATTAATTATACCTTCTTTTGACAGAATAATCAACTTTTTAATAAAATTAAAAAATATTATTTTAATCAATTAAATTTAGTTTTAAAATTGATTATTTAACTCAAATTTATTTTTATTATAAATTTTTTAATAAATCTTCTTTTATCTTATTTGCAGTAGGAGTAGCTGCTAGTCCAGCTTGAGAAGTTTCTTTTAAAGAAGAAGGAAGAGCATCACCAATTTTTTTCATTGCTACTATAACCTCATCAACTGGAATTACACTTTCTACTCCAGCTAAGGCCATTTCGGCAGCTGTCAGAGCATTACTACTGCCAATAGTATTTCTTTTAATACAGGGAACCTCAACTAAACCTGCAACTGGATCACAAACTAAGCCTAATAAATTTTTAAGTGCTATAGCAGCAGCTGATGCAACTTGAGCTTTAGTTCCGCCTAGCAAATATGTAATAGCAGCAGCAGTCATACTAGAAGCAGAACCACATTCAGCCTGACAACCACCTGCAGCTCCAGAAACTGAGGCTTGTTTGGCAATTACAATTCCAAAACCAGATGCTACAAATAAAGCATCTATAATTTGTTTTTCACTACAGTCATGCTCAGCTGCAATTGTTGTTAAACTCCCTGGTAAAATCCCACAAGAACCAGCAGTTGGACAAGCAACAATTTTTCCCATAGCAGCATTTAATTCAGATACAGCCAAAGTATTAGCAATTATTTTGGAAAAAAGATCACCAGCAATCGATTTACCTGCTTTTCTTGCCTTTTCTACTTTTTGAGCATCTCCTCCAGTTAAACCACTCATAGAACTAATATCTTCAGTTAGGCCTTTTTTAATTGATTGACGCATTACTTTTAAACTTTCTGCCATCTTATTTCTTATTTCTTTTTCACTTTTGTCAGTTAATGCTTTTTCTCTATTAATAACAACTTGAGCTAAAGAACTACTATTTTTTTCCGCTATTGCAATTAATTCTGCTATTGTTTTAAAATCTTCCATTTTTAGCCTCCTAAACTAGTGGTTTAACTAATTTTATATTATTAATTCCAGGTATATCACTTAATAATTTTAAAATATGTTTTTCTACTTTTTGATCTAAATTAATAATTGCTGTAGCTTGGCTTCCTTTTTCTTTTCTTAAAACTTCCATTTCAGCAATATTTAAATTATAGATTTGTAAAATTTCAGAAATTTTAGCAATTAAACCTGGCTTATCACTATGAAAAGTAATTAAAGTATAATATTCTCCTTTTAATTTAACTTCTGTTCCATTGAGCTCACTTACAATAATATTTCCTCCTCCAATCGAAGAAGCAACTATTGTAGTTTCGATTTCATCTTGATCAATAATTTCTAATTTCATCGTATTTGGGTGGACATCATCTAAATCAGCTGGAAAAAATTCAAAACTAAAACCTTCTGCTTTTGCTAGCTTAAATGATTCTTTAATTTTACTATCATCAGTTTTTAGGCCAAGTAAACCTCCAATAATAGCTTTATCTGTTCCATGACCTTGATAAGTTTCTTTAAAAGACCCATGAAAATAAATTTTTACTTCTTTAAGTTGATTATCAACAATTTCTTTAGCCAAATTGCCAATTCTAACAGCACCTGCAGTATGAGAACTAGATGGTCCAATCATTACTGGACCAATAATATCAAAAGCACTCAAATTATTCATTTAAACACCACCTGAAGTTAAAATTTTCAAACAATTTCTTCAAAAAAATATTTAATTATTACAATTATATTGTAAATAATCAATTATCAATTGTCAAGCTTAGATATCTTTTCCATTAATAGGTTAAGCAATTTTATTAATCTCTGCACTATTTTCAATAAAAGTACAGAGATTGATAAGAGATATAATCTCTAAAAATTATTAATCTTGATCAAAATTAAAGTTAGAAATAATTTTATTTAATTTAATAACTATTGTTACTAATTGTTCTGCTGATTCAACTATTATTTTAGTAGAGGCTGCCTGTTCTTCACTGGAAGCTGCAACTTCTTCTGCTCTTTCGTTTGCTCCTAATTTTTCTATTTCATTTTTATTTACTTGTTTATAAACTTCGCATTCAGTACAATCATCATATTCTTCAGTTTTAATTTTAGGACAGTGAACTTCTTTGCCAAACTCTGGAGCATAAGAACCTACATCAAACCAACAGGTTACATTATTATGAGCAAAATCAGGACAATCTTCTTTACAATCAATAATTTCTGAACAATTAACTGTTTTAATAGGATAATAAACATTTAGATTACCTAAAGCTAGGGCAGCAAACATAGATTCAAACTTTTCTAAAGGATTAAAAATTTTCTTTGCCACTAAAAAGACAATAAAACAAGTTAAAATAATTCCAATTACAGCAAAAATCACAACATTTCTTGCTAAAATATTCAACTTATTTACAATCTGACTGCGATTAAAAACAGCTTTAAAATAACCACTTATTTCTCCTTTATAATCTTTAAATGGCATTAAAAGTAGATTATGATCTCCTCTATTTTCAATTATTATTTCTCCAGTTTTTAATCTTACCAGTAAATTATTATCTATCTCATAAGGATCACTCTTTTCTGTACTTGCTATCCAATTTGTTTTATTATCTAAACTTTAACTCTATTTTATAAAATAGAGTTATTATTATAATTAAACTTGATTAATAAAATTTTTAGTGAAAAATTACACAAATAGCTTGACATTGAAATCTGTTATGATAAAATTATTTATGTTGAGTAAAACACTCATAATTAAAAAGAAACTAAATAACACTATAAGGAGATGTTTACTAATGAAATCATTTTTAATTCCCAGAGAAATTCATTTTGAAGAAGGTGCCTTAGATTATTTATCGACTTTAGATGCTAAAAAGGCAGCTATTGTAACTGATGAAGGTGTTATGGAAGATTTAGGCTTTTTAGCAAAAACTAAAGCGAAATTTGCTGAAGCTAATATAGAAACAATTGTAATTGATGATGTTGAGGCTAACCCCTCTGTTAAAACAGTATTAAGAGGTAAAAAAGATATGTTAGAATTTGAACCTGACTTAGTAGTTGCTCTTGGTGGTGGTTCAACTATGGATGCTGCTAAAATAATGTGGGCTTTTTATGAACATCCAGACTTAGAATTTGAAGATATTATTGAAGTTGGTTCAATGCCTAAATTAAGGAATAAAGCTAAATTTATAGCGATTCCTTCTACTAGTGGAACTGCTTCGGAAATTACAGCTTTTTCTGTAATTACAGATACTAAAAAGAAAATTAAATACCCAATTGTATCTCCCGAAATAGTACCTGATGCAGCAATTATTGATCCTCAAATTCCAGCTACAATGCCACCTCAAATTACTGCTAATACAGGAATGGATGTTTTAGCTCATGCAGTTGAATCATTTACTTCTACTAATGCTAGTGATTATACAGATGCTTTAGCTTTAAAAGCAATAGAAATGGTTTTTGAATATTTACCACGTGCTTATAAAGATGGTGATGATATGGAAGCTAGAGAAAAAATGCATAATGCATCTACAATTGCCGGAATGGCCTTCTCTAATTCTTCTTTAGGAATTATCCATAGTTTAGCCCATAAAATTGGTGGGGAATTCTATATTACTCACGGTTTGGCTAATGCAATCTTATTACCTTATGTAATAGAATTTAACTATCAAGCAGCAGAAGCTAAATTCAAAACTATAGAAAAAAATCTAGGTATTAAAAGCTTAGCTGATTCGATTCGTGAATTAAATCAAAGTTTAGATATTCCAGCTTCTTTTGCTGAAATTGAAAATGCTGAATATAATGCTGACGAATTTGAAGCTATTTTAGATAGAATGTCTGAAAATGCTCACCAAGATCCTTGTACTTTAACTAATCCTAAAGAACCCACAGTAAAAGATATGAAAACAATCTATAAAAATGCATTTTATGGTGAATAATAATTAAAAAAATAATTACTACCCCCTACTAATTTTAAGCAAAGTTAGTAGGGGTTTTTCTATTTTAAAGTTGATTTTAAAAGCTAATATGTTACAATATTTTTAATAAAACTAAGATTAAATTTTTAGTTAATATTAGTGAGAGTGAGGCAAATATTATGTACTTAGATTTTTTGATTTCTCTAATTATTTTTACAATTATTTATTTTATCCTACTTTATTCAACCAGATTTATTTTAAAAGATTTAAGTGAAAGAAGATATAAACAGATTCGTGAAAATCTCAAAATACCTCTATTACTTTTGATGCTCAATTCTGCTCTTTTAATCCCTTTTTATTATTTAGAACAGACTAATCATCTCTTAAATATTTTAAATCATTTTTTGAGGATTAGCCTTATTTTTCTGAGCAGCTGGTTTATTATTCGCTTAATGCATTTAATCAGGCTTTATCTTGATGATACTCACAGAATAGATGCTAGTAATAATTTAAAGGCTCGCAAAATTCATACTCAATATAGAATTTTAGAAAGAGTATTTAAAGTTTTAATTATTTTTATTGCAATTGCAGCTGCTTTAATGACTTTTGATTCAATCAAAAAAATTGGAATCAGTCTTTTTGCTTCAGCTGGAGTAGCAAGTATTATAATTGGTTTTTCAGCTCAAAAAATTATTGCTTCTATAATTGCGGGTATTCAATTAGCTATTGCCCAACCAATTAGAGTTCAAGATGTTGTAATTGTAAATGGTGAATGGGGCTGGATTGAAGAGATAAATTTAACTTATGTAGTTGTTAAAGTCTGGGATCGCAGAAGATTAGTAGTACCTACTACTTATTTTATTGATAATATCTTTCAAAATTGGACCAGAAAATCGTCTTTTATTTTAGGAACAGTTTTTTTATATACTGATTATACAATCTCTGTAGATGCAATTAGAGAGGAATTAGATCACTTACTGTCTGAAAATACTCTGTGGGATGGTAAAGTTAAAGTTGTACAGGTTACAGATGCTAGTCCCAAAACAATGGAACTCAGAATTTTAGTTAGTGCAGAAGATTCACCAACTGCTTGGGAATTAAGAGTGTATTTGCGTGAAAAATTAATTAAATTTATTCAAAAAAATTATCCAGAAAGTTTACCCAAAACTAGAATTGAATTCCCAGAAAATCAATAAATATTTAGAATACATAATAAGCACCTTAGTAGATGATTTCAACTATCTAATAAGGTGCTAATAGTTATTTTAAAGCTTATTTTCTTTTATTATTTTATCCAAAAAATCTTGGCCATAACGATCAAATTTCACTTCTCCTACCCCACTAACTGTTAACATTTCAGTTTTGGTTTGAGGTGAAATTCTACACATATCTTTTAGAGTACTATCGTGAAAAATAATATAAGGTGGTACTTCTTCTTTTTGAGCAATTTTTTGGCGTAAATCTTTTAGGACTAAAAAGAGTTCACTATCTTCACTTACTTTTTCTTGACCTTTTTCTATTCTTTTTGCAACTTTAAGTTCACCATTTAAAATTTTATATGATTTTTTATTTAATTTTAAGAGAGGATATTTAGCCCCTGATTGACTAAGATAGTTATCTGCAATTAATAAGTTAATTAAATTTTTAATTTCTTTAATTGTATAATCAGGCATAATATTATAAGTTGAGAGTGAATCAAAATTTGATTCTAAAATTT